>JAAXIK010000549.1 GCA_012270385.1 Rubripirellula sp. | reverse complement strand
AACTGACTGCGGCTCAGGTTGTCGTTGTAGACAAAAAGAATGAAGATATCGTGATTTCGCCCTACCCATCAGACCATCGCGCCGTGGTGGCGAGGTTCACGCTGTCTGATTCAGCGAGAGCAGGAGTTCAAGGCGGTGAGAAGTAGACGCTTTGCCAAAGTAATCAGCACTTGAGCAACGCCGATTGCTCATGTGCCGACTCTTTACATAGCACGATAAAGATCATGCGAATCCTTCCAATCTTCTGTCTCGGACTACCGGTGGGGTCAGCTAGCTTGCTGCAAAATATCGACTGTGTCCGATGCAAGATGTACGCCACTTCTAGATGCATCGAAAACCCAAAACGGTAGCGATCGTGATGGAAAGCAGTTAGACTGGATCTGTGTCTAAAACAGCATTGCTTCACACGGTTCGCCGAGTGCCGCCCTAAAGAATGAGTTCGAGGTCGAATACTATGCAACGTCGCCAGATTTTGAAATCCGCCGGCTGCACGCTTTTCCTTCCGGCACTGGAAAGCTTCGGAAATGGATCTCACACCTCTGATGACGCCGAACTGAAACGGCTTTTCTGTATCAGCATGGGGTACGGTTTTTTTACGGACGTGCTACCACAAGCTGGCGGTGCAGACTACACATTCAGCGACCATATGGAGCCTCTGAAAAAACATAGAGAACATTTCACGCTCTATTCCAAAATGAAGTTTGGCGGGAATCATCACAACGACCACAGGTGTTTTGTCGGAAACACCACGACAAACCCTGACTCTCTCGACCAAATCGTAGCGGATCACGTCGGCCATTTAACTCGTGTCAGGAATGTGGTCACCTTCATTGGGCATGCTCATCATCACATTGTCGCATCGTGGCGGGATCGGCTACCGGTGCTGCCGATTCAATCAACACGATTGCTATTCGAAACACTTTTCGCCAAGACGGATAAGCAGACGCAAGAACGGTTGCTCGCTCATAAACGTAGCGTCCTCGACGGATCCCTTGAGGAGGCAAAGTCGCTTCTTCAGCGTGTGTCGGGGCGAGACCGACAGAGATTAGAGGAGTACTTCGCGGCGTTGCGTGAATCGGAACAGGAACTCAATAAATCGATCGAGTGGCTCAGCAAGCCACGCCATGATGTCGAATTTCCCGTGACGCCCACATTCGAGAATAATTTTCTCGCGAACGATGTCGACAAAAAGCGATTCTTGGATAATCCGCGTCAGATACAGCGAGGAATTGCATTCGACATGATCTACAAGGCGTTCAAGTTCGACGTCACACGCGTAGTCAATTTCTATATGGTTGGCCTCGATAATGATCATCACATCACAACACATGATGTACCGAAATCCGAAGATGCACGGATTAGCTTGACCAAGTATGACTCGTCTTTCTTCTCCCTTCTGTCAGACTTTTACACCAAACTCGCCAGCACGAAAGTTGAATCTGGGAAAACTTTGATGGACGAGACAGTCACCGTCGCGACAGGAAACAACAGTATTAGCCAGACCATGGGGCCTCATAACGGAAATGAAATTCCTGTGTTCGTTGCGGGAGGCCAATTTGCAAACCATGGCGGGCATGTGGTTCGTAAAGGTGAAACCACTTGCGATATTTATCTTTCGATCCTTCAGAAGTTTGGGATTGAAAGAGATCAATTTGGCAACAGCCGTCAGATCATCCAACTTTGAAATCATGATGACTTTCAGAATCACGAAGTTTGCAGCGTTGTTGTTGCTATTAATCGGAGTCCGTCATCCAACATGCAGTGCGGATGACCGCTTGCAGGCACAGAGATTTTTCAACGCTTTCTGCGTTTCCTGTCACGGCCCAGAATCACCGGAGGCTGGAATCCGTCTGGATAAGATCGACGCGGAGCATTGGAAGGAATTCAGTCTGCTTGAGGATATTTACGCGGTGCTCGAGAGTGGTGAAATGCCGCCACAGGATGCACCGACGCATCCGGAGCAGAGCAGGTCCGACGCATTGCGAAAGGTATTAGCCAAACAGCTTGGCTCGCTCGCAGAGGAGCAGAAGCCGGGGATGCTAAAAAGATTGAGCCGAGTTGAGTATCAAAACACGGTAAACGATGTATTTGGTACTGACTTTTCTTTGAGCGACCAATTGCCACTCGATAATATCGACGTTGGATTTGATAATAATGCGGATAACTTGCATCTATCGGCCGTCGATATGGAAGCGTACTTCAACGTTGCCAACCGGATTGCTGAAAGTGTCGTGAGCGATAAACCCGCTCCACGAGTCGTTGTCTATTCAACAAAAAACACAGACATCGATACGCACAGTCACAAGGACGATACAAAGGGATTCGCCCCGTCACTTGAGCGGGATTCCCGTCCGCTAGTGTTTGCCGCACCGCCTATCCAAATCAAAATCAATCCATCGGTTAAAACGAGTGGTGTTTTTCACATCGTTCCGCATGGATTTTATATTCACGCAAAGTACGTTGCTGGCAGTCGAGCCGAAGAAAGATTGCCAGCGGTAACCGATGTGTCAGAGATTGATCAGGCTGACTCACCATCGGTTGGCCACTCGATGAGCTATGTCCTAAGGAAGAACTCTGGTGTTGGGCAAAGTATTGTTAACGTTGTGCCGAAGAATGCTGCTTGGCAAGAATTTGATCCCAGCGAGGGATTCACGACGCAGCTTTCGTCCGTCGACACCGTCGTCCTGAGATGCAACTCCGTTCAAGGGAGCGAACCTCAGAGAATGTTCTGCATTGAGAAAGCGACGATTACCGGTCCGGTCTATGATTCTTGGCCGCCGAAGTCGCCATTCTACGAAACCTATTGCAAAGACATTGATGCTTCGGCTGGTTACGAAGCATGCGAAGACATCCTAAATCAGCTTGCAAAGAAACTGTTTCGACGTTCCGTCTCCGACACAGAGATGCAGCAAATCTACACACTCGCGAAGAACGAGTTCTCGCAGGGACGTAGTATCTACTCCGGTCTGCAGGCGGGGATTCGCGGAATGTTGTGCTCCCCAAGTTTTCTCTTCAAACGGGAAGGCGTATCAGGAACTCTAGATGATCACGCGATCGCAGCGAGAATGTCGTATTTTCTCTGGAACTCCTTGCCAGACGAGACGCTTTTCCAGTTGGCGGAACAGGGGAAGCTGAGTGATCCCCAAATCCGGCGTGAGCAGGCGATTCGTATGTTGGAGGACGGGAAAGCTGACAGGTTTATCAGTGACTTTGTCTACCAATGGCTTGATTTGGAAAAGCTTAAGATTGTTGAACCGGACCTCAATATCTTCACGGTAGATGAATTTGACCTCGTTCGTGAACAGATCAAAGAGGAACCCATCGAGTTTTTCAGAGAAGTGCTCTCGAGCAATCTGAGTTTATCCAGTTTTATCGACTCCGATTTTGTGATGATCACACCGGAACTCAACTACATCTATCGGATCGAGGGACACCCAATTGCCGAGCCTAGTGAGAGGCCAGGGGCCAGTAAAATTTCACCGAAGGATTACAGGCCGAAGCAGATTAATTCTAAGTTCTCCAAAGTGATGCTTAGCGATGAGAATCGATATCGCGGTGGGCTGGTGTCCCAAGCCGGATTCATGCTGATGACGACAAACAATGGTGAATACACCAATCCGTTTTACCGCGGTGCTTGGGTCTTGAAGAGTTTCTACGGGGACCATTTGGAGACTCCGGATAATCTAGAGATTTCGGCGCTGAGTCCACCGACGAAGACGGCTACGATCAAAGAAACGATCAATGCACATCGTGAAAATGCCAGTTGCAGTATCTGCCACAATAAGATGGATCCTTTTGGAATCGCTCTGGAGAACTTTGATGTCATGGGGCGTTGGCGGGACGAGTACACGGAAGTCGGTAATTATTCCGCCGCTGGCAAGAACAGCGGTAAAACTACCGATGGCTTTGCAGTGGACACGAGAACGGTTCACATGGACGGGCGAGTCTTCGAGGGTCCGCAGGGCCTCAAGAGCATCCTGATGGAAGATAAGGATAGGTTTTCCAGGGCGTTCGTTGAGAACATCCTGTCTTATGCGATGGCTCGCCAGCTCACCTTTCTCGATCGTCAGCATGTTGAAGATCTTTCCTTACAGTCCGCTGTGAACGATTTCAGGCTTCCCGACATTCTGTTGACGATCGTCTCGGCAGACTTTTTTGTGATCCGATAGATCTACGTAGCATTAGCTGAGCAGCATCAATATCCGCGTGCATCGACCGCCGCTCGCGATTCTGGCCCTGTATCCGGTTTGTCCATATTCCGTTTCAGCTTTGACAGCAGT
>JAAXIK010000041.1:2325-4298 GCA_012270385.1 Rubripirellula sp. | reverse complement strand
CGAGCGATATGAAGATGCTTGGCCCGTCACCTCGGGAGTTTTGCAAGCGACTGGCTTGATGAAGTTTGTCTCGCCGGGCCCCGACTTTGTTCCAGGGAGATACGAGGACAGCGAACATATTCTGGTGTTTCCAGAGCGTGCACGCGTCGGACTTGAATCGCAACTTGAGGTGAATGTCACTGAACCTGGAAAGTACATGAAAGTACGAAAGCAGGGTAAGAAAGTCATCCTTCCGGGGCAGGTCGTGCGAAGTTACCTACTACAGCTCAACCCAATTGGTGCATTCACAAGAAATGAAGCTGGCGGTGCTAGAGTGATCGGTCAAATTACTTTTGATCGACCGATACTCGGCTTGATTGGCAAAACATCGCTTCTCACCCAAAGTGATGAGCTATTAGGGCATGAGCTTGGAGATTACAAAGGGAAGTTGCGAGGTATCGAACCCAGTCGTCCAGCGGATCTACCGGACTCGGGTAGGGACAGTGTGACCTTCAGTCAGGATCGTCGGACGTTGTCGCTCGACCTTTCAGCGAGTTCGGCCATTGATCCGCTCCGAGTGATTGTGGCGGAGAACCAATAATTAAATTGGTAGGTTCATGGTATGGGGAAATCCAAAGTACTTCATTCTTGCTTTTACGCGTGCAGGATCATCCGATGAAATCGTATTCATTTGACCGTCTCAGCCTTGGGTTGGCTTTCTTTATCTTCGCCGCTCCGGTGAGTGCTATCGATTCAATGCAGGCGTCGTTGAAGATTGATGCTTTGGTGGAAGAAGATCTAAAGAAGAATGGTTTGGATTCTAATCCTCCTGCGAGCGATGCTCAATTTGCTCGACGAGTCTATCTTGATTTGATCGGACGTATCCCCACACCTGCAGAACTGTCGGAGCATGAAAAAGACCGTAGGCCGGGTCGTCGTAGAAGGCTAATTGATGACTTATTGGGTTCTCCCGGCTACGAGTCGCACATGTTCAATTGGCTGGGGGATATGCTTCGGGTAAACGATGAATATTACCGGCTTGGTAAGACGTGGACCCTTCACACTTGGCTGAAAAATCAGCTTCGTGAAAACCGTCCTTGGGACGAGTTAGTGCATGAGATGATGACCGCGGAGGGACGACTCGGCGAGAATGGAGCTACGGCATACCTTCTACGGGACGCGAGCATGCCGCTTGATAGCCTCTCCAACACGCTCACCATTTTTCTTGGTGCCAACGTAGCTTGTGCTCAATGTCACGATCACCCGTTCGCGGCTTGGACGCAACGTGAGTTTTACGAGATGGCATCATTTTTTGGTTCCACTGCATTCGAGCGTTTTGATACCCGAAAGCCAGCGATCACGCTACGCAACGAGAAATTTTCAAAGGCCAATCTGGTCACACTTCTGCAGCCCAATATGGAGCGTGTTGTATTTGATGGAAAGCGTTCCACAACGTTTCCTGAGGATTACGCTTATGACGATGCAAAGCCGGGGGAACCGGTTGATCCCAAGTTTATCAGTTGGGATGGCCAAGCAGATGTTCCATCCCCCGCTTTGCGACCAGAGCAGCGTCGCGAGCAGTGTGCAGATTGGATGACCTCAGTAGACAATCCTCGGTTTGCCGCTGCCATTGCGAATCGGCTGTGGAAAAAACTGTTTGGGATTGCAGTCAAGGAGCTAGTGACCGACCTCGATGTGATGGAGGATGCGACTAATCCTGCGCTCCTTCACTTTCTCGCTGAATTGATGAAGGCGGTGGATTTCGACTTGCAGGAATTTCAACGCATTCTACTCAACACGAGGACGTATCAGAGGCAGGTCAGTGTGACCCCTGAAGAAGGTCAGCCTTATCGATTTCCCGGACCCGTCTTGCGCAGGATGACCGCGGAGCAAACTTGGGACTCATTGGTTCTCCTCTTCCGTGGTGAAGAGATCGATCGACTGAAGACAGATCATGCACCGAAGATCGAGAGATTAGTTTTTCCCTTTGAATT
>JAAXIK010000041.1:0-2315 GCA_012270385.1 Rubripirellula sp. | reverse complement strand
TGACAAAATCATGGCATTTGCTGATTCACTGTTGGACGGGAAAGTTCCCAGTGATCAGGGAGGCCGCGGATTGTTCATGTCGTCCACTAGAACACGTCGCGCTGAGACCTGGTTGCGAGCTTCCGAGCTACCTCAGCCGATGCCGCCTACTCACTTTCTCAGAATAGCGGGTCAGTCAGCGCGGGAAGTGGCAGATGATGGGTCGACCGAAGGTGGCATCACCGAGTCTCTGGCGATGATGAATGGTGAGGTCATGGAAGAACTCATGACGGATTCACTGGCGATGAAACTCGCTCAAAGAGAAAGCAATCGATCAGATCAAATCTCTCTGCTCTATCGCTCGTGCTTCTCACGTGAGCCGCTCGACACCGAAACGCAGCAATGTCTCCGCGCATTTTCTCAGGAGATTGAATTGGGGGACATCCTCTGGGCTTTGTTGAACTCACGAGAGTTCATGTTTATTCAATAAGTGCGATCCATGGACTCTTCGAATACTGAAACGGTAGATCCAAAATGAAGCAGATACTCGACAAACTTGATACCTCAACCAGGCGGAGATTCGTCGAACGCTGTGCCGCAGCTTCGTTGGGCCTTAGTATTTTGCCAGGTAACTCATTTGTTTCTGCCCAAACACGCGAGCAGCGCCATCCTGCTTTTGGTAAAGCGAAACATGTCATCTGGTTGATGCTCAGCGGAGGGCTGAGCCACATTGATTCTCTCGACCCTAAAAAAGGTAAGTCGAAAGGTCCGGCGAAGCCAATTCGTACATCTGCCTCCTTTCAGGTGACCGACTATTTTCCAAGGTTTGCTTCGGTAGCGGATCGCCTTTGCGTCATCCGTTCGATGGAAGCCAAGATTGGAGTTCATAAACCTGCACAATATTTCATGCGTACCGCCTTTGAGCCTCGTGGAACGATCGTCCATCCCACACTTGGTGCATGGGGTTCGCATTACCTCGGTCGCAGTAGTGATCATTTACCATCGAGTGTGTGTGTGAATCGTCGATCCGATCAGGGAAACGGCTTCTTTTCCTCGAGTTACGCGCCTTTGGCGATAGGCGACCCAACACAGGGAATTAGCGACGTTGAATCGATTGGTGGAAGGGCAGCCGCAAGGAAACGCGTGGCGCTACTCAATGAATTGGATTCGGGATTTAGAACTAGGTTCAATGATAAGGGAGTAGCGGCTTACAACGGTTTTTATGACGATGCTCTCGCTTTGATGAAGAGCAAGGATCTCGAGGCATTCGATCTCTCCAAGGAGACAAGTCAGCAGCGTTCAGCTTATGGTGATCATTCATTTGGTCAGGGCTGTTTACTGGCTCGGCGGTTGGTCGAATCCGGTGTCCGTTTTGTTGAGGTGAAGCACGACGGATGGGATCACCATAAGGCACTCGCCGACGAGATGAGTGATGTAGCGCCCGTCTTCGATCAAGCCTTCTCGGCACTCATTAAGGATCTTGAGCAACGAGGCATGTTGGAGTCCACTTTGGTGGTTGTTGCAACGGAGTTTGGCCGCAAACCCAACTTTGATGGGGATGGACGTAGCCATCACCCTATCTGTTTTTCAACCGTCCTTGCTGGTGGTGGTGTGAAGGAGGGATTTGTCTACGGCAAGAGTGACGATGCGGGATACTATGTGGATGAGAACCCTGTTTCGGTAGGGTCATTCCACTCCAGCATCGCCTATGCTGCCGGTATGGAGATCACTCAACCTGCGATTTCTCCCTCTGGCCGGCCCATGTCTGTGGGTGACGGCGAACAACCCATACTGGAGTTATTTGCTTGATGAATTTTATGAGAAAAATCCCTGCTGCAATTCTCTTTGTGTTTCTGCTGATGCCTTGCAAGGGTTGGTCACAGAAGACAAGCACCAAAGCAGAGGCCAAAGTCATGCTGGGTACTGTTGTTAAAGCGAATGCTTCGGGGACGCAATTAACGATTGAAGATAGCGTTGGAACCCTTCATCAGATTGCTTTGACTTCGGAGATGAAAATTGATTTTGTTGGCCTACCCAAAACCAGGTCAAGCAGTTCGCGAGTGGGTCTGGCGGCTAAAGTCGTTTATGGAAAGGGGCAGCAGGTTAAAACGATTTCCTTCACCCCTGCGGTTGGTCAAGCTTCCATGCTAGGTGAAGCACGCCGGGGTATGACACCTGCTGAGCTCTTTGGAGAAACGGATCAAGACAGCAGTCGCACCATTAGTTACTGGGAGTTGAGTCAGTACATCTATTACTCGCCAGTGCGTGGGCCCGACGCGTACCGAAAAGCAGATCGAGAGCGTAGCGGAAGCGTCGCCCTGCATGCCTTTGTGGAA
>JAAXIK010000295.1:1074-4307 GCA_012270385.1 Rubripirellula sp. | reverse complement strand
TCAACGCTAGATCGTTTGATTTCGAATGATGGCCCGGGATTGTAACCGTGGCTTTTGAATTCTAACGCGTAGGATCAAAGCCTGTGATGGATTTGTTACACTTGGGCAAAACACTTTCGATTCATTTTGGGAAGAAACTGTGAAGGTCAAAATACTCACTTGAGTTGTTGAGTTGTTGGATATGGCAATCGATTGTCGTTTTTTTTCCGGTCCAGCTCTTGGGGTGGAGCGACTGGACAAGGTGCGATTTGCGGAGGTGGATGGACAGGAGCTGTTTCTCGATCTTTATCTTCCGGAATCTAGCGGTCCGGAACTGGTGGTTTTCATACATGGGGGGGGCTGGAAAGGTGGAAGTAAGGCGGCTTGCCTCGTCGACTGGTTGGTGGATTACGGTTATGCAGTTGCCAGTATTGATTATCGCTTAACCGATCAAGCGATCTTTCCTGCGCAGATTCATGATTGCAAGGGCGCAATTCGGTGGCTTCGAGCCAATGCGGAACAGTATGGTTATTCCGTGGACCGCATTGCTGTGACGGGGACGAGTGCCGGTGGTCATCTATCAGCGTTGTTGGGCACCAGTGCGGATGTGAAGGAGTTGGAGGGAGCAGGCCGCGGGAAGTAGGAGTTCTCTTCGCGCGTCGATGCTGTGGTTGATTTTTATGGGCCAACGGATTTCATCCTTCGATCTAAGACGCAGCCCCACCGAGCCAACGAAAAGGGTTCAGTCGTCTATCGACTATTGGGTGGAGGCGCTGACCAGAAAACCCAACTCGCGAAGCTGGCTTCTCCGGTGACCCATGTCGGCCCGGGAGATCCACCCTTTCTTGTACTCCACGGTGACAAGGATAAGACCGTATTGATGGATCAGTCGGAGCGAATTGCTGAGGTGTACCAGCGGGCAGGTTTACCCCTGGATTTAGTTGTGCTTCCCGGCTCTGGACACGGTGGGAAAACCTTCTTCACCGGAGAGGCTCGAAAACGGGTGGTCCAGTTTCTGGAGCTGCGTATTCGCCGCTAAAAACAGTCTCCCAGTGGTGGTTTCCGACGGGCACAAACGAGAAGGAGCAGATCGGTGAGTTTAGGCTATCGTTTTCGGTGAACTCCTCGTATTCGATGATGAATCTCGCGTCTGGATGCGTGCTATCTGCAAGTTTTTCTTTTTGATTTGGGTGGAGTTTGAGCGGATTTTGGCCCTGTGATCAGGCATTTAGTGGGTGGGAAGTCGTGCTGATTAGCGCGATAGTTAGAATTAGGTAGCTTTTTTGGGGAAAAATCGATTTTCCCCCTAATTCTTTTCTCTGTCCCGTGTCTTCTCATTATCACTGAAGGCAGTCTTTCCTATCCACCTCTGCGGGAACCAAGTCTGAGTTGATGTTAAAGCGGATTGCCCTAACCAAGTCGAAAAGCGTGCAACGTTCCAAGTCAGGTGCGTTCCTGGAGCTATTCGAGGAGGAAGAGCAACCCTTGCTACGCTTTGCCATCTCGCTTTTGGAGCACAGAGAGGTTGCGGAAGAGATTGTGCAGGATGTGTTCCTGAAGCTGCATTTGAACTGGGAAGAGATCGAGCAACCGAGAGCCTGGCTTTATCGGTCGCTCAAGAATCAAATCCTGAATCATCTGCGGGACGAACGCTTGCAGCCTCAAGCTAATGACGAGTTGGAGACCGAGCCTGACGGAAAATCCGAATCGGTTCCAGAACAACTCACGAAGCTGGAAGCCATTCACTTGGTTCGTGGTTTGGTGGATGCCTTACCCGAATCAGATCGTGCTTTGATTCGTCTGAAGTATTTCGATGGAATGCGGTATCGGGAGATCAGTGAGCAGACCGGATTGAGTGTGGGTAACGTGGGGTACCGATTGCATCATCTGGTTCGTGGACTCGCAAAAAAGTTGCACTCATTGAGGATGGATTGATTCTGATGCATGAGGATAAACCCGAAATATCTCCGTTGTCGGAACTGGAATCGAGGATCGTTGCATTCATCCTCGATGAAGCTTCTGATTTTGAAAAGGCACAACTAAAGTCCTTGTGCTCCGCGGATCCAAGTTCAGATCGATTCAAGGAGTCAGTCCAGCGTGTTCATGAGTTACTCCTTGCCGTGTCGTTAGTCGATCTGTTTGATGGCTTTACAGGTGACGGTTCCATGGAGGATCGTGATTCGGTTCGAGATCGAGATTTAGCGAAGGGTGTCCTTCAGCGACTTACCGACAATCTGGTGGAATCACGAGAAGACTCGGACGCTAGGCTTAGTCCAGAACGACGTGACAAGATTTTATCGCTATGCAAGGAGTCAGAGGAGAGATTGCTCCAGACGCAAGTTGGGGATTCACAAAGGCAAACGACGAAGGACCGAACCCTTTCAGTTGTGAAACAGAAATTCCGCGGATGGAGTTCGAGTTTCCAGAGTAAGAGTTGGACTGGCGGGAACGTGGAGTGGTTCGGTCGAAGGAGAGTTCGTTTCGCGTGCCTGACGGGGCTGTTTCTGGTCGGCGTGGTCTCTTTGTACTCTCGACCGGTGACCAGCCGAATGGTGTCCTCCGATTCGGCCGCGCCTTCTGGGCGTTGGTTCAGTGCAACTCCTGAAGCGACCGCAAGCAAACCTGCCGCGGCAGATGACATGTTTTTTGATGGAGCCGCTGAATGGGGTGCGGAAAAAGAAGACGCTTCGATCGGACTAGGGATTGAAGATGCGGATGAGGAGGTGTTTGATGCGGAGTCACCTTCAGCTTTCAATTCAAGATCCTCAGAGAGGCTCTCCATTTCTCCACCCGTTACCGCTGCTCCATCTGCCCTCCCGGCTCCACCCAGCGGAGCAGAGGGAGACTTTGGCAGGCCTTCTTCTAAGTCTGCGAATCAACCTTTGCTTCCTTCATCGGGCCCTGAGGCGGCGTTTGGTGCAAAGGCGATGGAGGTGGAGCGGCTAGCTGAGAAGAATAAATCACTTGATTTCAAGCGGTCGACGCCCTCCAGTTCTTTGTCGAAGTCCAGTGACCTGAGTCGAGCTCCAACGGAGCAACAGCAATCCTTCCCAGGTCAAGCGGGTTCACCCGAGGGTCAGGTGCAAGACTCGCCCGCCCTGGTCGATCAAGAATCATTATTGGCCGAATCGGATTCCGTGCCTCGGCAAGAACCCAATGTGGACTTTTTCTTTGACGCGGAGCCCGAGGCGATCGGAGGTTTGGGTTTGCAACAAGGTCTCGATCAGAATGCCAACGGGATTATCTACGGGGAA
>JAAXIK010000295.1:0-1064 GCA_012270385.1 Rubripirellula sp. | reverse complement strand
ATGCAGGAAACGGCGACCTAGGTGGGATGGGAGGCATGGGGATGGATTCTGAAAGTAAAGCAATCTCCGGTGGTCTTCTGGGAGGATTTGGCGGCGGTGGTGGCATGATGGGGGGAGGTGGTTTTGGAGGTCAGGTCCAAGATCAGAGAACGACAGCGGACGCACTGGACAAGTCCCTACCACAACGGAATTCCCGAGAATCTTCGTCAATCTCTGCTAACACAGCGACACCCACACCGAGATTCGGATTACCCACCGGAGGCACACAGTTGGGAATGGCGGACAGAGCAGGGGAGCCTATCCCAGGAGAGCAAGCCACTCAAGGAAGGCAGACCAGAAGGCAGTTAGTCGAAGGCAAGACCCAGCAACTCAAGGAATCAGAGGAGAGTCTAGCGGCTAGCGAGGGACGACAACTTGCGCAGCGGGGCGAAGAGTTCAGGCAACAGCAAAAGCAGGGCCAACTGATGAGTCGTTCCGGTATTGAGTCACTAGCAGAGATGGTTCCCGTGGATCAGGATGCAGATGGACTGATTGAATCCACTCGTAAGGCATCGAGCCAAGAGTCAGTTGGGACCGAATCGAGAAGTCGTGTAGCAGGGGGAAGGAGTTCAGGAAGAGAAGCGGATCAAAAGGTGGATCGATTATCAGAGATCGTTGACTTCTCTGGGAAATTGGAAACCGCAGAGAAAGCTAAAAAACGTTTGTTGGGTCGCGATGCAAAGGAGAATTCACAGCTTTCACCGACGCAGCCAGAACTTGATCCTTCTAAAATAAAAGATGCATTTAAGGAACTGCAGGCTAGTGAGACTCCCTTCTCAACGTTTTCTCTCCACGTCAGTGACGTGTCGTTCAAATTAGCAAAATCAGCTTTGGCACAAGGTCAGTGGCCTGACGTCAATCGAGTGAGGATTGAGGAATTTGTGAATGCGTTGGACTACGGCGATCCAATGCCAACCCAGAATGAAAGAGTTGCATGTCAAGTAGAGCAGGCAATTCATCCATTTTTGCAGCAGCGCAATCTGGTCAGGATATCGATGAGGACAGCAGCAACGGGACGTGCCAGT
>JAAXIK010000516.1 GCA_012270385.1 Rubripirellula sp. | reverse complement strand
CGTGCCGCAGCGCACTGCTCGGGCCGCCCCGTGTCCTCCTGGTCCGCGCTGCATTGCTTGTTGGAGTAATTTTCGGCGCTGTGCGTTCCAGCTGGTGTTGGGTGAGCTTTGGCTATCCCCTGACTTTTGGATTAATGTCCGCCTGGATAGGATGCGCTGAGAATCCCAACTATTACTACACCACGGGATTTGGTTTGAGCTTGGGAAGCGGGCTTTCTGGACTATTACTGATTGCTCGAGGATTCTGGCTGATGACGGCGGCCGACAAAACCTCGACGGGGACACGCCCGAGCTTTAGCTCGGTTGGATAGGGATCATTAAGCTAATTAGAAATTTCACCACCATTGGATTAAAAACTCACTTCACATCCTGAACCGATTTCGCTGCCCCCTTACCACTCGATGCCGAATGGACTCCAACGGAATCATTGTGGTGTTGAGAAAGCGGGTAGATGGTCCACGAAACCTGCATCGGTGCGGCGAAGTTCGGCCAGGGTTGCTTCCCTCATCGATCTCAATCGATTCAGATACTCAGGTTGCAATGCCAGATTGACCAGCTCATCTGGATCCCTTTCCAGATCATACAGCTCCTCCACTTCACCCTCGATCAGAGTGCGTATGTACTTGTGTCTTCCATCCAATAAAGAAACCCACCAAGGTACATTCGCGGTTTTATAAAGTGTTTCTCGATCCGTAGGGATCCGATCGGTATCGCTGCCGTATTTTTCTCCTGTTAAGACAGTCAGAACAGGATGGGGCCAAGCATGCGATGGTCGCTTTAAAAGAGGCGAAAGATCATGACCATGCATTTTCCATGGTAATGGAATCTCCGCAAACGCGAAAAACGTAGGGGGCAGATCCGTCCCACCGACCGGGTGTTCACAAACCTTCCCCTCAGCAATCCTGCCGGGGAAAGACATGATCAACGGCCCTCGTATGTTGGCATCATAAGGAGCAATCTTCTGCTGGAAACCATTTTGTCCCCACGCGATGCCTTGATCCGCTGCGAACACGATAAGCGTATTGTGAGCTTGGCCAGATTCTGTGATGGCATCTCGCAACCGACCTACGGCATCATCGATTGCCAGAACACCTTGGTGATATTGCCGAACCCAGTCCTGTAGCGTGTTTCCGTGTAAGGGTGCGTTGACCACCGTCCGCTGCTGAACGCCAGAATCGAGTTCGATTTCACCTGACGCATTCTCCACCCACCGGTTCCGCTTCCTCACATACGCGGGCTTACCCTTCCGAGAGTCGCCAGGAAAGATATTTTCTGGAACAGGTACGTCCACGTCAGGGTAAGTCTCGCGATGTCTCTCGGCGGGTGTGAAGGGTCCGTGAACCGCACCGTAGCAAAGCCAGAGATACCATGGCTTTTCACTGGATCGATTCTCACCTCGGATGAATCGCTCGGCACGGTCGGTATACCAATCCGTGGTGTATCCCGATATCCGCTCCACCTTTCCATCGATTTCAACAATCTGATCATCATAGTAATGGCCAGCATTTTCAGGGTATTTAGGGCGACTCCAGACGATC
Source organism: Rubripirellula sp. (assembly GCA_012270385.1). Lineage (GTDB taxonomy): Bacteria > Planctomycetota > Planctomycetia > Pirellulales > Pirellulaceae > Rubripirellula. The sequence continues at coordinate 2,771 of JAAXIK010000516.1, read as the reverse complement.
TGATGATCCCAATCTCGACCAAATCCACTATCGATCCCGGTATGCCACTTTCCGATCTGAGCTGTGGTGTAGCCGTTGCTTCGGAATACCTTCGGCCAAAAAGGACACTGCTCCGGATCGTAAACGCTTCCAGGGTACACGCCTTCCATCCTCATCGACTCTACACCGAATTGATGTCGGCCAGTGAGCATCGTTGCACGCGAAGGCATACACCAAGTCCCCATGTAGGTATGGGTAAACCGAACACCTTGCGCAGCCAAAGCATCAATATTAGGGGTGTGAACCCACGAATAGGACTCGGGGTAACAGCTGACGGTTCGATGGGATTGATCGTCTGTGAAGATAAAGAGAATATTGGGGCGGTCAGCAGCCGAAGCCAGCTGAGCAGTTACCAGAACGCCAAGCACTAGATAAAAACGAATCATTTCAACCTTTCCCGCCTAAACCCTGTACACCCAAACGATAACAACCTCGCAGCGATCAACCGTTAAAGAATCGGACCCATGTGACTAGGAAAGAACTTCCGTTAGGTCACCTGTGCTATCGCTAAAACTCTCAATAGGACTGGCGAACTGATTCGCAATCGTAACGAACAGATTGGAGAGTGGAACGTTGTCTTCATAGTGAAGATGGGATCCGTGTTGAAACCCGATGTTTTTCCCACCACTAAGAATAATAGGATAATTCACCGCCTGATGAGTTTTGCTTGTCGCGCAACCATAAAAGCAGAAGGTGTTATCCAGGAGAGTACCACCCTCTTCCTGAATCGAATCAAGCTTTTGAAGGAAATCTGAATAGAGATCATTCAGGAAAGTGATGTAATTCGCCACGTCCGCATAATTTTTCTTTTCGTGGGACAATTTATGAGATGAGTGAGGGAGGCCAATAGCGGAAGGGAATCGATCGGTTTCACCGGCTTCCTCGCAGGCCGTCTGAAACGTAGCAACACGCGTTGAGTCTGTCTGAAACGCTAGCGCGAGCAAATCATACATAACCTTGAGGTACTCTCTTGGAGTGGTTGGATTTGCTTCCAATTCCAAAGCACCGGAATCCACCTTCGGTTTACTCGTCGTTTGCCAAAGACGGGTACGTTCGGTTTGTCGCTCAACCTCGCGGACGGAGTTAAGATATTCGTCCATTTTTTTCCGATCGTTCGCGCCGAGCCGTCGATTCAGATCGTTCGCCTCATCGAGGATTTCATCAAGGATACTCCCGCGACTGACCAAAGCATTCCGTTCAGAATCGGAAACCTCACCAAACATTCTTCGAAAAATCTCAGCCGGTTTATTCTGTGCGGGGACCGGTCGACCGTTACGATCAAACGACAGGGTCGATGAACGATAGGGTCGATTAACTCCACCCATGGAAGACATCACCAGTGACTGATACCGTGTCGCATCGCCGATCGACGAGGCGATATGCTGGTCGATTGAAATCGATTGCTTATCGTACGTCTTTAACAGATCGGCACCAGTGAGGAAGTAGTCCGCGCCCTTGTGTGCCGAGGTGGTTCTCATTGAAGGGTGGGAAAGCCCAGAAAGAAATGTAATTTTTTCTCTGAGCGGCATGATTCCCTGATGCATCTTTGGTGCTTGATAGTCACGCCCCTCGCCCATCGGAAACCAACCATTCTCCATCCGATCTTCCGCATCATCCGCTGGCATCGGGACACCGTATGCAAAATACCCTGCGAAGAACCTCTTTCTTGCCTCTGACTTGCCATAGTTTGACATACACTCAAGCCAACGCAGCGTCATGCACACACCACTGGAAATGAACGCCATACGTCGACTGAGATGCCAAGATTTTCTCTTCAAGGGAATACTCTCTGTGAAAGGTTAGAAGTACAAACTCTTGCCCTACGAAATTTACTTCATCTGAAACGCATCGGACAGGACAACCTGCTGAATCAAGTACTGAAAGGTGTCCCCATTATCTCTCACGCTGTCACAAATCCTATCTTCGTCACTCCGATCCGCAAATTCCAGATATCTGCCCAACGCATATGCCATGACTTTACGAACCATTGCTCGTCTGAACTGGCCTTTTTTCTCATTCAACAAGTAGGCTTTCAACGCGTCCAGATCGTCGACATTCTTTCCATTAGGCAGCTCAGTTCGAGAATCAATCTCTACTGACTGATGAGGAGCCAAAACGAGAGGATCGGTGGATCCCTCTCTCCACTGACCTAACGCATTATAGTTTTCGAAGGCCAGTCCCCAAGGATCGATCTTGCGATGACAATCCCGACAGCTTTCATTGTCCGCATGCGCGATAAGCTTCTCTTTCAGGGTCAAAAGCTTTTCATCGGAACCCTGAGCTTGATCAAGTTCAGGAACATTCGGCGGAGGCGGCGAGGGAGGATCATCCAACATTCGCTCCAAGACCCAAACTCCCCGCTTGATCGGATGGGTCTCGGCGCCGGTTGAGTTTCCAAACAGCATGCTCGCCTGAGTCAGAAGCCCTCCCCGGTGCTGTTCCTTCGAAAGATTCACGACTTGAAAACCACCGCTAATACCCGGAATTCGATAGTGCCTTGCAAGTACAGGGTTCAACAACGCAAACTCAGAATCGATAAAATTATCGATTGAAAGATTCTCGGAGAGAACATGATGGACAAACCGGATACTTTCTTCTTCAAAAAGGTCTTTTGTCTTCTCCTCAAACTTGAAGTATTCGGGATTGACAGCTAACCGGCGTATCCCTGCCAGATCGAGCCACTGTGAAGCGAAGTTCTCCGAGAATGCTCGTGACTTTGGGTCCGCCCACAT
>JAAXIK010000085.1 GCA_012270385.1 Rubripirellula sp. | reverse complement strand
GCCTTGCAACTTCGGGATAACGCTCCGCCTCGAGCAGACCAGAAGCAACATCAGAGCCTGACGCGCGAATCCCGAGAACATCCCCGCAATCCTCTTCGTTGGCAATCAAGATGTCAATCGATTTGACAATTTCTGGCATGACCTCCCCGGCAAGTTCACGCGAGGTGCTTCCCTCTCTCCACTTCCACAATTTGCCACGAAAATTCAAATCGCAGGATACGGTCAGACCTTTCGACTTTGCTTGCTGAACCGCATCCAGTGTAGCTTTCGCCGCCGCTTCCGAGATTGCCGGAGTAATACCGGTGACATGAAACCAATCTGCTTCCTGAAGAATTGAATCCCAGTCATACTCATCGCTGGGAGTCAGGCTAACACTCGAATAATCACGATCATAAATCACACGACTTGGCCTCTGATTAGCACCAGTTTCCAAGAAATACAGACCCAACCTTCCTTTTTCGGTCCAGATCAAATGCGATTCAACACCAGTGGATCTCAAGGTAGCGGCGCAAGCTCTAGCGAGATCGTTATCGGGAAGTGCAGTGACAAACTTAGCCTTTTCACCCATAAAAGAGAGTGATGCTGCAACGTTAGCCTCGGCACCTGCAAAGGTAACATTCAACACTCCGGGTAAACCCTGTTGAAGACGCTGAAAACCCGGAGGGGCCAACCTCGCCATGATTTCGCCAAAAGTTACAACTCCACTCATCTTCCCAATCTCTCTTTGACTATGCGTCGGCTTTCGGTTGCGTGATCGATCACCGTGGACCAATCCTTTTTCTGAATGATTTGTCTAGGTGCAAGCCATGAACCCCCCACAGCAAGTACCGATGGATCATCGAGGTAGGATCCAAGCCGGCTTGCATTGATTCCGCCAAGTGGGATGAACTGCAAGCCGAGGTGCGAATACGGAGCAGCCATACTCTTCAGGTACTGAATCCCTCCGATGGGTTCGGCGGGAAAGAATTTCAACTCCCTACAACCCAACTCAACTGCCCGCTCAATTTCACTAGGTGTTGCAACGCCAGGTGCAAATGGTAAACCCACTTTCTGAGCGTGCTCGACGACAGTGGGGTTCAATCCGGGTGATACAGCAAACTCAGCACCTGCCTCCATCACTTCATCAATCTGACTCGTATGCAGCACCGTCCCCACACCAGCTAACATTTCCGGAACTTCGGTTTTCACGAGTCGCAATGCTTCGATCGCAGCGGGTGTACGAAGCGTTAACTCCATGACGTCAATCCCGCAAGCGATCAATGCTCGAGCAAGTGACACTGCGTCAGCCGCCTCATCTACAACGATGACAGCCATGACTCCCGCAGCGGATATGCGATCCAACATAGGTGTTGGAAATTGTGATTCCATCAGTAAGGATCTCTCCATCGAACAGGGAATAATTAATGCAAGGTTAACGGAAAAGACGGGTGAATTTGAAATGAGTCATTCCTATCGTCAATTGGATAGGGTCGAGACTCGAGTCGTTTATGTGCGATCATTAAGCCGTTGGGTTGGTCTACCAAGGATTCCTCAAATCACCAAGTTCATCAAAGTCAAGCGGCTTGGGCACGCCTATCACCTGCAGATCAGAACGCTGGAGTGCTTCTTCATAAAAGAAATCGCTTGCTAATACCTGATCCACGTGCAGTGTATCACGAATCCAAATCCATTTGACATCACCTTTACGTGCTTCAGCGACCTGAGAAATCACCGCATGAATGGCTTCCAAATCTGAAGCGAAGGTGAGTGGCACGGCGCCAGCCGACGGATGTGCACTGGTGATGCAATTTACCGTCGGCTTTTCTCTATCCAGTGAGTCGACTACCCGTTGATGACAATACTCAGCGATGCCTATCCCTGCCGCGTTTCCCGCAGTTTTTTCTGTAAGAGAACGCACGTAGATGTAACGAACCTTGGGAAACTCATTCTCCGCTGCAGCTTTATCATTCGATTTTCTGCCAATCAAATTGGTATCCATCCCGGTTCCGCTAATCTCTTTTCCAATCTGATCCACAATTAATAAATCGATTTGATCGAAGGGCAGTTTTGGTAGTAAAGCTTTGGCCTGATTCAAGAGTTCAGGTTCCCGCTCGACGATCTTCTTGGCTGGGATCGCTTCAATATGAGCAGTGTTCTCAAATGCATCCTCCAAAACCGCTAAGCCACATGTGATGGGCATGCTTTCTAGGAGCAAATCCACAACTGAGTCGACAAGATGATCTAAACAATAATCATAGTCCGGAAAGAATTGATGATAGGTGGAGGCACCTTGATGTTTACCCAGACCGATCATCATCATTTTAATTAAGCCACTCTCGTAGCGTCCTACAAGACGAGTGTGAGGCTTAATTCGATTTACCACAACGATATGGTCGGAAGCACTGGCTACTCGATCAAAATAAATCGGTAATCCCTCTGGAGTATGCCCCAAAAGAATGGTGTCCATGGAAGCCACGATAGAGCAGCCCATTGCAGATTCGGTGATACCAAAACCTTCGAGGACGGCTCTCTGCCCCTCGGCCGTAGCACCTCCATGGCTACCCATGGCAGGAACAATGACCGGAACCGCACCCAAGTTTTTTATTTCATTCACTACCGCCAAAACGATGCGGCTCAATTGATTGATACCGCGGCTACCAACCGCAATTGCCACCTGCTGTCCCTTCTCAATTTTTTCGAGCGATTGTGTGTCACGAAAAGTGTTGGCAATCACAGCCTCCACGTCTTCCACGACCTTTCGCGGAAAATCCTGAGTGACTGCAAAAAAACTGGGTAATGATTTATCGGCATTCAAGGTGATCGCAGCTCCAGTGGATTCAATTGCAACCGAGGATGGGCTTTCCTGATTCGATCCAATCCAGCGGGACTGATCTGAGTTCTTTGCACATCTAGACTTTCTAAACCTTGCAACTGAATAAGCACATCAACACTTTTATCCGTGAGCTGAGTTCCCGTCATCCATAAGACGGACAATTCCCTACAACCTTGAATAGAATTCAAAAACTCGTCACCTACTGGAGTCCAACTCATGTCCAATTCTCGCAAGCCTCTGGCTTGCGAGATCCAATCACTCAAGCCGTCGTTCACTTTTGTAATTTCTAGAGTCAATTGCTCCAGTTGATCAGGTTGGGGAATGAGTTTTTTAATTGTCTCATTACCCACGGGTATACTCGCGAGATCAAGCCACGTCATGGCTGAGCTATGAGGTAGATCTTGAAGGGATGCCTGAGTCACTTCACATCCGCTTAAACACAACACGCGAAGTTCCCTCGAGGTAGGAAACGCGAGTAAAGTTCGGTCATCCACTTGAAGATATCTCTGCAAGTCCATACCCCAAGATTGCATTAAGCGATCTTCTATTCTCTCTTGGTTTGCCAGAGCATCCATTGGTGAACGCGAGCGATAAAGTGACGACAATCGATGATACAACCAACGCCGCGCCTCTCCATCGCCGCCATCCATCATTGCGTGCACGTGTGCAATGGAGTGTGAGTACCAGCGTGCTAAATCGGATCGTTGCTGGGCTTGATCTCGACCATCATTCATTAACTCTTGAGGAGTCATCTGATCCCGGCCCACCAAGACTCGATAACGAGCATACTGAAGGCGGGGCGAATCCCATCCTCCGATCAGAGCAACCTTTCCCCTCAGCGCCATGGATTCCATGTATCCAGCGATTCCCTCCACCAACCAGAAATCCTTTTGTTCACCTGGAGTGGTCTGACCAAGGCTGGACCTTGTCGCCTCACGGAACAGCTGATGAGTCAGTTCATGACGCCTGGTTTCGGCCGCATCACTTCCACTGTTGTAAAGGAAGATCGTTCTCAGTGAATCACTGTAGAAGCCTGTTGAAAGTTCAATCCCGCTCCCCTCTGCCTGAAGCGTCTTACGGTACTGCTCCGCATCCTTCAACAGAACCACTTGAAACTTACGCCGAATGCTTAGACGTGGACGCTTTTCAGCCAAGTACTCCTCGATGGAGCTCCCTTGCTCGTAGTCGGCAAAAGCCGAACTCACCTGAGCAGCACCCTCCCACAAAGGAAAAAACAATTGTGTCCAAACCCAGAAGCATGCCTCCAAATCCTCGGCAACAGTCCGAGTTGCTGCTTCATCTGCCGTGCTATAGATCGAAAAATGAGAGGTTTCAACTTGTGCAAATGTACCAGGTTGCCAACCTAACCAGCGAGGAGATGACCTCCCTCTTCTTGCTTGAAAAATCGATGGTCCTTCGAGTGGAAGACCGAGAAGTCGTCTAACATCAAGATTAGCCGGGTCCCGATGGTGCGATCTCCAAACGCTCATGTAAGCGTTCCAAGGATCGTTAGGTTCACCAAATAGTTGATCGGGGGAATACTCAGTACCAACGGACTGTCCGATGGCATCGGTGCCCAAGGGAAGGAGACAAATTGTCCTCTGGTCGGCCCACACCAGAGCAGCACTCCACGCCGTCACAAAAAAGATCAAAAATCTGAATACTGAAATAGAGAGCAACTTTAATTCGGCCATCTTCTTCATCGTATCAGTAATCTCGTTAAACTATTCGTCGACCGGCAAGCAACTGGAGTTGCATGGCGTTTCCATTGCTCAATTTCGAACTTGCACCGATGCGAGTGCAATGAATCGCCTGGTGCCCAGTATAGCCCTCATTCTAACACTCCAACCTAGACCAAGCTGATGCGCAAATTCATACGAATCCCAGCAATTTACATCGTACTGCTCACCCTTGTGAACAGCACCACAGTATTTAACGCAGCATCTGGAGCAGAACGGAATGTGATTTTCATCATCACCGATGATGAGAGCCCAACGCTCGGATGCTACGGTGACCCCGCCGCAGTGACACCAGCAATCGATGCCATCGCACGTGATGGAATGATCTTTCGAAATGCTTTTGCGACAACTGCCTCATGCAGCGCGAGCCGCAGCGTCGTAATGAGTGGCCTGCACAACCATCGCAATGGTCAATTCGGCCATCAACATCATTACCACAAGTTTGCTTCGTTTCATAATGTAGTCAGCCTTTCGCTACCTCGCGTCATGAATCGTGCTGGTTATCGAACAGCACACATTGGTAAGTATCACGTTGCACCGGAAACGGTCTATGAATTTGAAACCTATCTCAAAGGCAACGGACGGAATGCCGTTGCAATGGCCGATAAGTGCAAAGAGTTCATCACTCAAAAAGAAGATGACCGGCCCTTCTTCCTTTACTTTGGCACCTCAGACCCGCATCGCGGTGGAGGAAAGGACAATCAATCCGAACTCGAACTGAAACCAGATCTATTCGGAAATCTTTCGAATGACCGTGCTCATGAAGGGGTCGAAGAGGTATTCTTTAATCCAAACGATCTACCGATCCCGGCCTTCCTGCCCGACACCCCTGAAACCAGAGAAGAGCTAGCTCAGTACTATCAATCTTGCGCGAGAATCGATCAAGGCGTTGCACGTTTGGTCGATATCTTGAAAGAAGCAGATCTTTATGATCGAACCATGATTGTCTTCACCAGTGACCATGGAATGGCTTTTGCGGGCGGTAAGACGACGGTCTATGAAGGCGGCCTACGTGTTCCAATGGTAGTCCGTGATCCTTACCAAGATGAGCGAGGCGTGAGTAGTGAGGCTTTAATCAGCCATATTGATATCACACCGACACTTCTCGACTTTGCTGGTGGCCTTGATTATGAAACGAATGCCCCCAAAAACCCGCTTGATGCGAATCAATTTTGGAAAGAACGTGGTGAAGCGATCAAGGAAAATCGAAACGGAAATAAACCATTCAACCGTTATCACGGCCGTTCTTGGTTGCATTGCCTAAGAAATCCTAATGAAGCTCATCACAAGACAATCTTTGCATCGCATACATTCCATGAAATTCAAATGTATTATCCGATGCGAGTCGTAAGAGATGGTAACTATAAGTTGATTTGGAATATCGCCCACCCATTGCCTTATCCCTTTGCATCGGATCTCTGGGCAGCGAGTAGCTGGCAAGCGCAACTTGCCAAAGGCAACGATGCACCTTACGGTCAGATGACCGTTGGCCGTTATGTTCAAAGGCCTGAATTTGAACTCTACGATATCAAGGCTGATCCTCACGAATCAACAAATCTCGCAGACAGCCCTGGTCATGGAGACATCTTAAAACTCTATCAGGAAAAGCTTAAGTCCATGCAAAAACAAATGGATGACCCATGGATTATGAAATGGAATTACGAGTGAGATCCAAGCGAACGTCACACTGCAAAAACCTCTTGGATTGCAGCGAACCGAAATGCCTCGTCAGGCCGTTACCGAATCACCCAAAAAATAGCGATTAAGGAATTCTTTCCTATCGCCTGATTCATTGGCAAACTGAACCATTCCATACAATCTTTGCTGGTCACGTTGTTTTTTTTCGGACAAAAATTCATCATCGAGAAAATCATCGGGAAGAGATTTTTGAATCTCAAAGCAATTGGGAGGGTGGGGTCCCCCAATCACACCATGACGATCGAGCATAGCGATCGCAGTCGCTAATCGATGGTCATGGCGACTGACTCGCTGCAACCTATCATTCATCCACTCCATTCCAAATGCACGGCACTCCTCTTCGTGCTCTGACATTAAAGTAAAGAGCCTCGAATAAAAACTAGCGTCTGGATTTGACCACTCAATGAATTGCATCTGTGTCATCAGGTCGTTCTGATCATACAACCACTGACATAAACTCGGTTGGTTATCACGACCCGCTCTGCCGATCTCCTGATAATAAGATTCAATCGAGCCGGGTGTCTCAGCGTGGATAACGACTCGGATATCCTCTTTATCGACTCCCATACCAAACGCATTGGTGGCTAGAACGATATCCACCTCACCTGACATGAATTGCTCCTGTATTTGACGTCTTTGTCGACGCGGAAGGTCACCGTGGTAACACACATGACTCACGCCACGTTGGAACAATGCATCACTAAATCGCTCGAGTGTTTTGATCAGAGAAAAATAGATAATGACGCTTCCACCTAGGTACTCAGAGCGTGACAAAGTGGCCTCAATGCAATCCAACTTGCTTTCATCGCCCCAAGCTTCTGCGACTTCAATCGAGAGATTAGGACGATCAATCCCTTGATGAAAAAGGGCGATCTCTTTTTCAGGGATTCCCATCTGCAGATAAATATCTTGGCGACACTCTTGCGTCGCTGTTGCGGTCAAGGCGATGGTTACTGGATTACCAATCAGCTCGCGAATCTCTTGTATGCGAGAATAATCCGGCCTAAAGTCGTGCCCCCACTGACTGACGCAATGAGCCTCATCGATGGCTAATAATCTCAACGGTCGGTTTGAAAGTGCCTCCAAGAACTCAGCTTTACGAAATCTCTCTGGAGTAACGTAGAGGAGCTGATACTGCCCCGCAGCAACGCCATCATATCGATGCTCGCGCTCCTTCCGATCCAGTGATGAATTGATGAAGGTTGCGTCAATTCCGCGTTTAAGCAAAGACTGTACCTGATCCTGCATCAGAGCGATCAATGGTGATAAAACGAGGACTAAACCCGCCTCGCTACGCTCTCCAAGCAGAGCAGGAATCTGGTAGCAAAGAGATTTTCCCATGCCCGTGGGCATGATTACCATTGCGTGATTCCCCCCCATGACATGGCGTATGATATCGCCCTGTCTTCCGCGAAATTCTTCATAGCCAAAATAACGGCGCAAAGCTAAAAGCGATTCGTCGGGAGGCTCAATGGTCTGCAGGTCGTTGTTCATTCGGTTATGCTGTGCCCTCCGAGGAATATTCGCAAGCGGGTAATTCCGGTTCGAACAAAGATGAAATCATTTTTTATTTGAGGTTTGGGAACCCAAGCTGGAAATTCGTAACCAGCCAGTAATTTACCTATTGAGTTTAAAGCAACTGCGTCCGACTTACTTAGCACTCTCCTTATAGATAGGGAATTCTGAGATGAAAGAAGAAGCTTCAGTTGATTTCGAGGAGATAGAAGGAGAAATTGAACTTTCGCCACCTGAAATTTATGCAGCCAATCTGATTGAGTGGGCGGTGGATCAACGGGCAAGTGATCTCTTTGTTTCCGATTCAGAAAACAGTGTCATCATCGCAGTCCGACGCTTGGGCAAAGTTCAAACTGTCCGTCGTTTAGCGCGAGACTACGGCCATAAATTGCAAGGCCATCTTCGAGTGCTTGCTGGATCTGATGCAGGAGACATGCTTCGACCCACTGAAGGCCGAGGTGTATTGCACACACCCAACGGTAGCAAGGTGGACTTAAGATTGAGCACGATCCCCACTCTTTACGGACAAGATGTCACGATACGTTTGTTCGACCCCGTGCGGGGAACACGTTCGCTAACCGAATTGGGCTACGACTCCTATGAATTAGAGATCCTTCGCAAAATGCTCGACCAGCCCGCAGGTTTGATCCTCGTAGCAGGTCCCGTAGCGAGTGGGAAATCCAGTACGCTGTATGCTGCACTGGATGCACTTAATGATGAATCAAGAAAAATTCATACTCTCGAAGATCCCATTGAACATGGAATCGCCGGAGTCATGCAATCTCAGGTTAACCATAAGCTTGGGTTAGATTTTGCTGATCTCCTTGCGGTCGTACTGCGACATAGCCCTGATGTCATCATGATCGGGGAGATCAGGGATTCTAGAACTGCAAACACTGCAATTCGCGCCGGTATCAGCGGACAACTCGTCTTGGCAACCATCCATGCAAAAAGCGCTGCTGAAGCAATTGACTCATTAGTCCAATACGAAGTGAATCCTAAATTTGTTGCCCGATCCCTCGTGGGTGTGATCAATCAAAGACTGATAAGGACTTTGTGCCCAGCATGTAAACGGCCATCTGAGAAAAAAGCCAATGAGGTGCCCGAGCGTTTGAAGAGCAGAGTGCCGGTCTCACCTGAGCATCTTTTCGAATCCGTGGGATGCGAAGAATGTTTTGGGGATGGTTATCAGGAGCTAACTTGTGTCTCGGAGATTCTTCAAAACAGCTCCGAAATCGAGCAGGCTATCGCGACTGGTCAGCCAGCAGCAGATATCGACGCTATCGCAAAACAACAAGGGATGCTCTCCCTCGCGGAAACGATTGCCACACGCGTTCTTCGGGGTGAGACAGATCTCAAAGAAGCCCAGCGATGCGCATCGGACCCCTCGCTGAGTTCCCTTGAAGTAAGCTGAAAATAAAAAAGCCGAGTCACCCATACGAGTGACTCGACTTTTCCTAAATGAAGGTTACCTGAAGAACTTGGTCTCTAAATCACTACTCGGGATTTCCCCCAAGTAGGTCAGACTCTCCGCCACCAATCGGATCGTTGACATCCGATGGCAACTCGCCTTCCGAAGGTAGTGGTGTTGCTTCCGCAACTGGAGGTAAAGTTGAGGTGGCCGTATCCGCTGGCATGGCTGGAGCAGCACTCAATCCACTCTCGCCCCCGCCATCCGCATTCAGTAATGGGAAACTTTCCTCGAGACTCTGGACGGGTGCCGTAGCCAACTCTTCAAGTGCTTCCCGGCGGTAGTTGACTTCGGACTCCTGGAAGATTCTGAAGCCCGTACCCGCGGGGATAAGGTGACCAAGGATCACGTTTTCCTTCAAGCCAACAAGCTTGTCCACTTTACCTGCCAGGGCAGCTTCTGTCAGAACTTTGGTCGTTTCTTGGAACGATGCAGCACTGATGAAACTATTGGATTGAACCGCGGCCTTGGTGATACCAAGCAACTGGGTACTTGCGGTCGCACTCTTCGGCTTCTTCCCTTTAGCAGGTGTTCCGCCGAGAGCTTCGATTTGAGCATTGGTTTGCTCAAATGTTTCACGAGGAATAATGGTTCCTTCACTGAAGTCGCTATCGCCGGGATTGCTAATCTTGATGCAACTGGTGAGTTCCTCATTGACTTTTCGGAACTGGAACCTGTCCATCACAAGACCAGGCAGCAGGCTTGTATCCCCAGAGGTCTCGATCTTCACCTTACGCAACATGCGAGCGATGATGATCTCACAGTGCTTATCGTTGATCTCCACCTTCTGCGATTGATAGACCTGCTGGATTTCATGAAGCAGGTACTGCTGTACCGCCTCTTCCCCGGAGACCCTCAAGATATCGTGAGGTACCAACGGGCCGTCTACCAAGGCCTGCCCAGCACGCACTTCGTCACCGCTGTGAACAAGGAAGTGCTTTCCGTGTGGAACAAGATGTTCACGTTCAATTCCTGATTCGCTTCGAACAACAATTGTCCTCTTTCCGCGTTTTCTTTCGGCAAGGATCTCAACCGTTCCATCCACCTCTGCGATGATGGATGGATCTTTAGGCTTTCGGGCTTCAAAGATTTCGGTGACTCGTGGCAAACCACCCGTAATGTCCGAAACACCACCGGTTTCACGCGGCATCTCAGCAAGAATGGTACCTGGGCCAATTTCTGCACCCTCTTTCACCATGATCATTGCTCGCTCAGGGAGGTACTGCACATCAAGTGCTTTACCTTCTGCATCCTCAACAACAATCTGAGGATGCAAATCACCCTTGTGATCAACGATCATCATTCGGATGTTTCCGCTCGCCTCACGTTCGGTTCGCATCGTTTCTCCTTCAACGATATCTTCAAACCGAATCTTACCCGTGACTTCCGAAAGGATCGGAATGGAGTATGGGTTCCATTCACAGAGAATGGTCCCATCAGTCACGGAATCGCCTTCGCGAACTTTCAGGGTCGCTCCAGTCGGAACGGCGTACGACTCAACTTCTCTACCGCGATCATCAACGATCGCGATTTCACCATTTCGGGTCAGCACAATTTGCTCACCCGAAGTGTTTTCCACCGCACGCATTCTTGTCAGTCTGACTTCACCAGCCTTTTTCGATTTGATGTCCGACTCAACCGACTGCTTACTCACACTACCACCGATGTGGAAGGTACGCATGGTGAGCTGAGTACCAGGCTCCCCAATACTCTGAGCAGCGATAATTCCTACTGCCATCCCTTCTTCAACCAACGCACCGGTTGACATGTCCATGCCGTAGCATCGGCGACAAACACCCAGAGGAGCGTCACAAGTCATAGGAGTACGAACCTGAATCTTCTCCAAGCCCATCGCTTCAATCTTTCTTGCGATTTCTGGTGTGATCATCTCACTCTCGTGCACAATCACTTCATCCGTCACTGGATTCACAATGGACTGGCGACTGACACGTCCATTAATCGAATCCACAAGACTCACTTCGACTTTCTCGCCGCGATAGACAACCCCTTTAGTAATCCCTTGGGTCGTACCGCAATCGTCCATGGTGACCACGACGTTTTGGGCGACATCGGCAAGCTTTCGAGTGAGGTAACCGCTGTCAGCAGTCTTGAGAGCCGTATCGGCAAGACCTTTTCGTGCTCCGTGAGTGGATGAGAAGTACTCAAGCACCGAAAGACCTTCACGGAAGTTAGCCTTAATCGGAGTTTCAATAATCTCTCCAGTCGGCTTGGCCATCAGACCACGCATACCAGCGAGCTGTCTAATCTGTTCGATACCACCACGAGCACCCGAGTGCGACATGAGGAACACAGGGTTGACGTACCAACCACCCTCACGAACGTCATTTTTCATGGCGTCCATCATGTCCTTGGTAATCAACTCACGTGCGTTGGTCCATTCATCCAACACATGGTTGTATCGCTCCTGACCGGTCATCAGACCACGATCATAAGACTTCTTCAGCTTCATGACCTCTTTCTCAGCAGCCTTGATGAAGTCGGTCTTCGTATCGGGAGTCACCAGGTCATCGGTTGCAAACGACAAACCAGATCGAGTCGACTCACGGAAACCGAGTTGCATCATGTCATCGAGCAAGTGAATCGTGGCTCGACGTCCAATCTTCTGGTAGCAATCGCTAATCACACCGGCCAAGTCACCGCTTCGCATTGCCTGATTGTAGAAATCCATTCCGGCTGGAAGCATTTCGTTGAAGCGAACACGACCAGGGGTCGTTTCAATCACATCGCCATATTTAGCGTTACCATCTTCCGTCTTGAGCTTCTGGTACTTCGGCAAACGCATTTTGATCTTGGCATGCAGCGCGACAACCCCTTGGGAGAATGCCAAGTCGACCTCGTCGTATCCTGCAAACACCATCCCCTCGCCACGCTGCTCAGGCATTTCGACCGTGGTGTAGTAGCAACCCATCACGATGTCCTGAGAAGGACTCATGATCGGCTTACCATTGGAAGGTGCAAAGACGTTGTTGGTACTGAGCATCAACGTATGAGCTTCGACCTGAGCTTCAATGGAAAGCGGGAGGTGAACGGCCATCTGGTCGCCGTCGAAGTCAGCGTTGAAGCCTTTACAAACAAGCGGATGGAGATGAATCGCGTTGCCCTCAACTAACGTTGGCTCAAACGCTTGAATTCCCATTCGGTGAAGCGTCGGTGCTCGGTTCAAAAGCACGGGATGGTTAGCGATGACTTGCTCGAGAATATCCCAAACCTCTTCATCCTTTCGCTCTAGCATTTTCTTCGCTGACTTAATGGTGTCAGCGTGCCCAAGTTCCTTGAGGCGTCGAATGATGAAGGGCTGATAAAGCTCCAAAGCGATCTTCTTGGGAAGACCACATTGATGGATTTTCAATCGTGGGCCCACCACGATGACACTACGTGCCGAGTAATCGACTCGTTTACCGAGAAGATTCTCCCGGAATCGACCCTGCTTACCTTTGATCATGTCGGTCAACGACTTCAAAGGACGGTTGGATGAACCGAGTACGGGACGCTTGCATCGGTTATTGTCGAACAATGCATCGACCGACTGCTGAAGCATCCTCTTCTCATTTCGGATGATGACTTCAGGTGCGTTCAAGTCCACCAATTTGCGCAATCGATTATTTCGATTGATAATCCTTCGATAAAGATCATTCAAATCGCTGGTTGCGAAGTTACCGCTATCCAGCAGCACCAAAGGACGAAGATCGGGTGGAATCACCGGGATCACATCCAAGACCATCCATTCAGGACGATTGTCGCTATCGCGAATCGATTCAACAATTTTCAATCGATTGATGAGGTCTTTCTTTTTCTGCTTGGAGCCAGTTTCATCCAGCTCGGTGCGCAGTTTCT
Source organism: Rubripirellula sp. (assembly GCA_012270385.1). Classification (GTDB taxonomy): domain Bacteria; phylum Planctomycetota; class Planctomycetia; order Pirellulales; family Pirellulaceae; genus Rubripirellula. Next base: position 8,232 of record JAAXIK010000085.1, on the reverse strand, counting down.
CGGATAGCTGCACCAAGTCCAGCTTATTGAGCAACTTCCTGACAGCTTCCGCGCCCATATCTGCTTCGAAAGATCCGTCACCGTATTGCGCTCGGGCAGCTCGATACTCTTCTTCAGTAAGAAGCTGTTGTGGCTCAAGCTCGGTAGTGCCTGGGTCAATCACAACATAGTCTTGGAAGTAAATCACCTTCTCTAACGAACTGGTTTTCATATCAAGCAGATTGCCAAGGCGAGATGGCATTGCCTTGAAAAACCAAATATGAACCACTGGGGCGGCCAATTCGATATGCCCCATACGCTTTCGACGGACACGACTATGGGTGACCTTCACTCCACAGCGATCACAAATCATGCCCTTGTACTTCATACCCCGGTACTTTCCGCAGGCACACTCCCAGTCCTTCTCAGGACCAAAGATTCGCTCACAGAACAAACCATCCTTCTCAGGACGGTAGGTTCGATAGTTGATCGTTTCCGGCTTCTTCACCTCACCGAATGACCAACTCTTGATGTCCTGAGGACGAGCAAGAGAGATGCGAACGGATGCGTAATCATTGATGCGATCGTAGCTATTGGATTCGCCAATCGACATGTTTTTGTGCTCCTGGTTGCCCGTTGTGGGCGGTAAACCTAATTGAGACTTTTTGGCGGATAAAAAATGACGGGTTTGGAAGCTTCGCGAGTTAAATATTTTGCTGGCTTTCCGCCCCTGTCACGTCTTGTTCTTTTCTTTCACACTCGGTGAAGGGATCGCATGCGACCCCATACTGGATTCTTCTGGGATGCCCCTGAGCAACTAGATCGGTCGTTTTTCTAACTGCATATTGAGTGCAAGGCCCCGAATCTCGTTGGTCAACACATCGAAACTTGCAGGAGTTCCTGCCTCGAGCGTGTTTTCTCCTTTGACCATGGATTCGTAGATCTTGGTTCGTCCTTCGACATCGTCACTCTTGACCGTCAATAGTTCTTGGAGGATGTAAGCCGCACCATAGGCTTCGAGTGCCCAAACCTCCATCTCACCGAAGCGTTGGCCACCAAAGCGTGCTTTACCACCGAGAGGCTGTTGAGTAATCAACGAGTAAGGACCGGTACTTCTTGCATGAACCTTGTCATCAACGAGGTGATGGAGTTTCAGCATGTAGATGTACCCAACCGTGGTTTCCTGCTCCATCGGCTCCCCGGTACGACCATCACGCAAGCGAATTTTCCCGTGGGCGGGTAAGCCAGCTTCGGCAAGACAATCATTGATCTCGGATTCCGATGCTCCATCAAAGACAGGAGTGATGGCTTGGAAACCTAGCTTGGCACCTGCCCAACCTAGGTGAGTCTCGAGAATCTGACCCACGTTCATACGACTCGGAACACCGAGTGGGTTAAGCATGATTTGGATGGGTGTTCCATCTGGCAAGAAAGGCATGTCCTCGATTGGAAGAATCTTTGCGATCACACCCTTGTTACCGTGACGTCCAGCCATCTTGTCACCAACACTGATCACTCGCTTGGTTGCAATATAGACCTTCACCATTTGCAGCACTCCACTGCGTAGTTCATCACCACGCTTCATGCTGTTGAGCTTACGATCTCGAGCATCAATCGCCACTTCAACGTTGACCCACTGCTGAGCATAAACTTGCTCAACTTGCTTCTGCTTGGCCGCATCACCCACCTGATCAAGAACATGATCAATGCGGAATGAAGTTGCACGCTCTGCAACAAACTTTGGATCCTGACCATCAGCGAGTGGCGTTCCAGTCGCATCCTTGAGCTTCGTGCCTGCAGCCTCTTCAAGGTCCCTGACTAGCGATTCGAAAGTGCTTGCGATTTCCTCGTTGCCCGCGCTCTCTGCGTCCTTAAGTTCTTTCTCAAAGATCTTTCTTTCATCTTCAGACAGACTCATTCGCCTGGAGAATTTTTGGGTATCGATGACGATCCCTTCAATCCCCGATGGAACTTCAAGTGAGTCGTTCTTCACATCCTCACCCGCTCGCCCAAAGATGGCGTGCAACAATTTCTCTTCGGGAGTCAGCTCGGTCTTGCTCTTTGGACTCACTTTGCCGACCAGAATGTCACCTGGCTTGACGTAAGTTCCAGTTTGAACGATCCCGCTATCCTGAAGATTTCGCAGGGCCGTTTCGGCGACGTTGGGGATGTCCCGGGTAAATTCTTCCCGACCCAGCTTGGTTTCACGAATCTCCACATCGAAATCTTCAATATGGATCGAGGTGTAGGTGTCATTACGAACCAACTCCTCACTGATGATGATCGCATCCTCGTAGTTGAATCCATCAAATGACATGAATCCAACCAATACGTTTCGGCCGAGTGCTAACTGACCGTTCAGCGTTGCCGCACCATCAGCGATGATCTGATTTTGCTCGACCGTATCCCCGACCTTCACAATGGGACGCTGATTGAGAGAAGTCCGCTCATTCAGCCCCTGATACTTTTTCAGATCGTAGTGATCACTGCCAATTTCAATTCGGGTTGCATCGCAGTAAGTGACCTCCCCTGCGCGACGAGCTCTCACCACCATCGCACTATTCCGAGCAACCTCACGTTCCATACCCGTTCCAACAATCGGCGGCTCAGCTACCAACAGCGGCACCGCTTGTCGCTGCATGTTCGAACCCATCAACGCGCGGTTCGCATCATCATGCTCGAGGAATGGAATCAATCCCGCAGAAACACCTACCATCTGTGCCGGTGCAACATCCATATAGTCAACCTGATCAGGTTGAACGATTTGGAAGTCACTTCGGAAGCGGGCGATCATATTAGGCCCAGGAACCAAAGCACCATCGACAACCTCGGTGTCCGCTGGAGCGACATAGGATTCACTTTCTTCATCGGCTCGAAGCCAAACCACGTCGTCAGTCGTCTTACCGTCTTTGATTTGTCGATAAGGAGTCACAAGGAATCCATAATCATCCACACCGGCGAAGATAGCCAAAGAACTGATCAAACCAATGTTGGTTCCCTCAGGTGTTTCAATAGGACAAATACGCCCGTAGTGTGAAATATGAACGTCACGCACCTCAAAACCAGCACGCTTCCGGTTCAAACCTCCAGGACCCAAGGCGGACAGACGCCTCTCATGAGTCAACTGACTGAGAGGATTGGTCTGGTCAACCACTTGCGATAGCTCGCCGCGACCAAAGAAAAAGTCAATCGCCGCTGAAACACTCTTCGGATTAATCAAAGAGCGGGGAGTCATATCGGTGGCATCTTTGATGCTCATACGCTCCTGAACGGTCCGACGAAGCTTCAGGAATCCTTTGCGAAGCTCTTCGCTTGCAAGCTCATCAATCGTTCTCAGACGACGATTACCGAGGTGGTCAATATCATCGATCTCAGCACTGCTCTCTGAATCGAAGAGATCGATGAGGTAAGCGATGGCGGAAATCATGTAGTCGTTACGCAAAGTCATAAACTCTTAGCCGACATCCAATCCAAGCTTCCGATTCAAACGGAATCGCCCAACCTTACCAAGTCGATAACGATTCTCGTCATAAAACTTCTCATTGAAGAGCGTGCGAGCTTTCTCCAACTGCGGTGGATTCCCCGGTCGAAGCCGTTGGTAGATCCTCAGCAATGCTTCTTCATGACTCGCAGTGTTGTCCTCAGCAAGCGTATTGAAAATCAATGGAATCTTCGGAGCTTCCATCGCTTCGATACTCTTCACACCTGCGGTGCAGATTGTCTCGGCCACATTACTCGTGATCCGGTGTCCAGCCTCGACAATGATCTCACCCGCACGATCGCTGTCGCTTGGGTAGACCACATCATCCACAGCAATCTTGCCTTCAATCTTCGAAGCCGAACGACCACCGCTGATCTTGTAACTCTCCGTTGGATAGAAAGCCTGCAGGAGGTCGGCGTCAGTGGATAGACTCGGATCCATCGCACGCAATAGAGTCGTTGCAGCGAACTTTCCACTCTGGTCGATACGAACAGTCAGTGCATCCTTCTTCGTAACATTGACCTCGATCCAAGAGCCTCGCTCAGGAATGACTCGGCAGCTCGGAAGCTTTCTGTCGGTGGTGGTATCCTGCTCGAGCACAAAGTCGACACCGGGGCTGCGGTGCAACTGACTGACCACGACACGCTCGGCCCCGTTGATGATGAACTCACCGCCACCCATCATGATGGGAAGGTCGCCCAAGTAGACCTCTTCCTCATGGGGCTCCTCACGATTCAGACGCAACCAAACCCTTAGAGGTCGGCCGTAAGTTAGCCGCAACTGCCGACATTCTTGACTGGTGTACCTGGGCTTACCCAGCTCGTAGCTAAGAAATTCCAGCGAGGTGTTTCCGTCGTAGCTACTGATCGGAAAAATCTCTCGGAGCACTGACTCAAGACCGCGGTCCTCACGTTTCCTCGGATCCACATCCGCTTGGAGAAAAGCGTCGTAAGAAACAGTCTGCAAGGCAGTCAGATCAGGAAGTTCGAAAGATCCAAGGCCGGTACCGAAGTGCCGGACAGTCGTCGGTTCGAGCCGACGCTTACTGGTGGTTGCCATCGTAGGAATAAGCTCCTGAGAACACTATGTAAGTTTAAATATCAAACAGCTTGCAAAAGAAAACCTTTAACGGAGAAATCATGAGTTCATCATCGATGGGCTCGAAACTACATCCCCGCGTTTTATCACTGCCTCTTTCTGCAATTGCTGCCTTCACCACCGAGCGTTTTTCCTGGCCGCGTCATGCGCGCGGACTCACCCCGGCAGTCAATCCCGAGAAAATACCAAATCAAGACCAATCGGCAAAGGGCTTTCACGCGAAATGGCCCGATTCTTGCTGCGGACCAATGAAATGGCAAATCACGAGGTTCCGTAACCGATACGTCCGTAACCCTGATCAATCCAACGCTTGCCCAAATAAAAAATCTGTTTTTTTCGCGTTTTTATTTTGTTTTTTTTGACGCACTAGCCTCAAGGGAAAAAATACTTCTGTTGATCGGCAATCAAGGGTCTGCATTCACCCTTTGAGCAAAATAAAAAAATCACTTTTTTACTCAGCTTGATCTGCTGCATGGCTCCGAAATGGCTGCATGACTGATGGGACAGACCACTGCTCCCGTCGGGAAGGATGGAGGCAGCAATTCGAAGAGGATTAGCCCATGATAGGTGCGTTTTGGAGATCGAGAGTAGATTCAAAAGTGACGCAAATCTAGGGTCGCAGAGCATACGAGTTTCATTAGAATCAGCGCGGCGTCCTGGGTTGATTCAGGCGTAGCATTTAAACAGTGCACGCACCGCAGTCCTCTCTCCTATTCCAAAGCAAGGGCTTTTCCAACGCAAAGCGGAAAAGTATCCAGGGACAACTCCAGTCTCCGCATCAGAAAATCTCCGCATCATGAACGTCACCCAATTTCTGAACGAGCACTTTCGACACTTTAATGCCCGTGAACTGGTTGCGGCCGCCAAAAGCTATCGCGAATTTGTATCCCAACCACGTGGCGGCAAAATGATGGTCACGCTGGCAGGAGCCATGAGCACTGGAGAAATAGGCATCTCTCTCTCAGAGATGATTCGAAGCGACAAGGTCCATGCCATCACGTGTACCGCAGCTAATCTCGAAGAAGAGATGTTCAATCTGGTCGCTCACCATGAATATCAAATCATTGAGGACTGGCGTGCCCTATCGGTCGAAGATGAACTTCAACTCCGTGACAAGGGACTGAATCGAGTCACGGATACTTGCATTCCCGAAACCGTGATGCGGCATATCGAAGGCCGCCTGATGTCGCGATGGAAAATAGCAGCCGAGAATAATCTTCAGAGGATGCCGATCGACTTCATGTTTGATCTCCTCGATGACCCAACGCTTGAAGAACACTATCAAATCCCGCTTGAAAATTGTTGGCTAGCAGCAGCCAAAGAAAAGGGCATCCCGGTCTTCACACCAGGCTTTGAGGACTCAACCTTGGGAAATATCTACGCCTCCCGTGTGATTGACGGGAGCCTGCCGGGCCATGGTGCTATCGCGCCCGGAACCGCTCAAATGGAGAAACTCGCACACTGGTACCAATCGATCTCCGATCAATCACCCATTGGCTTCTTTCAAATCGGAGGAGGAATCGCGGGAGATTTTCCCATCTGCGTGGTCCCGATGCTGGTGCAAGATCTCCAGAGAGAATCCCCCCTCTGGAGCTACTTCTGTCAAATCAGTGATGCCGTCACCAGCTATGGAGGCTATAGCGGTGCGGTGCCCAATGAAAAAATCACGTGGTACAAGCTTGAAGCGTCCGCACCGAAATTCATGATCCAAAGTGACGCATCGATCTGTGCTCCTCTAATTTTCGCCTACGTTCTTGGATGGTAACACGGCGTGACCGCTACTCATTGTGGGTCAGATCAGGCATAATTCTGCGCTCGGTAGATCTTTCACTTGCGCGGGCTAATTCCCATGTCGGACGATAAAATCACAACACTTGGTGTGACCTTTGATGATGTATTGCTCGAACCGCAATACAGCGAAGTTGTTCCCAGCGAGGTCGATGTCAGTTCCAACCTGACAGCGAGAATCCGACTACAAATCCCACTCATTTCTGCACCGATGGACACGGTGACGGAAGCCAACATGGCGATCGCCTTGGCCAAAGAGGGCGGTCTCGGGATCATTCATAAGAATCTGTCCACCGTTCGTCAGACCGAACAGGTGATGAAGGTGAAAAGATCTGCCAATGGGATCATCATTGATCCCGTGACGTTGTGCCCCCAAGAGAAAGTGGGCCGCGCGGCGGCCCTCATGGATGAAGCGAATGTCTCGGGGATTCCCATTGTGAATGAGGATCAAACCTTGGCCGGCATCCTCACTCGACGCGACCTACGCTTCCTAGAGGACCCAGAGCTCCCAGTTTCCGAAGTGATGACTCAAGAAAATTTGGTCACCGCGGTGGGAAATGTAACGCTTGAGGAAGCTGAGCGAATTTTAACGGCAAAAAGAGTCGAGAAACTTCTGCTGGTTGACGAAGATAGGAAACTGACGGGACTTATTACGATCCGCGACATCGACATGATGAAGCGTTTCCCTCGCGCCTGCAAAGATACTCAGGGCCGATTGCGCGTCGGAGCTGCAGTGGGTGTAGGCGACTTTGAACGAGCGGAAGCATTGATTCGTCAAGGTTTTGACTTGCTGGTCGTCGATTCGTCACACGGTCACAGTAAAAACGTGATTGAAACGGTTAGTGAAATCAAACATCAAAGAGGCTGGGACATCGATGTGGTTGCCGGAAATGTGGCAACTCCTGAAGGTGCTCTGGCCTTAATCGATGCGGGTGCGGATGCGGTGAAGATCGGAACCGGCCCCGGATCGATTTGCACAACACGTGTAATAACTGGTGTTGGGGTTCCACAAATATCAGCGATCCTGAGAGCGAATCAGGTGGCGAAGGAAAGAAATATTCCTGTCATCGCTGATGGTGGTATCCGTTTCAGCGGAGATGTGACCAAAGCGATCGCCGCTGGCGCGAGTACCGTCATGATCGGAAGCCTTTTTGCTGGACTGAGCGAAAGTCCTGGCAAAACCATCCTCTACCAAGGTCGAACCTTTAAATCGTACCGAGGGATGGGATCGATGGGTGCGATGGTCAAAGGAAGCAGTGATCGATACCGCCAGAAAGGTACTGAAGCAGGAAAATTGGTACCCGAAGGTGTGGAGGGACGAGTTCCATTTAAAGGACCGCTTAGCGACTACGTCTATCAGTTGGTAGGTGGTCTGCGAGCAGGAATGGGATACGTCGGCACAAAGACAATTGATGAGCTGAGAACGAATGCCAAGTTCATTCAGGTCTCAGCAGCGACGGTTAGGGAGAACCATCCGCATGACATCGCGATCACGCAAGAAGCACCGAACTATAGCCCAGATGTGCATCAAGGGGATTCAGCTTAGTTCACTCAGTGTCTTAGCCACCCTTACCCAGTCTTCGCCAAGTTTGGTGCAGGATCATTTTGGGTCACAATCCAATCGTCTGCAGAGAGTTCCAATGCATGGAACTCACTCCAACCCGTCTCTGGAAAACCTAAAGCAAAATCCACAGCCCTCACCAAGAGGATCTGTAGGGTCGACTTCTTCCAGTCTTCAGTGGCGAAAAAGTTCAGCAGGAGGCAATCCCGCCCTGAACCGAGCAACTGATAACACCGACAGAAGTTCCGGACGTTCGAAGCCCCTCTCCCGTTCCACTCCATCTTTCGACCCATTTGCAGTTCCAGCGCAGCAACTGAAAGCTGAA
>JAAXIK010000357.1 GCA_012270385.1 Rubripirellula sp. | reverse complement strand
GTATCCTGCTGACACCAATAATAGGCTCGGAGACGGCCACCATCGCCTCGGGTACTGTAGGTTGGTTTGCCAAACGTGACATGAGTGAAGGAGAAAGACTACTGGAAGAGAAGCATTTCAACCTCACGCTATTGGCAGGTTTAGCTGACCGAAATCGCTTACCACTGATGCCGCAGGATGGTGATGCATTTTATTCCATGCTCAATAGCGCTCACCAGCTTACTGATCAGCAAGCACTTCCGAAGGCAAAACGTGCCGATCCAGTGACTTTTTTGAGAGATGGCACGGACACCATTGCCGAGTGGGTCCGAATGGAAATTGAGGGTGTGCAAATTACCAGAGTAGCGGTGACGAACCCTCAGCGACAAAACCAACTCGGCAGCGACCATTATTATCAGGTGGATGCGATCGGCGACCTTGGTGCGGTGGTGGTCAAGGTGGAAAGGGACGATGGAAAAGAGCCAGTGGAATTCAAGACGCGTTATCCTGTATCGATTGCGATCCGTGAATTACCCGAGTTCCTTAGAACTGAGACAAGCAAAGAGAGTCCGTTTGACGGGGCCATTGTTCGTCCTTTGCGAGGGAAACTCGCTGTCACAGGGTTCTTCTTTCGCCTTTGGTCCTATCAGTCGGAATTTATGCAACAGAAAGGGGGCACCGATCAATTTGGTCCTTTGCTAATCGCCAGTTCCATCGAAAACCTAGAACCTGCAGGACACCAATCGATTGGGGTGGAACGGATCGGTTCCGCCGCTGCATTGGTCATCATTAGTTCTATCCTAGGCATTTGGTTTTGGCTGAGAAAAACGGGTCTCGAAGATCTTGAAGCCAAGAAAAAACGAAAGGACCAGCAAGCGACTACAGTGGATCTTCAATCACACAGAGTTGAGGAATGATATGGAGATTTGATGCCCATCCGTTTCCATGGGCATGACCGGCGAGCACGGCCCTCCATTTCCTATGTGCTCTCCATTCACTACACCCTTGGGAATCTGTTACTTGGCGTTCTTTGCAAATGGAAAACCCTGATCATTCCGGGTGAATAGACTACCGAGACGCGGATCCGCGCCGATCCATTTTCATTCAGCGCCAGAAGACAATCCACAAACAAAAATCTTTCTTAGAGAACGGTACGCAAGGGCGATTTGGGACGCGAACCGCTGAACGGTTCGCTACACTCTGTACATCCGATTACATCTTCAATTGGCGGGTTTGTCGGCACTTGTCCACTTGACCTCCGGGGAAGAGCAGGCAGGATAGACACTTTCCATCAGAAAAATCTTCACTAGTAACCTCTCCACTAACAACTGGGATGATCTTCATGCGGCGAGCAAAAATTACCATCATCGGAGCCGGAAACGTTGGCGCGACTTGTGCTCATTGGTGTGCCGCAGCGGAATTGGGAGACATTGTTCTTCTTGATATCCCGCAGACTGAGGATATGCCTAAGGGCAAAGCTCTCGATCTAATGCAAGCTTCACCGATTTTTGGATTTGATTCCAATGTCGTTGGAACCACCAGCTACGACGACACCGCCGATAGCGATGTCATCGTGGTCACTGCTGGCATTCCAAGAAAACCTGGAATGAGCCGTGACGACCTACTCAGCACCAACGCACGGATCGTGACGAGCGTTGGAGAGCAGATCAAGCAAACCAGTCCCAATGCTGTCGTGATCGTGGTCAGTAACCCTCTCGATGCAATGGTTCAGCAAATGTGGAAAGTCACAGGATTTGACAAGTCAAAGGTTTGCGGACAGGCCGGTGTACTCGACACTGCGAGATACAGGACATTCCTAGCGATGGAGCTCGGAGTCAGCGTGGAAGACATCAGTGCACTTTTAATGGGTGGACATGGTGACACGATGGTTCCGATTCCTAGCTGCACATCAGTGGGAGGTATTCCAATCACGCAACTGATCGACTCGACCCGACTCGAAGAAATAGTCGATAGAACTCGCAAGGGTGGTGCAGAAATCGTGTCGCTTCTAAAAACTGGCAGTGCCTATTACGCTCCAGCAGCAGCCTGTGCACAAATGGTTGAGGCAGTGGTGAAGGACAAAAAACGAGTCATTCCTGTTGCTGCGTTATGCGATGAAGAATACGGCGTTGGTGGATATTACGTCGGCGTGCCCGTCATCATGGGCAGCGATGGAGTGGAGAAAGTCATTGAACTCTCATTGACCGAGAAAGAGACTTCCGACTTTCAAAACAGCGTTGATGCGGTAAAACAACTCGTGGCAACCATGGACGATTTGCTATCAGCCTAGAGACCACTCTAGTTCGATAGCAAAATTATTGATTGGGTGGTGAGTCATCGGAATCCCTCAACGCATCATCAGCGTTGACACTGCGAGGCTCCTCGCCCTAATTTGCGGTAAGCTACTTAGCGTAGCTGAAGCTATGCTATTTCGGAAAACGAAATAGGTTTTACCGATTTCTTGACGCATGATCGAGCTTTTCCGTGAATCGAATCAACCCATCGATGGATTGGAAGAAGAACAAGAATCAGCACGAATCGTCTCATTCGGGTGATCATCATAAGGCTCTTTCCCCCAAAAAGAATCTCTGGGAAAAAGACTCCAATGGAAACTCGTTGAACCAAGAGCATTTAGAAGGAGCGAAAGATTTTGCTGACGGGCTTGACCTCACGAGCCCCGTTGATGAATTCGAACTTTGGCCCACTCCGCCAAAGCCCCGCAGCTTCTTCTTGCCGGTGCACTACACGGCTTCCTATCGCTACCCCTTGATTGTTTGGCTCCATCATGATGGGTTCAATGAACATCAGATTGACCAGATCATGCCTCACGTGAGCACACGCAACTATATCGGGATTGGCATTCGTGGGAATCAAGCGGCGGATTCTGCGGGTCATTGCTTTGGTTGGCATGACAGCCCTGCCGCGATCGATTCGACACATGATGCTATTCAAGAAGCCATCGCGGAGGCGAAGCATCGATTCTCCATTCACGCATCTCGAATCATACTTGCTGGATATCGATCCGGTGGCACGATGGCGCAACGCATTGCACTCCGAACACCCGATCAGATTGCCGGAGTTATCTCGATGGGAGGTCCAATGCCCCGAGGAGAGTTTGGACGGTTTGAAGAGCTGCGACAACGAAAGCTACCCATGCTTTGGCAATGGTCCTCCAAGAATTCACTCTATAATGAGACGAATATTCGGGAAGACTGCCAACTGGCAATGTCCATATCGGCGGATGTAGAAATTCGGCAGTACGCGGACGATGATGAGATGAACACCGTCGCTCTTCGGGACACGAATGACTGGATCATGCGAAAACTGATTCCCGACTCGTCCATCTCTGATTCTGAACAGTGGTCATCAAAACCGATAGCCTATTCCAAGAATTAGCAATTGTTGACTTGAAGCAAACCATGAATGACTCTGACCAATCGACAAAAGGGCCTGACAGTGATCACCCGCCAAAGGAGAGCCTGAATTCAGACAAAACCATCCTCATCATTGATGACGACAGTGAGATCAGAGAAACGGTTAGCTTTGCGTTACGTGCAGAAGGCTATCAAGTCGTCGCTGCACAAGATGGAAATCAAGGAATTGCCCTATCCGAGAGTGAGTCCCCTGACCTCATCATCCTAGATATGATGATGCCAAAAAGAAGTGGATTTCTGGTACTGGAGCATTTGCGACGTAATCGCGAAGAGCCTGTCCCCGTAATCATGGTCACAGGAAACGAAGGTAACCGACACCAAGCCTACGCCGAACTACTGGGTGTGGGTGATTATATCCACAAGCCTTTTGCCATGGACCGGCTTCTCCAAGCCGTCCACAGACTAATCCAATGAGTGAAAAAGCGTTACAAACTCAGATTTTATTGATCGCGGGTCTCTCTGGAGCTGTCGCTGTCCTCTTGGGTGCGTTCAGTGCACATGGATTAGAAAGCTATCTGATATCCACCGGTATAAGTGCGGACACGGTTACCAAACGACTCACTCAGTTTGAAACCGGTGTCCGTTACCACCTCTTTCATTCAGTAGTCATGTTAACCCTTGCGGCGATCCCCGTTCCTTGCATCCAAGCCAAAAGAAATGCCTTCCGATTGATTGCCCTAGGGTGCTTTTTCTTTAGCGGTAGCCTTTATGCTCTTGTATTACTGGAACGAACCTTCATGGGCGCAATCACGCCAATCGGTGGCGTTTGCTGGATCATAGGCTGGATCTGGATTGCAAGAATGGGGCGATCACCAGCGAAAAGCTAAAACACTGCTCGATTCGGCTGTTTACGTTCATCCATTGAAAGAGATTACAAAAAACAGCGATGAAAATGCTTACCGCACCTCCCCGATTCACTCAGAATCGCGTAACGTGTTTGAGATGCAGGAGGTACGGGATCATGAAATCACCAAAAGTGATTCTCCCCAACATCGGGTTTCAAGAGAATTGGCTGCAGACAGTTGATTAAGTTTGCCAAGAAATCCGCTCTCGGGAAGAGCAGTCCTGTCTATCCAGTTGCATCGATTCGGCCCTTAGCCGTCGACAGCTGAACGCAAAGATCTACGAGCGTATCCACTGCTGGCGGCAAAGCTCTTTTTCACCTGCTAACCGGTCGCTAGCACTATGACAACTGCTTCCTCAGTCAAGACAGACTCGCCCGCCATCGAGTTTCCGTCCCAATGGAAACGGCGACATTTACTCGATCTAGAAAGCCTCACTGCTGAAGAGATCACAATACTTCTTGATACGGCCCAGAATCTCAAGGTTCTTACCCATAACTGCAAAAATAAAGTGCCACTTTTAGTGGGTAAGACCTGTGCAAATCTATTCTTTGAGAATAGCACGCGTACTCGCAATAGCTTCTCTCTCGCCGCAAAACGTCTCGGGGCAGACACCGTTGAATTCAGTAGTAGCGGCAGCAGCGTGGCGAAAGGAGAAACGTTCGTTGATACGGCTAAAACCATTGAAGCGATGGGAGTGGATTGGGTTGTCACTCGGCACAGCACTCCCGGCACACCACATCTCCTTTCTCGGGAGCTCGGATGCAGTGTTCTCAATGCGGGAGATGGGCCACACGATCATCCCACCCAGGGACTCCTCGATATGTTGACGATCCGACAACATCGAGGCTCCATCAAAGGCCTTACGGTTGCGTTGGTGGGTGATATCGCACATAGCAGGACAGCTCGCAGCAACATCTGGGGCCTCAGCAAGCTGGGAGCTCATGTGATCATCTGCGGACCTCCCACTCTGGTCAGCCCACGCTGGGCCGAGCTTGGCTTTGAAGTAGCTCATCATCTTGATGACATTCTGCCGAGATGCGATGTTCTGAATCTACTTAGAATCCAATTTGAAAGGCAGAAAGCAAGACCATTCCCCAGTGTCCATGAATATGCAGCCCTCTATGCGATGAACGGCGAACGCATGAGAAAAGCTAAAGATGACATCCTGATCATGGCTCCAGGCCCCATCAATCGCGGTGTTGAAATTACACCCGAAGTAGCAGATGGACCGCACTCCGTGATCCTCGAGCAAGTGAATAATGGTATCGCGGTGAGAATGGCCGCGTTATGGCTTCTGGCCGGCGCGAATCAGGCACACTAAACCAAGATCTCAGTAACCAAAATTGAAGTAAGATGCAGGCTACCCGATTACCTAATCTGCTGGTTGAGAACGGACGCATCATTGATCCCTCGCAGGGCATTGATCGAATAGGGAGGGTCTTGATTGCAGGAAATAAGATTCTTGCAATTGACCCAAGTGATGCCGATCTACCAGAAGACCTCCAAAGGCTTGATGCAAGTCAGCAAATCGTTGTACCTGGACTGGTTGACTTAGGAGCAGAACTCCGCGAACCCGGTTTTGAAGAAGACGAAACCATTGCATCAGGTGGATCTGCTGCACTCGCGGGCGGTTACAGCTCAGTTCGCTGGACCACGAACACCTCGCCCTGCATCGATTCCCCCGGCGCAGTTGAATTCGTTCGTCAGAAAGCTGCGAAAGCTGCGGGGGTACGTGTCCACGTTATCGGCTGTCTTAGCAAGAACCGTGATGGGGAACAAATGTCAGAACTGGGGTTACTCTCAGAAGCTGGCGCGGTTGCCTTCAGCGACGCTCCGAGATCCGTGCCTAACGACGCTTTACTCAAAAGAGCACTCGATTATTGCCGAATGTTCAATTTACCAGTGTTCGATCGCCCTGAAGTCCCTGACCTAGCGAATCAAGGTGTGGTCCATGATGGCCAAACCTCGCTCATTCTTGGGCTCAAGGGCTTACCAACGGAGGCAGAAGATCTAGCCGTTGCGAGAGATGTGCGATTGGCTGAAGCTACCGGCGGCCGACTACACGTCGGACCGGTCAGCACGATGGGAGCAGTCGATATGCTTCGAAGGGTAAAATCTCGAGGCATTCGGGTTACGGCCTCAGTCTGTCCGCACAATCTTTGCCAAAGCGACCAAGAACTTCGAAGTTTTGATGCCAGGTTCAAAGTACATCCACCGCTGCGTAGCGAGCGGCACGTGAAAACTCTCCAGCAAGCCGTTGCGGATGGAACGATTGATGCCATTCAAAGCGGTCATATGCCGAGAAGTCGGGAAAAGAAAATGAATGACCTGGATCTTTCTCCGTTCGGCGCAGCGACACTCGAAACAACTCTGGCGACCATCAACACCTACCTGATTGAGACAGGAATCATGGATTGGCCTACAGCAATCCGACGACTTTCTACCTCTCCCGCTGAGATCTCAGGCATAGAGGGTGGCACACTCAAAGCTGGATCCATGGCAGACATCGCTATTATTGACCCTGATGAGGCATGGACCGTACAAGGAAGTCAATTTCTTTCGCGATGCAAGAGTAGTCCACTAGATGGAGTTGAACTGAGGGGTCGAGTCAGGATGACCCTTATCGGAGGTGAAGCCCGCTATACAGCAAGCGATTCAAACTAACCTGCAGAGTACATTACAAGCTGGTTTCATCCTGGATGGGTGTTCCCTCGCCCTGCGTGAAGCGAATCTCTTGATCGATGAGATCCGAGGAAAACTCCTCACGGTCACCTCCCGGCCAGTTCACAATGTACGACAGAGAACCTTCCGTCTCTTTGCCAAGCCCAAAGGTGACACGTTTCTCACACTGGCTGAGGTAACTTTTGGTTGGCATCAGCGTGCGGGCATCGTACTGATCACCATGCTTCAATTCGATGGTCGCACCAATTGCATCACGATTTGAAGACTTTCCTACAAGCTGAATTTTGACCCAATGATTATTCAACGATTGGTCATTGCGGAAAACTTTTGGTGATCCATGGCTTACCGACATCACCACATCGGCGTCGCCATCACCATCAAAATCTCCATAAGCAGCACCTCTGCCGACAATCGGTTCAATAAACTCTTCCCCAACGCTCTCTCTCCCCACCGCGACGAGCTCGCTCGAAGCTTCACGGCCAGCGTTCCAGAATAACTGGGGTGGTTGCTCATATTGTTGGGATTGCTGAGTCTTCGAAATTTCTTCTTCCAAGTGACCGTTTGCTCCAAGCAGATCCAACCTCCCATCAAGATCGATGTCAAAAAAGAAAAGACCAAAAGTCAGGCCCTGCCTGGTAGGTGGGCCGAAACCCGTTGCCATAGCCGCATCCACAAACTGTCTTCTACCTCGCTTTGCCATGTAAAGAGCACTGGCTTCATTGGCAAAGTTACCAATTCCGATAGCAAGAGTGTCTTGATCTCGAAACATGGCAGTATCGATACCCATAGCACCTCGTGCGTTACCCGATCGATCGAATGCGATTCCAACGAGACGCCCTACCTCAGTGAACGTGCCGTCTTTGTTATTCTCAAACATAAAGTTGCGAACGGTAGCATTCGCGATAACAAAGTCGATCCATCCGTCACGATTGAAATCAACCGGGGCGATGCCCATCGCTTTTCCGAGAGGCACATTCGTCGTTTCATTTCGCACCTGAATTCCTGCACTTAAGGAGACATCTTCGAACTGCCCGTTACCCAAGTTGTGGAATAGCAAAGAAAACGATCCTGCAAATGCTTTAGGCGGACCGTAAGCTCGGGTTTCACCATCGAGAGTAAAGCTCTGACTGAGGTCGTTCTCTTTGCTCCAATTTACGAAGTTGCAGACGAACAACTCACGCAGCCCATCGTTGTCAAAATCGACGAACCCACAACTCGTACCCCAGAGCCCTTCTTCTCCAGCAACACCGGCTTCTTTGGTCACATCAAGAAATGTGCCGTTGTCGTTTTTGTAAAGACGGATTTCGCCGACAGCTGTGATGAAAAGGTCGCTATCTCCATCATTGTCGTAGTCGCCAACCGCTACACCCATCCCATAAAAACTGTCAGTCAATCCTACACTTTGGGTCACATCTTCAAAATGAAATGCTCCGTCGCCTTGATATAACTTACAGGAGGTCGGCTCATCACTGCTTTGATCCCAATCCCAGCGACACGAGTTGACAAATAAGATGTCTTGATGACCATCCCCGTTATAGTCAAACACGGCAACACCACTTCCCATCGTCTCGGGCAGCAGTTTTTCCCCATACTTGCCTGATTCATGAACGAATTGAATACCACTCTCTTCGGTGACATCGACGAGGGGTAATTGGGGCGGAGGCTGTTCATTGCTCTGACGCACCTCTGGCAGGGTCACCGTGGTCTCGGTGGATTCCTGTTCTTCTTTTTGGAAGACCAGCCAAAGGAGAATGAGAATGACCGGGAAAGCTAGGATGATGAATACCAGCAGAGAAGCACGCAGAGCCGATCCGATGACAGCATCATTCTCAATGTCCTGATCTACGTGATCAAGATCGACGTTTTCATCATCCATCTGACTTATCTATTCAATCGGTTTATCGGACTCAGACTGCTCCCGTTGAAGATCATAGATCACCAACGCTTCCGCTGCATGATTCGCAGCGGGATATCGCCGACGTGCTGCCGGCACAGCCACTTCAGCCGCATTGTCATCAGGCTTGTACCTTGAATGCAACTCACGATGATAAGATTCTTTGTCGGAATTTCCTAACAGCGAGTAGATTTCAACAAGATTAGCGTGTGCGGTTACGTTTTCAGAATCGACCTCAAGCACCCTTTCAAACTCATCTCGAGCTTGATTAAGGTAACCCAGATACTCCTGCTCCTGATCTTGAATGTCGGCCTGCTGAGCCAGATCAATCAGCGTGAGTCCAAGCTCGTTCCTCACAACATAATCGAGTGAAAAATCAAATCCGCGAGCTGGCACTCGTGTCTCGAGCACAGCGGTGAAAGAGTCCGCTGCAGAACGGAGGTTTCCTTGTTGCCGGTTCACCATGCCGCTCAACCAGCTGTGCGTCCATGTGGGCGGAGCCGGATCCATTGCTGCCGCCCTCTTCAGCGACTCGGTGGCAGCATCAAGATCACCTTCCGCGAACTGAACGCGAGCAAGGTTAAGTGGTCCGTCATATCGTCCCAGTTTCTCCACCTCCGCAAACGCTTCGGCGGCTTGCTTCAACTCAGCTTTACCCTTGAGCAACATCCCGATGCCATAATCATTCCACCGCTGCCAAAGCGGAGGCCCTGATTCGCTCGATTCCGGGGCCTGACTTCCAGAGGCCTCCGTGGTCTCGACTACAACATCACTCTGGACCAATAACTGAACTTCGTCACTCGCAATTTCGACAATGGGTAGGTCGTTGGGATCTCCGGGTTGGCCAAGCGACCACAGATCAACCTCAGGATCGCGATCTCGGCGGATATAATCGAGGTACTCGGTGTCAAACTTCCTGTACAACAAGCGAGCTTTTACAGTGATGGGCTCGGTGCCTTCAGAAGGAACTGCGAGTCGGTAGTGAACAGTCTGCCCGGCTCCTGGGGGTATCTGATGGCTGTAAAGCGGCGTAAAGATATCCTGAGCATTCCTACGATTGATTCGCTCCCCTTTGCGATTGAGAACGAAAGAATTCACGAAATGTGACCATGGATCCACCTTTTCCCGATCGTCCCGCTGACCACTGGTTCCAAGTATTTTATCGCCTTGTTTTGCAGTGATCTCAATCCAGATTTGGTTGGAATCACTGGTGCCTTGCGTGAAGTGATGCCCGAGTTTCATCGTTCTCAGAACGGTCTCGATGAGATAGGTTTCTCCCGCCTGCACAGTTGCTTGATCTCCAAGAGGAGATTGGAGTGGGCCGTCCACGGATCCCCCTTCCCTTAAACCGAAGAGATCCACTCTCAGAGTGCCTTTGAGATACTCGCGGTGCCGCTCGACACTTTCTTTGTCACCCATCCAGTGTGCCAAGGCTGTGTTGGCGCTGGGGAAAGCATGTGTATGAACACCAAGCTCGCCAAGCTTCTCCATGTAACGTGAACCAAGCTCCTTACTCGCCATCGCGGGCATGTGACACTCATTGCAATTTTGCTGTGCCACCTCTGGGTAATAAAAACTTCGTGCACCATGCCCGGATACCCCACTGAGCAGATAGCTGTCGTAATGATTCTGGCCGCGTAGAAATTCCTTGTATTCGGTGACTTCTTGGGGCAGAGAGACCTTGTGACAAGTGGAACAAAATTCAGCTGTCTTATGAAAAGGCTTTAGCATCTCGTGCTTATGAAATGCTGGCTTGGCCTTTACCATCAAAGCATTCAGCTGTGAGAGTAGTGGATTCTCGCTGTAGGCAAATGGATAGTGTTTCGGTTCGTCGATGGTGTAATCCGCATTCCCAACATGGCTATCCACTGACTGAATTGAATGACAGACTGAGCAACTGATTCCTGCGTGTGCTGTGGGATCATTGACATCGTCGTAGTTGGGGTCATCAAACTTCCCTGAGAAAAACGGGACAGGATCATGACATCCGGCACACCATCGCGAGGCCTGAACGCTGCCCGCACGCTCCTGAGCGACTCGCCTCGTCTCTCTAACCGATGCTCGGTAAGCCGGGTTGTTAAAGCTACTTAGCTTGTGAGCACTATGAATGGCTGAATCATAAATATCGCCGTGGCATTTTAGGCAATACTCATCATTCATCAAAGTTTCGGCAGCAACGAATTTCCCGGTCGCCGTTTTGGCTAGTGATGGCTCGAAGTACCTCTTGCCATCCTTGGGGCCGGCATCTCCACTGCGTGAGGGGTCAGAAGCTTGAAAACCGACCATCAAAGATACAAAGCAGGCGATCGCCAAACCTACGCGCCGGCCTACGTGCCATTTGATTCGGGGACCAACGAGTCGATGCAGCCAATACAACCACACCGCACCGAGCGGAGCAATCAAATGCATCCAGTAAAAAATGCTTCGCGTTGTCGGGTTTACGACAGCGAAAGAGCCGATTCGAGTCAGCAGGACTCCTGTGATGAGAATAATTAAGGCGATCGCAAACAGTGCATAGCCAATCTTTACCGCTCGCCGATTCCTACGGTTCTTGCTGCGCCACATATGGACAAAACCAAAACCCACTACGGGAACGATCAACAGTAAGCCAAGCCCTAGGTGAGCAAGGAACATCAACTGATAGAAATGGGTCTCAAAGATTTGGCCGGTGAAATACTGAAGCCAGGTGACACCTGTCAGATAGAGACCATTGGCTGAAAGTACGCCGAAAAGAGTCAGAACTACGTAAAGGACATTTTTCAATCTCGGGGTACCCGGACGGACCGGCGTTATTCTCTTTTGCTCAGAACCTGATATTGACCCTGAACTGGTTTGGTCGGTGGTTGCCACAATATGAAATCACGTCGAATGGTGAGTGTCCCTCGAATTCGCTCAAACGGAAGCCGTCATGGCGGACAATCGTCGCGCTGAACTTTGACTGTATTCTAAAGAGACGGAATCGAAACGGAATCAGTTCAATAAAAACTGCCTGTCCTGTAGGTAATCCGCTGAAAGGAACAGGGAAATAACGAAAAGTCCACCCTTGTTGGCAAGGTAAAGCGAGAATGAGCAGCAAGACCTCCATTTGCGGTCCGCCTGCCCTTTCCCTGCACCCCCCAAAAAGATCAGCGGGTCGCCTGCAAGAGGATCAATGAGTTCATTGACCCGTTATCGCTCATTGAAGCTTTATTGCTCATTGAACTGGGGATGACGTTGCAGATTCCTGTCGATACCAGAAAGATCGGAATGACTGAGAACGTGAAAGGTGATCGCGGTTGAGCTGATCGATCGATCTCGAACCCGAGCCACCCTCTGCAGGAGGGTACTGTTTCATCTCTTTAAATGGCAGCGGCCCGATGGATTGGCCAGCTAGAGTGTTGAGATCTGCATCCTTGTCCCAGCCAACACTGTGGATAATAAAATCCCGCTTCCAACCTTTGGGAATTGGATCGTTTGGTAGCTCAAAGCGGACGACAATCTCGTCTCCCGCTCCGATCACGACCATGCGATCATCCCATTTTCGAATCAGATCCGTACAGGGACCTCGACGTGTTAATTCACCCCTTAGTGGTGGCCACCTGGGCGTGACGCTGACCTCTTGATAATCATAGGTCTCGGGTGTTTTTTCCTCCTCTCTGAGCCGAGCGGAGAATCCATGAAAAGTCACCTCAGCGTCACGAACGGTCAGCGGTTGCTCGATAAACGAGGCCGGCTCTGTCTGTGAAACCAACTCCGCGTGATCCCAATATATCTGAGCGGAGGTTCGAATCCGAAAACGAGGATCTTGAGGATTTAAAATGTCGGTCACATCAACAACAATTGTTTTAGTCTTACCACCAGGGAAACCCATATAGGGCAAGGCCTTGCGCCACCCTCCCTCCTCGGTGGAGTCGGGTACCCAATTCGACGGAAACTCCAGTGGTCCCAGTTCGGGATTCTGGTCAATTTGGATATTCAGAGAAGTATCCGTGGGCATAATCCAACCAGTGAGAACGAGGAACACACTACCTCCTGAATGATCTTTGTCTTCAAGCCACCGAGAACCAAAGTTCAAATCAATCCAGTGTGGAGGACATAGACCTTGCCGCAGGCGGTAATCAAAAGCTTTGACAAATTCTTGGTCAATCTCAGCTAGCTCGCTGGTCACCTCGCGTCCTTGCGTATCGACAGCTTGCTCAAGTGCATGACGATCGCGTGACTCAAAAGCGAATGTTGTCGGCGTAGCGATGTTGCCCGGACCCACTTTTTCATTTGTCCAAATTTCAACATCCTGAGGGTGATCCACAACAGACATCGAAATTTCATCAAAATAAGCGACTTCCCATAATTCCTCGGTGATACGAAATTCATAATGATCACCCCTCGGAGCAATGTCGTCACCATCTATCTTGAGGTACTCCCATGGCCGATCTTTTGCCACAACACCGTGAGCCACTTGTAGACCTAGTGGTGCTGCCCAGAGGCAATCCGTTTTAAATACAAACTTCTCTCCATCCCAGGCATAGAGGTAAGGGCAAGAGCCTTTGAGGGTTTGCTCTTCCTCGATTAGTGAATCCACTTGAGGATTACGCGAAGTCTGGGTGAGACCATTTGGCAGGATGGCCCGTAAACTTCCTGCAGCAACATTAGATCCCAAGCCAAAATGAGTGACCGGGGAATTCACAATTCTGGATCGATAATGAGGCCCAAAGCGCAGCTCAAGCACACTTCCTATCGCGTAATGATTGACGCGACCACTCGCATTGTCATCGATACCCTTGAAACGGACATCAAGGTGGTGCCCCGAGTTTAGGCTTGTGTTGAGTAGTACCACGCGCGATTCTTGAGGGTGTCCCATGAAATCAATGGCACCAGCTCGCTCAACATCAGCTGAGCACCATGCTGAATCCGCATTGATCTTCTCCTCAAGGTCCACCTCCACAGGCATCCAGTTTGAGAATCCCCAAGGCCCTAATCGACAAAGCTCAATACCTTCATCGGTGTTG
Organism: Rubripirellula sp.; assembly: GCA_012270385.1. Taxonomy (GTDB): domain Bacteria; phylum Planctomycetota; class Planctomycetia; order Pirellulales; family Pirellulaceae; genus Rubripirellula. The sequence continues at coordinate 7,577 of JAAXIK010000357.1, read as the reverse complement.
ACGAGTAAGTCCATCCAAGAATCGTTGTTGAAGTCAGAAACCAGCATTCCCGTACCGCGATGAGACGCTTGAATGACCTCATCGACTTGCCAAGCACCCGCGTCAGCGGTTTGCGAGAAGACGAGCGAGATCTCATCTGATCCTCCAACGATAATGTCCCATGAAACGTTGCCATCGATATCTTCGATGGAAACGGACTCAGCATCCAAGATGGGCTGTATTTCATCGAGGAAGCGACCTCTAAACTGCAAATGCAGTAAGTTCTCAATGATTCCTACCTTGCCACTGCCAGAATGCACCGTAACCACATCCAGATCTAAATCTCGATCGAGATCTACAATTGCCAAGTCGGAAGCTGGATCATCACTCCCAAAATCGCCCGTTGCATTGGTGAGCTCAAAGAAGGTGCGATTCCCTCGATTGACGAACAACCGGATTCCCTCTTGTTGGGTTGAAAAAATCAGATCCAAATCACCATCGGCTTCCAAGTCCCCGGCAACCACGCAGAGTACGTCTTTAAGAGACTCCAGTCCCGTCTCATTTTCCACCAACTTCAGTCGTTCTTCTTCTGGCGTTCCTTCACGCCCATCCACCTGTATCAGCTGGACGCCTTCAGCGCCATAGGCAATTAAATTTAACAAGGTGTCATGACGAGAAGCTGCCGAATAATCCGCCTCTCCCTCTGAACTCGCTTCTTGTGATGCCTTTAATCGTGCTGGATTACTACTGTCCACCAAGAAAAGGTCCGCAGCGATGATTCCTTCGCAAGAGATGGGTAGCTCAAGGATCGATTCAGCTTGCAAGCCTCCCACACCATCACCGATCCAGAGCTTCAAGTGATTAGTCACATCAAGAGTGACCAAGTCCGGAATCAAGTTGAGCTCTGCGTCAACGACTGCCATAGCGGTCAGCGGTTCAGACTCCAGAAACGAACCCTCTTCAAAGATCAATTCACTGGTGAATGGATCAATAGGAGACTGTGTCACCACTTCGGCAGAAAGTTTTCGCAGGGAATCAAAATTCAAAATATCAAGCGGGTGCGGGTTCGCTCTGCGTCGATCCGTTTTCACGATCTCAGTGCTATTGAGAACATTGAACCAAAGCAGCATACGATTATCCGCTTCAGACCAATTCCCTGACTCGATTGCAGCAATGATCTGTGCGACCAATTGCTCGGGAGTGACACCAATCGGTTCCGTCTCTCGGCGAATCGACGGCTCAATTGCTTTGGCCAACTCACTCGCACGCATCACAGCTTCGGTCGCTTGAACACTCTCCACTGAAATCCCGAGACGTGCGGCTCTCAAGGCGAAATATAGGTTATCTGCATGTCGACTCGATAATTCGTTAACTGCTCGACTCGCATCTTGAACTAGCTCATCGGGTAGACCATCAATCGGATCCTCGAGTAATTCGATCACTTGGATCAGTACCCCACCGAGAATCCGACTGAGGGGCTCGTCACCGGCCTTCCCTGAAAGCTCTTTAGATAAGGTTTGGTAGACCTCCCTGCGCAGCGATTTGGTCATTGAGCCTGGCAGCAGCGAGGCTTCGTGTAGATTGATCCGAGCGTTGAACCAGATGGAAAGAACGAGTTCATCCGATGTTTTCTGGAAATCCTCGATGGCCATCCTCGCCGCCGAGATAGCATTGGGCAGTTGCGATCGAGCTGCCTTCTTCTCATCCTCATCAAGAGACGCGTTCGTGGCTTTGGATGCGAGAGAATCCACTCGTAAAAGCCGATTGATCGCCCGATTCATCGCATTCGAGCGATTTTGCGAATCCGCTTGAAAAAGTTCTTCCCATGCTTGATCCGCCTCAATGGGTTCTAAATTTTCGGTAGCTGCCAGAGCACTCCGAGTTAAATCAAGGCGAGACTGAAGCATTGGGTCAATCGTGCCCGTCCCCGAATCGGACCAAAACTGAATTCCCAGGAAAATCACCAAGACCAATAAGGTAATGGCGATGGAGATCTTTTGAAAAAGAGGCGACTTGGTAAGATCTTCCACGTTTTCGGTAGAATCTTGAGATGTGGATTCCGTTTGATTCATGTCGCTCCCCGTGGTAACCAATTTCCGATATCCTGTGCCCATGAAAGTAACAAAATATTTAGATGATACCGACACAGTTCGCTTTGGCCGCGTCGAGTCAGGCAAAATAATTCCTCTCAAGACAACCAGTGAGTATAGAACACTCGCTGATCTCTTGGCGGCTTCAAATCCAATTGCAGCTGTTTCTTCGCTCGAAGAGGAAGATGCATTCGAAATTGGCGAAGACACCCGATGGTTGGCGCCCATTGACTCTCAGGAAGTCTGGGCTGCTGGAGTCACCTATAAACGTAGCCAAACTGCTCGAATGGAGGAATCCGAAGCAGCTGCGTCTTGTTATGACCTCGTTTATGAAGCTGATCGCCCTGAAATATTTTTCAAGGCGACCCCCCACCGAGTGCGTGGGCACCAACAACCTCTGCGAATTAGAAAAGATGCTTCGTGGAATGTGCCCGAACCCGAAGTGACCTTAGTTCTATCGCCAACACTGAAAATCGTTGGATTGACCGTTGGCAACGACATGAGCTCGCGTGACATCGAGGGCGAAAATCCCCTCTACCTTCCTCAGGCCAAATGCTATGACGAGTGCGCGGGCTTGGGACCGGTCATCCAACTTTACGATGAGTTACCACCAGTCGATGAGATTGGGATCACTCTGCAGATTGATCGAGAAGAGGAAACGGTTTTCCATCAGCAAACCTCAGCATCACAAATGGCTCGAACTTTTGAAGATCTCGTTCACTGGCTTGGCCGAGACAATCATTTTCCGGATGGTGCGTTTCTCATGACAGGAACAGGAATCGTTCCAACAAACGAATTCACTTTATTGCCGGGTGATACGGTCCATATTTCGATTTCGGGTATTGGGACCCTTTCCAACACGATTGTTCAAGGCTAAAGCTCCATTTTCCAGAGCTACAGCTTCGGATCCCCACAACCCACTCAACTTAAATACCAAAACATGACACAAGAAAATACAACTCGACACGTACTCATCAATGGTCAGTGGCGACCGGCGAATCATCAATCCACCTTTTCTCCTGTCGACCCAACCAACAATCAGACAATTCCGCTCTCATTCCCCGTCAGTGATTGGAGCGATTGTGACGAAGCCCTGGACGCAGCGAGTCAAGCCAGCAGAGAAATGCAGTCCATCCCCTCTGCCAGAATTGCAGATTTCCTCGAACGATACGCAGATAAAATTGATGGAGCAAAAGATTCGTTAGTTGAAGCTGCATTTCTGGAAACTGGCTTAGCAAAAAGCCCGCGTCTAGCTGACGTTGAGTTACCGCGAACGAGTAATCAGCTCCGAGCTGCCGCGGAAGCTTGCAGAACGGGGTCTTGGGCATTACCAACCATCGACCAAAAGGCGGGCATACGGTCCTGCTATGAAGCGATAGGTCCTGTTTGTGTCTTTGGACCTAATAATTTCCCTTTCGCCTTCGGTAGTGTTTCCGGTGGTGATTTTGCAGCCGCGATTGCCGCCGGGAATCCTGTCATCGGGAAAGCAAATAGTTCGCATCCGGAAACGACGCGACGATTCGCCGAGCTCGCGCTGGCTGCAGCAGAAGAAACAGATATGCCTCGGGCGATCGTGCAATTGGTGTATAGGACCAGTCATGCAGATGGCGAAACGCTGGTGAGCGACCCGCGTCTCGGAGCCACCGGCTACACCGGAAGTCGTCACGCCGGACTCGCCCTGAAAGCGGCTGCAGATGCTGCAGGTAAACCTATTTACTTGGAGCTTTCTAGCGTTAACCCGGTCGTTATCACCCCTGCGGCTTTAAACCAGCGTGGCAGCGAAATTACTGATGAATTCATTACCAGCGTTCTGATGGGTACCGGGCAGTTCTGCACAAATCCTGGGCTGGTTCTGCTGATTGATGATCCCCAAAGCCAAGCCTTCATCGAATCGGTTAAAGATCGTTTTGCGGCCACCAAGCCTGGCACATTACTCTCTCCAGCGGTTGCGAAAAATCTCTCCAAGAGCGTCCAACAACTCTGCGATTTTGGAGCTGATTTAGTTGTTGGTGGTGGCGAGCCTGAAACGGATCGATGCGCGGTAGCCAACACACTCTTGACGACCACTGGCAGGTCTTTCCTCGAGAATCCAGAAGGATTTCAAACGGAAGCTTTTGGAAATGCTTCTCTCATCGTTGTGGCCAAAGAGATTAATGAGCTATGCGACGTGATCCGCAAACTTGAAGGTAATCTTACGGGTTGTCTTTATAGTGCCGTGGATGCGGATGATGAAGAATCTTGTAAGAAGATCTCATTGGAACTTGCACCAAAAGTCGGACGCCTTCTGAATGACAAAATGCCTACTGGCGTTGCAGTTAGCTCAGCGATGAACCACGGTGGACCATTCCCGGCAACGGGACATCCTGGTTTCACCGCTGTCGGTGTGCCCGGTTCGCTGTTGCGGTTTGCAAAACTCACCTCCTACGACAATGTCCGGCCCTCGAGATTACCTGAACTACTTCAAGATCCGAATCCACTCGCAGCTTGGCGACTGGTGGATGGGAATTGGACCAAAGATTCCACAACATAGGTCGAGACGCAGGCAACCACGCATTGCCACATGATCGTGGGCGAGACAATCTTGGGTCGGCAGAGTTTTCGGATACTAGAACTCTAAAAAGCCCAGTGCGGATCCGCTACCACATCATCATGGGTAACTTTTGACCAATGAAATCGTGAGACCACCTCACTCGGGTGATCAACGACTTCATTTTCACCGATCAAACCCGCAGATTTCGCAGCCCAATCAACAATCTTACCCGCTGGTACACCTTTTTCTCGCATCATCGACAAGCGTGTGTCCCCGTGGCGTTTTGCCAAACGTCGACCATCGCTACCTAACACGAGTGGGACGTGTGCGTAGGTAGGTGGTGTCACATTGAGAAATTCAAAAATTTGCAACTGGCGAAAGGTGCTCGCAATCAAATCGTTACCGCGGACCACTTCGGTGACCCCCATCATGCTGTCATCAATCGCAACAGCAAGTTGATAGGAGGGCTCCCCATTCTTCTGGGTGACGGGGAAGTCACCAAGTGCCTCGCAAGGGCGAGCTTCCTGATACCCAAGCAATGCATCAACAAAACTAAAAACACGCTTGGAGGAGCGAAACCGCCAGCAAAAAGTGCCACTGGAGGGTAGGGGATCTTGATTGGACCAACGACTACATGTTCCAGGATAAACAGCCGGCTCATGATCAAAATGAGGGGCGGAGCCAGCCGATGCAATATCTTTGCGAGTACATGTGCAGGGATAAATCCGGTTTGCTTGGATCAAACGGTCGATCACATCTCGGTAGGACTGCATCCGTAGAGTCTGCTGGTAGGGACCGTTAGGACCACCCATATCTGGCCCTTCCTCCCAATCGAGTCCTAGCCATCGAAGGTCATCCATTGCCTGCTGGACAGCCCATGTTTTCACACGCGGCGAGTCTACATCTTCGATCCGAAAAACCAATCGATCGCCACGGCTTCTTGCGGCCCAGTACGCCAACAGGTAAGTCCTCGCGTTACCTAGATGCTGAGCTCCTGTTGGGGAGGGTGCAAAACGTCCAACCATATTGAATCAAGCCGTAACGACTAGAACTCGGCATTACCCGGTGTTCGTGGAAATGGAACCACATCACGTATATTGGCCATGCCAGTCGCGTACTGAACGGCACGCTCAAGGCCGAGCCCAAAGCCAGCATGGGGAACAGAGCCATAGCGTCTAAGATCCAAGTACCACCAATACTCTTTCTCAGCCAAGTCCGACTCACTCATCCGGTTCTGCAGAACTTCAAGGCGGTCTTCCCGCTGGCGTCCACCAATGATTTCTCCAACTCCAGGAACTAGCACGTCCATCGCTGCGACCGTTTTCTCATCATCACTAAGCCGCATGTAAAATGGCTTGATACATGAAGGGTAGTCGGTGAGGATGACGGGGCCCTGAACATATTTTTCGGTTAGATAACGTTCATGCTCCGCCTGGAGGTCTGTTCCCCAAGATACCGGATATTCAAATGACTCATTGCAAGAGGTCAGAATCTCAATCGCTTTTGTGTAGCTGAGATGCGTGAATGGCTTTTCGATCACAGATTGCAATTGCTGAAGTTTACCTTTCTCGATTCGCTGATCGAAAAACTCCATATCCTCTGAGCAATGCTCCAGGCAATCTGAGAAGACTCTCTTCAGGAATCGCTCAGCAAGCTGCATATTATCTTGAAGGTCAAAGAAAGCGGCTTCGGGTTCCACCATCCAAAACTCGGCAAGATGTCTGCTGGTATTGCTGTTCTCTGCTCGAAACGTTGGTCCAAACGTATAAACTCGCCCAAGAGCCGTGGCGTAAGTCTCCGCCTCCAATTGGCCACTGACGGTAAGAAATGTGGGTTTCTCAAAAAAGTCAAAACCATAATCCACTTTTCCTCCTCGAGCGGCTAATCCTTCGAGATCGATCGTGGTTACACGAAACATCTCGCCAGCACCTTCGCAATCACTTGCCGTAATTACCGGAGTATTGCAGTAGTAGAAACCTTCCTCATGATAAAACTGATGGATGGATTGACTGATCTGGTGCCGCACCCTTGCCACCGCACCAAACGTATTGGTGCGGGGACGCAGATGTGCCCACTCACGAAGTTTTTCAAAGGAATGCCGTTTTTTCTGAAGTGGGTAGTTCTCGGGATCGGCCCAACCGATCACCTTTACCGAAGTTGCGTGTAATTCGGTAGCCTGTCCCTTTGCAGGGGATTCTTGCAAATCACCCAATACCACGACACTACAACCTGCCGTCAATCTTTGGACTTCAGTGGTGTAATTCTCTATTTCACCAGGAACTACCACCTGCAAATTCCCAAAACAGCTTCCATCATTCAGCTCTAGGAAACTGAATCCACCTTTGCTGTCTCGACGAGTGCGAACCCAGCCCCTGACTTCACGTTCGCCACCAACCGATGATGCTTGTCTTGCTTCCCTGACTGAAATCCACTGGCTCATGATATCGAAGCCTATCTTTGCTTAACGAGGAATGAGTAGATACCTAGTACTAGCATGATTACGAGTGCGGCAAGGGCAGCCGTTCCGATCGGAAAACTACCCCACATTCGTCCGTACAATCCCCAAGCGGATGCAAAGGAAGCGATCCCTGTCCCCAGAATCATCAGGGTATTCCAGATGATCCGCCGCGTCCCAGTGGGCATTGCTTCACCCAGTACTGCACGGGAGTTCATCAGCAATAAAAACGATACATAAGCGATCGGGAGCATCGCTCCACCAATGACAGAGGTCGGTACGGCCAAGGCAGGTGCCGCTGATTTCCAGACAAAAGGCCCGCAAACACCCACCGCCGGTATAAAACTACCGATACGATGCATCGTGCCTTCAGCGGGTACATTGAGCAGTTCGCAAAACGCGAAACCGTTGATTAGCATGAGGATGATGATTGTTGAAATGGCCATACCAAGAACGCCAATTCCGAACAACTTCTGCGCAACCGTGTCTCCGAAAAGAGGTTGCCCCGGTCCTGCTAGAGCGT
>JAAXIK010000310.1:76823-78136 GCA_012270385.1 Rubripirellula sp. | reverse complement strand
CGCTGAACGGAACCATGATCGAAAGCTGTACCGCTAGGCGGGCTAGACCGGCAAGTCGGCTGCTCGTCATCACTTCTATAACCGCTCGTCCTTGCTTCTAAAAAAGGGATACGAGCAACAATCATCATCAGAGATGGCTGCCCGATTTCCCATGGTATCGCGCAGTGAACGGTCTTAGTGCTGCTGTACCAATCGAGGCGGGTTGAATGTATTCGCCCAATCGCAATCCATTGAGAGGGTGGGCATTCAACGTCAATTCTCGGGCATTCGTAATTGGACCAGTTTCGACGATGCTCGCGCGACTACTTCTTCATCGTCGAGCGTAGGGTGCTCGGAACGACAGCATTCGCAGCGGCACTTAGAGCGGTGATTTAGCAGGTGTCCTGTGATGAGTAGGAACCCACCCAGCGGCGTCAGCCAAAGCGTAAAGCCTGCTTGAAGAAATTGGCCTGGCGTCTGTGATAACGTGGCGTCACTACCAGTGGCCAGGTTTTGCGACTCTATATCCGGTTGTTGACAGCAAGATTCCGTGCAAGCGTTTGGATCAGATGCTTCAAGGACAGGACGATCAGCGACTAGCAGACTCTCGCATGACGAACAACAATCGGTACTGAAGAATGCGGTTGCGGAAATGACGCCAAGCCCAAAGGCTCCAACAGCGGCAGGAACTAGCTTTCTGTGCTTTCGCCATCCAGGGACGAAAGCGGCAAGGGCTATCACAAAGCAAATGACCGCCATCCACCGATGGAAAGATTCATCCGCAAGAAATTCGAGTCCGAACAACGGAAGGTAGCTGACCACCATTGGCATGGCAGCGCAATGAATTGCACAGCCAATCGATGCGATGACTCCTAGCAGATCGCTCCATGAGGATTGAGCTGATTCCGCCAAGGGTAAATTACTGGGAAGAAGAGACGATTGATGCTGCATGTCGGGCATTGTTGGATCCGGTAAGACTTAGTTAGCGAGCGAGGAAGAGCAGCGTTCTCCATAACGCCGCTCCAAAGTTTCTCACTCTCTGTCGAGGGACTGTTTAAACTTAGAAAGATTCGTTCTTAATTTATGCTTCCCCTTCCTGTTCCTCTTTAGCTACGAAGTTCCCAGCATCACTGCTACCGCCCGTGACAACGTTGTTATCCATTTCACCAAGCTCTGTGTTACGAGTGATGTCTCCCCAGGAAACTTCCCCGTTACTGTTAATTGAGGCACCCTCGGCAACGCCGGCGAAGAAGCCGGTCGCAATCGCCACATTATCGTCTTCACAGGCGCCAGGCCGCATCCCGAATCCGAGTGCATGTTGGTCAGCCACCTTG
>JAAXIK010000310.1:10601-76813 GCA_012270385.1 Rubripirellula sp. | reverse complement strand
CCGCAGTGAAGTAGGTCAGAAACCTTGTGTCTGAACATCGACAGAGAAACCAATCTGATGAGTCCTTCTCTTTCGACTAAGATGATTATGTATTCGACTAAACCTTGTCCGTGTCGATTTTGGATTAACCTGTGATTCATAGTTTTAAAACCAATAATCGTAGTGTTTAGATTTGGTGAGGAATGCAATAAAAGGGCAGCGTATTAAAAAACGAGTAATGGCGGTTGCCTTGTTTAGTGCAAGTGCAATGAATGATGTCGGGTCTGTACAATGGATCCAATTAGGTTGGACCAATAATCGGCAACACAGACGGGTAAAGGAGCAGATAAGGCTGCTAAGCGTTTCGGCTCGGCATCAAGAGTCAGGACCCGCGCTTTGACACGGACAGACAATTTGACCACCGAGAGGGAAGATCACCGCCTAGGCTGAGAGCGGTGGGCCGCGCGGATGGGCTGCCGTCATCCAAAGTTCGTAGATGATTGTCGCACCAAAGGCGGTGACTGGCTCTGCAACCAAGTCGGCTAAATGTGGTGAAAAATGCTCCCAGCCAAAGCCCACAGGACGCGACAGAGATTGGCAGATAGCACAAGAATCCGAATCACCCGATGTCTCTTGATGCTCACAACTTGGATTCGAAATCTCGCTTTCGTGGCAATGGTGGCAGCAACTCGCTACCGATTTGACCTCTGTGACGCAATTGTCACACGTCGCCATATGTACCCATGCTGGTGCGTGCCCGTTGGCGGCAACAGTACAAAGGAAAGCGATAAGGAAAGTTCGGATGAATTGCACGAGGGAATCGCAACGGGGCATGCTTGTCTGATCGGTCAGTATACACTGATCGAATCGTAATAGTTCGTCAAGATCCGGTGGTAACATTTAGAGATTCCAAGTGCAATTATCGTGGACTCGGGTTTTACCCCCTCTTCCTGAAAGTCTAATCACCAAGACGGCCAGCAGATCTGTTAGCGCGGTTCCTGTTATTTTTCAGCTGCTAACATGCTTCTTCCGAACGACTTCCTTCGTTTGTACCCCAGGCTCTCGGCAATGCGAGTTAGAGCTCTGAACTCAGTACCATCCACCACCCTAGTCTGATTCTCGTGCTGAACTGGTAAACACGATATGAGACGGATTGCCCACTGGTTGGAAGTGCCCAGTGAAGCTCAAGCCCCCCGTTTGTCGGTTCACCCGAAAGACCGCAAGGTTGTCAGCCCGCTGATTGCAGCAATAAAGAAAGTTACCTGTAGGATCAAAATGGAAACTCCGAGGATAGTTCCCTCGCGTCCAAACTTCGCCACGGTATAGCAACTCGCCTTCTTCCCCCACCTCATAAATCGCGATGGTGTCGTATAGTCGATTTCCCGCGTAGACAAACTTGCCATCGTTGGAAACCAATATCTCAGAGCAAAAATTACTACCTGCAAAGCCGGCGGGCAAAGTACTCCAAGATTTTTTGTGAGTCAGTTTTCCGTCATTACTGTCGTAATGAAACAACGCAACCGTGGAACCCTCTTCTTGAACAGAATAGAACCAACGACCGTTAGGATGGAAATGAAAGTGACGGGGCCCATCACCGGGCGGCAGCGACACCGAACCTTGTTGCGTTGGGCTGAGTTGCCCCGAATCTTCGTCAAAATCCCAAACGTAAATTTTATCAAGGGCTAGATCTACGTGGAGCACATGTTTTCCGCTGGGATCTGATTGAATCATGTGCGCGTGGGTTCGATCGTGTCCGCTGAATGCGTAACTACCTCGAGGTGCATTCGTTGCCACGGTAGGCCCGATCTCTCCTTGATCCTCCACTACACATACTGGCTCTCCTAATCGTCCGTCAGTGCGAACCGGCAGAACAGAAACCGAGCCACCGAAATAATTTGCAACTAGCAAAAAGCGTTGCGAAGGATGAAGACTGACGTAGGTTGGACCCGCACCACCTGAAGGAACGGTATTGAGCTTGGTAAGGCTTCCATCTGATGCATTGATGGCAAATGCACTGATACTGCCTTGATCGGTTCCATTCCACCGATCGGTTTCATTTGCCGAGTAGAGCCTCGTCTCGGTAGGATTGACCGCGAGGCAACTCGGGCTGGTCCCCATGGGAAAAACTCCCGCAGGAGTCAAATCACCACTTTGTCGATCTACCTGGAAATAGTGAATCCCTTTTCCGTTTCCAGGTGGCAAGTCAACTTGAGTAGGAAGCACGTCTCCGAGCGGAGAACTAAAGGTTCCCACATAGGCCATGAATGGTTTTACGCTTTTATCTTGACCCAAGAGCTCTCGAGGCAGAATGATGGACATGAGGAATATGGACACCGGTACACATTTGGCAATTGATGCCCAACTGAACGTGTGAGGTTTGTGATTCATCGATACAGACTTATCCATTCAATGGTCAGTGGCTGAAAAATTATCGTGATTGCCCTCAATGCTTCAGGTTCTAACCCCCTGCTTCAGGGTCAATCTCCTGCTGTAAATCGTGAATTATTTTCGTTAAGTCTATCATGGGCGGCCGTTCGAGAATCTGTGGCTCGATTATCTGATTTTTTGACGACATACCTCAGCAGGAACGGCTGCATGACAGTGGTGTCACCAACGAAGATCCTCTCCTCGTCTCGCACTTGTATCTCTTGATTTTGACGACTCACGTAAATTTCATGAAAATCCTGCAAGGGTAAAATCCACATCCCATTTCGGTTTTCATCAAACGCACATACGTAAGCAAAACGCTCTTTAACAAGATGCTCGATACGGAGATCACGATCCATCGATAGTGGTACTACTTCGAGGGAATCCGTTGCCAAAGCAGTTCCAAAGGTTGGGTCAGGTAAATCCTGCAAAAGTAAATTTACCCCTCCAGTGGTCGTAAAAAGCACCCTTTGATAATTGGGTTCTGCATACTCATCGTATGGACCGAAAAAAAGCTCATGCAGATCGAGATCCTGATATTCATCTGCAATGGGTAGACGAACAAGATAGAACAACAAGCGATAAGCTGGATCATGCTGATCTCGAATCGCATTAACCCATCCTGCTTTGCCATCCTTCTGCGATCCAGACTCATAGATGGCTCTCAGCGTTGGGTGAGCAGATACCAGCTTCGACATCGCTTCTCTGCGATTTGCTGCGGCGACGTAGTCTCGAGTGGTATTTCTCTCGTTACCGTCTGTCATCATTCGGATCCAATTCAACTGTACTCTTACGGTAATCATTCAGCAGGGAGATAAGGTCTCGCCTACTTTCCCCCAATCTAGTGCGTAATCCAATTTTGTTCTACTCACTGACCTTCTGTAATTTCGTATTTCCGTCCCAAGCATTGACTCGACAAACATCTCTCGCTGGCAGGTAGCGAGCGCTCAATTACACCGAGTCGTCATCAGGGCATTTTGCCCCAGTGGGTCATGATGCCCCGGCAATCCAAGCGATCATCAGCCTCACTCGTGTGAAATCACTTTGGCACGCGATATGCGTTTCATCTTGGTAACTGTTTCAAAATTGAAGAAACACATCAATGACCAGGAGAAGTCTAATGCCAAAGAAAAAGGCTGGAAAATCACGTTGTAGAACTCATATCCCCACACGGGAACAGATCGAATCACGAACGGCTTCGATTCGTTCACGATGGAGTGATGTGGTCAAGCATCGCCGACAGAACCGCCAAGAGCAATCGTGGACTCCACCACGCATCAATCTCGCAGAGATAGATGTTCTCTTTGATCAACTTAGTTAGATGAACCGCTTCATATCACCCATCCGCCGATTTTTTCACGACCCTAATGATCTGATCTGACACACATTCATAAGATAAAACCATGAAGAAAATGACACCTAAACAAAAGAAGTATCTGAATGCTCTTCTCTGCGCCGCGGGAATCTGCGTGACCACCTCACTCTTCTTCCATAGAGATTCCGTTGCGGGTGATGCCAATAGGGACCCGTTAGAAACACTCACACCTTCTCAACAAACAGCCATCAGTCACGCCAATCAATTATCTGAAGCTTTTCAATGCATTGCCGACAATTTACTACCATCAGTCGTCGCCATTGAATCCAGCAAAAGACACCCTACACAGGTGGGCGCGATTCGACTCCCTGACTCACCGATGAGCGAGATCCCACTGGATCATTTCAAAGGTACACCGTTTGAAGAAATGCTCGAGCGCTTTCATCGTGGTGTCACACCTGGGGGTGATCAGGAATCAAGCCGACAACGCCGTGTCAACGGTATTGGCACAGGACTTATCATCGACGCATCTGGAACCATTATGACAAATCACCATGTCATCGCCGGTGCGGACGAAGTACGTGTGCGAGCATTTGACGGACGAGAATATCCTGTTGCGAAGATCTTATCGGATCCAAAAACCGATATCGCAATCCTGTCACTTGAAGGTGCCCATGGACTCAAGGCAGCAACGTTCGGCGATAGCGATGAATCCGGTGTTGGTGAGTGGGTGCTTGCTTTAGGACAACCTTTTGGTTTGGAAAACTCGGTGACGGCAGGTATTATTAGCGCGAAACAACGAGGAATCGGAATCACAGATAGGGAAAACTTCATTCAGACAGACGCAGCAATTAATCCAGGAAACAGTGGAGGCCCACTCGTGAACCTGAAAGGCGAAGTGATTGGCATCAACACTGCCATTCATTCCAGAAGTGGTGGAAGTAATGGTATCGGATTCGCTGTCCCCTCGAATCTTGCTCAGTGGGTTGCCGATCAACTGCTAGACACAGGAAGTGTAAGTCGAGCCTATCTAGGGATTGCAATGCAGCCGATCACCGCGGATCTTGCGGAATATTTGGGAGTGAAACCGAGTGAAGGAGTGATGGTCACCGAAGTCCTACCGGAGAGCCCTGCAGAAAGGGCTGGGTTGCAGACAGGCGACATCATCACTCACCTCGGCGAGTGCAAAATAGGCAGTCCAAAGGATTTGCAATTTGCTGTTGAAAAATCCGAGCCTAACTCAAAAAAAACCATTCATGTTAGAAGAGATGGTGATGTGATCCAGCTCACCTACATTGCATTGCCCAAACCGGAATCATTGTCATCGGCTTTGGTTCCTGCGGTAGAGGAGGTCTCAGCGATCCACGAAAAGATGATTGGAATCCGAGTCGTAAAAAATACGGAAGCAACAGAAAACGCAAGCAACCTTGGCGTTCGTGTGGTCAGCGTTGACGAAGACAGTGTTGCCGAGAAAATTGGAATCCGGCCAGAAATGGTGATTCTCAGAGCTAATCATCTAATCCTAGATAGTCCGGAAGATCTTCATCAAGCTTGCAAACGTGCTAAAGAGAATCAGTCTGACTCACTTCTACTCCTGGTTTCGTTTGAGGGATCAAGAAAATTTCTAGTCGTTCCCATGTCTTGATCGTGAGATAAGATTGAAGAGTTCATGGGGGAAGATGATTTAGGTCGTCATCCTCCATGATCCTAAGTTGACTATCTCATTGAATCCAAAACTGTATATCATTCTCTGTGTCCTTGGTGGAGCATAAGGTCCATTTCGCCTTCCGCTAAAACGTCGAAGACATGTATTCCGCGGTTAGATCGGTGTAACTATGCGACTAGCAGCTAAGCTCATTCTCTTATTTCTCGTCGGAATCTTTTTAGTTGTCAGTGTCTTTGCTTACTCCACTATTGAATCGGATAGACGACTAGCAATTCTTGAACACCAACAACGTGCCAAAGCAATCGCTCAGGCGATCGAGAGTGATCAAGAACTGGGAACATCCAGAGAAGAAATAATCGGGTACAAAAACAAACCCTTCCTACAGCCCTTTCAAACACGCACACAAATCCGAATTATAGAACTGGGTACGGCATCTCAAACGACCCATGGAAATCCAAGCGGTCTGATTTTTTCTCAGCAGGAAATCACTACAGTCACCCGAATGGATGAATCTGGACAACCAAGATTCTACTCCTATTTACCACTCTCAAATGGTGACAAAAACGCAGCTGCAAACCAGCAAATTGAAGTATCGGATCCAGACAGTGAATCTTCACAACGCATTCGCCGATCCTTGATATCATCCATTCTGGTGTTTGTTGGAGCAACGACATTGTCCGGCATGATTATATGGATTGGTGGCCTAAGAATGGTCGGTCGGCCACTCAGCGCACTGACCGACAAAGTTAGGCGTATTGGCGAAGGTGATTTCTCTGGTCCTGTGCACCTGAACTCAAAAGATGAGTTAGCTGATCTTGGCTACGCGATCAACGAGATGTGCAGCCAGCTACAGGTACAACGAGAAACCATTGAACAGGAAACTAAATCCAAACTCGATGCGATTGAGCAGCTGCGTCATTCAGATCGACTAACAAGTGTTGGCAAAATGGCAGCGGGATTCGCGCATGAAATCGGAACGCCACTTAACGTTGTCCTAGGACGCGCCGAGCTAATTTCCAGTGGAAAGCTCTCGCCACATGAAATAGTGAAGAACGCAACGAGTATCAAGCAAGAATCGCAACGCATCTCGAGCATCGTACGAAGTTTACTTGATTTTTCGCGAGAACGAACACCACAGAGAAGTGCGATCTCACTTTCTAAACTATTGGAAGAAACCTGCGAAACCATGCATCCATTAGCCGATAGTCGGCAAGTAGAAGTCAAGCTGAAGGTGCCCTCAGAAGCATGCACGGCCTTCCTTGATTGCGGGCAAATAGCCCAAGTGATTACGAACATTCTTATTAATGGTATTCAAAGCATTGAGCAATCTGGTGATATTGAGATATCTTTGGATTTCTGCCCAAAACAAGAGAATCCTGATACCGAGACAAATCCAGAGGATTGCTCTGTCCTTACCATTCAAGTCAACGGGACCGGTATAGAGGCGGATGACATTAGCCGTATCTTTGATCCTTTCTTCACCACAAAGTGTGTAGGGCAGGGGACTGGGCTCGGACTTTCGATCGCACATGGGATCATTAAAGAACATCAGGGTTGGATTACCGTCGATAGCTCTCCGGGTGAGGGAAGCATCTTTCGTCTTTTCATCCCAGCAAATTGATTTGCCATATGAATAAGCTTGAACTCATTGCAAAAATTCTAATTGTCGACGACGAAGATTCGATGTGTGAATTAGTCAAGGAAGCACTCACACCTTTTGGATTCCAGTGCACATTGGCTCAAAGTGCCGAAGAGGCTCTATCCGCTCTCGTTACTAGTTCCTATGACGTGGTACTGACCGACATCAAAATGCCAAAAGTATCGGGATTAGAACTCTGCCAACAGATCCAGGCTGCACGCCCCGATTTACCAGTGGTCCTAATGACGGCTTTCGGCACCATGGAGACAGCGATTGAGGCCATGAGACGCGGAGCCTATGACTTTGTTACCAAACCATTCGAATTAGATTTGCTGAGAATCACAATCGAACGAGCGGCCAAGCATCATCAGCTCAAGCAAAAACTCGAGTTCCTTGAAGAACAGAATGGTGACTCACTACAAACAAAGAAATTAGCTGGCGATAGTGAAGCGATGTGCGGTCTGCGCAAAACCATCCTACAGGTAGCTAAAAGTGATGCTTCAATTCTCATCTCTGGTGAAAGTGGTACTGGTAAAGAACTGATTGCTCAGGCAATCCATCACCATAGTGCTCGAAGCGATCGACCATTTGTAGCTGTCAATTGTGGTGCACTCTCAGAGAGCCTTATAGAGAGTGAACTTTTCGGACATGTAAAGGGTGCTTTCACCAGTGCAAATGAAGATAGAACGGGTTTATTGCGGCAAGCCGAAGGCGGAACCTTGTTTTTGGATGAAATCGGAGAAATGCCACTTGCGATGCAGGTCAAATTGCTCAGAGCACTTGAAGAAAACACACTTCGACCAGTCGGTGGTAACAAGGAGATTCATTTCGACGTCCGTATCCTTGCTGCGACCCACCGAGATCTTGAATTAGCGGTAGAAAAGGGTGAATTTCGCGAAGATCTTTATTACCGAATCAATGTCATTCAACTCTTCGCACCCACACTCCGGTCACGGGGCAGCGATATTCTGCAACTCGCCACACTGTTTCTGAATCATTTCGCTAAAAAAATTGGAAAGGCATTAGTTGGAATCTCGCAACCGGCGGCGGAAAAACTGCTTGCCTATTCATGGCCAGGTAATGTTCGAGAGCTAAGAAATGTCATTGAGCGTGCCGTGACGCTTACTCGGCTGAATCAAATCACAGTCGAAGACCTTCCTCCAAAGATCATTAAGCATGAAACTGAACTTGTCTATGTTGGAGGAAGCGATCCTGACGAACTCGTTCCACTGTCAACCATTGAAAATCAATATATTCAACATGTACTGAAGGTCACCAAGCAGAATCGCACCTCCGCAGCAAAAATCCTTGGTCTGGACCGTAAAACACTATACAGAAAACTAAAGCTAATTGATGGCGAGCCAACTTGAGAGCAGCTCCGCATCGGGTTGGTCGAAGATTCTGCATTTTTGGACGCTACCGTCAGCATCATCATATAACAGGGCGGTAGCTGCATTAAGCTGAGAAGCTTCTGATGAATCCATCAAGAATGCTGAATCGGATGGATTCATTTGCCCGAGAATTCTCAACTCCAAATCTCGATGTGATGCGCGCGGCAACCAGCGTGAAAGTGTCTCAACCGATGCGCAGGAAATGATAGTAAATACATGAACAGCAGGCCCATCCCTGAGAACATTCTGCAACGCAACACTCGGTGCTTTCTTCTCGGACTCCCCGTTCAATGAAAAGCTAAAACTATCTTCCTGTCGTAATTCACGATAACGTTCCAATGGATCTATAAAGAGAAATACTGGAGGACCTTGCTGATCCGATTCCGAACGCGACACAACCAGCTCCTCGATCTCACGAATTGCATCTTCGCAATCCCTCGGTTTGATGACTTTGAAATCGAAAGAACTCACATCAACGGATTGCCATATTGGCTGATTTTCACGGGTTCGATGACCATCGAAAATACGAATTTCCGCTTTGGGATGTGCCTTGAGCACCGATGCCAGAAGAGTATTTTGCATTGACGCCCGAATGGATTCGGAAGCAATCGCCAATACATTCCTTCCAGGATCATCACGAAAATCGATCGAAACCGGAGGACCGATTTCCACAGCTTCGCCAAGCAGAGCAGAAACGGATCCCTTGGGGGCCGATGCCAAAATTTGATCGGCGATTACTGGATTCCATTGGCTGGGTCGATTTCCCTCAAAAACTACTTTGGGTGAGAATTGACTCTCCAAGTCCGTGTCACGTGAGGTAGTGTTCGAAAGGATTCGGTGATGCTCCTCGGGTGAAAGCCAGGCCACTTGAAAAGGCTGATTCCCCTCAATCAAGCCGCCTGCATCATTGTAAATCGCTTCACCCGGACGCTGGATCAATTTAGCTGCTGTATTGTCGTCCGCGAGAATGAGTGCCGCGTCGGATTCCGAACATTGCATTGCAATACGAATCGCCATCTGTCCCAAGGTCGCACGAGGTAACGAATACGCTCCCGCAAGGGATTGGCTACTTAGAACCACATGGAGCCCAAAGGATCGACCCTGCCGTACGATTCGGTCGAGCAACATAGCACACTCGCTGGCTAGTCGATCATCACGGACAAATAGTTCTTGGAACTCATCGATAATGAGCATAATCCTGGGTAACGGGTTGTCGCTCTGTTTTCGATACTGTGCCAGGCTCTGCACACCGTAGGATCGGAAAATTTCACCGCGTTCCTGCAGCTCTCTATCCATTTTTTGAAGAACGCTTTTTCCGAACTCTCGCTCACTCTCAATTCCGATTACCCGCGCATGGGGCAGGCCGATATCAGCGTACGGTTTGAATTCGACTCCCTTCTTAAAATCCAGGAGATAATATTGAAGCTGGTCTGGTCTATATTTAATCGCTCCGGCTGTGATCAATGTATGTAGGAGAGTACTCTTTCCAGAACCTGTCTTCCCCGCAATCAAAACATGCTGCTTTACCCCTTCTCCAATGGAGAGAACCGTAGGTCGCCCAGCTCCCTGAGTACCCAGCGTAATTGACAAGCCATCGTCGGTTATGGAAACAGGATCTGCGTGATCATCAATCAATTGCTTCAAAGGCACTTCCACACGAGATGCCTTCGCAGCTTGGCTACCGATATGATCAACAAGTAATCGTCGTTCGGAGGAATTTGGTGCTTGATGTGGTTGGACAGGGAACCCTCCAAGGTATTCCGATTCGATACGCCAACCCTCGGATTCACTCACGTCAATGTGTAGGATTTTACTGCTGTTGGGTTCGGTTAAATCAGAAGGCCATTGTGTCGCCCGATCACTGACAATGATCACTGTGTTACCACACCGTAAACCACTTTCAATCAGTGCGTTGAGATAACGATGGGAAGAGCGACTGAGTCCGACAGGTAAACCGACAGCAGCCACGATGGTATAGGGTTCTGCAAGTCCTCCAGCAATCTCGTTGTAATCTTCAATTCTTTCGAATCGATCTCGTAAGCATGAGAGCATGACGTCCTCGGCATGATGTGCGAGCTCTCCCAAACGCTTCTCAATCGTTTCTTCGGTTGTCCAAACACGATGCCCCACCATTCGCGGATCGAAGTCGGCGAGCGGCATGAAATTCGCAAAGTTTTGACCGCGACCTAGTGGATCAATCAATAACAATTTCGCCCGAGATGGAGGCACAGCAGTTAATAATCTCCACAGGATTTGATGCACACACTCAACAACTCGCTCCATCTGAGACTCATCAGCGCGGATGAAAAGACCGGAATGCAAACGGCGGTGCAACACAACGGGCAGGCTACCCGGTAACCCGAACTCCCAAACTGGATTTTGATGCTCAGTACTGTCGGAATCCGTGCCTTTGGAAATGGAATGAACGGTTTCATCCATTTCTTGTGTGATTGAATCGATCCACGGTTGTATGTTCAACTTACCGATGGGGAGATAATCTAGATGACTCCTAATTACTGGGTTTCCATCATCTAAAGAGCGCCAATCCCTCAATAAGGAATCATCAGACTGATTCGCTTCAACGATTCGCTGATTGATCGCTTCGAACCCATCCTTCACTCGTTCCTTCAATCGCTTTGTTTGCTGCGTTTGACGGGCAACTAAAGATTCACGTTGAATTTGCGTAGTGTTTTCAGTTGTTGCGATTCGAGTGGAGATCTCCGATACCAATTGGTCCGCTCTCTCCCTCATTCTAGAATCTATCTCTCCGTACGTTGTTGTAAAATCTTGATCCAGTGTTTCAAGCGAAAGTTGGAGCTGCTCTCGTTTGAGTGATTGTTCCTTCTCTAGCTGCCTTTCTACCTCGATAAGCTTCTGATCTTGCCATTGTTTCGTCGCATCCAATGATCTATCCCGATCTGAGATCATTTGCTTTTCGTGTTCGATGGTCTTGTCATCTATCCATTGGCGATAGGATCTAAGTTCGCTGTCAAATCTAGAGGCAATCTCCCGCAATCTGGGGTAACGTTGAAGCGTTTGCCTCTTGAGTGGAAACATTAGCCCAACGTAGGTAATGAATACCAAAACACCAGCAGTGACCACACCTCCGACCACCCAGACGAATTGCGGTATTTCTCCCGGTGCTGGGAAATGAAAAGAGCTTAAATAAATCCAAATAGCTGCCAGAAGGAAGCCCGTCATCGGCAATACCCAAGACTCAACGATCTTGGCAATTCGCGTGCTTGCTAAATCTTTAATCTGGCGTTCAATCTCAATGGCCTGACTCTCCACATAACTATTCAGGTCAAAATGTTCTTCGAAAGAGAGTGGAGGTGCATCATCGATTTTGGGCACAGATGGATCCGCGCTGGGAAGACGTTCCAAACGACGAACAACCAGAGCGTCGATCTCCTTAAACCGCCGATCAAACTTGACTCTTTCCGCATCGATAAGCTGATAATGCCGCCGCTGCTTCACTAAAAGTGACTTTTTATTTTGTTCGAAACCGGTCTGAGTTAGTGCTCGACGCCGGTCTCCCTCTTTTTTTATCTTTGTGCTCTGTGCCTCTAACTCTCGCCGGTAAAGAATGGACAATCTGCTGAGCTGATTTCTCTTCTCCTCCACTTGCAATTCATACTTAGAAATGCATGTCTCCTGCTCCAGATCCCAATTCTCCAGCATTTCCCGCCGTGCTGAACGACAATCGACTAACACCTGGTTCTTAAGACATTCCGATTCACTGTCGCTCTCACGAAGTTGCTCCTGATGGTCCGATACCAATTGCTTCAAGTCATCTTGGCAAAGCTTGAAACGTTTTTCCAATCCATCAATTGCTCTCTCTTGTCGATGGAGGCCACGACTCCCAAGCGGTCCCACTGCATTCTTTTTTATGATTCAATTGAATGAACTTCCGATAATCAGTGAATGTCGCGTTTAACGTGCTGTACTTGCGAACCAATCGTAACCCTTGATATAGCCTGCCCTAACTTGCAAGACTTGATATCGAAGCAGGCAAGCAATCACTCGCCATCACTTAAATCTTTCTCAGCATCCGCAACTGTATCCGTCAACTGACTCAGTAAGCTGGAAAGACGCTGGAGGCTTGGACCAATCGTTGTGAGGTGCTTTCGCTCAAATTGTGATCTTCGGTCATCTAGCCAGAACTCTCCTGTATCTTGCCAAACTTTGGAAAAGTCGGTGAAAACCTTTTTCAGTCGGTTGTTGGATTCGGTGAACTGACTTCTTGAATTTAGCATTTTAAAAGTAAATGGTTCCATATTGAATCTGGATACACTCCGATCTGACCCCCACTTGAGTCACCGTGAACCCCACGGTAAGCAAATCGGAGTGTTAAATACATCTTCTATTCCGGAACCAGATCGCGATCGGGATTAAAAGTCCTCAGCATTTTTCGCCCCTTGTATAAGTTGAAAATATCCAACGGTCCCATGCTACGCTCGGCGCCATCACTTAGGTGTTCGATGCTTTCAAGACCGTCAGTAATCACAAGGCAAGATCTTTCCTGCCGCGAGGCTGTGTAAATGCCAGCAGTCTCATCTAGAAATCTGCCCAACAAAACCGCTTTCACTTGCTCGAAACCACATCGCTCTAAATGCTTCTTCCATTGATCAAGTTGTTCTCTCTGGAGATCATTCCAATTTTCCGGTGCCAATGTAAAGATCTCGTCATGCTCCGCATGCCACCCCGCATAAATAGCATAGGTATCTTCGAGTGACAGGTCAGTTACATCCACCGACATCGCAAATGTCACCGGTCCGGTCATTCCAATATTCGAATACGATTTTTCGCCAAAGTTGTACTCAAATTTTACAAGAGAGATATCCACTGGATCGTGGTAACTGGGCCAGAGACATCGTGTAGTGTGTACGACTTCTACATGAGTGGGTGGAACTCCCATCTGCTGAGGCTGACTTAACCACAGTGCTAATTCAGCTTCAGAAGTTGCGTTGGCAGTGCGAAATTCCGATTCAACCTCTTCACCAAATCCAAGCTCCTCAGCGTACTGAATGACGCGTAGCCTCGCCGCGGGTTCTTTGAGCAATTCCAATAAGCGAGCTTTACCCTGATCATCACCCAAGCGTGCTAATGCTCCAGCAGCTTCACTCTGAACCCGTCGATGGCGCAATTCCATGGCTTGATGTAACTTTCCAATGGACGACAAATCACCCATTAGAGCCAACGCATCGCACAACGATACGGCCAAAGCTACGGCCTCAGCCAACCGAGCCTGCACAATAGGCACTTCGGTTCCAAATGTTCGAGGATCGTCCTCGAACGCACCAAGTCGACCTACCACCTCACCCAAGAGAATCCTCAACATTTCAACTTGATTATTCGCCGGATGCTGGGAGGTCAGCTCTTTCCGATATAGAAAATTCGCCAAGTCCAACAACGGTGAAGCAAGGCTGGGATGTTGCAATAAACCCAATGCATTAGGGAAGAACGCTTCAGCACTCCAGTTGGAGCGTTGCATCAGTGGGCTCAGGACTTGAGCTGCTTCGACCCATTTTTGTGGGGGCTGCAGCGACAAAGATTCCACCAATGCAATTAGCGCCTGATCACTTTGATGGACTGCATATAGCTGCTGGAGTAGAAAACGATTGGAAGAGCGGGGTGGTATCGCTTGCTCGAGCTGAACGATCGTTTCTATAGGTAAACTCTCTACCAACGACCACCCTTCTCGAAGTAATGATGCATGTAGGATCCGAAGAACTGTTCCAACGATAGCCGGATCTGTATTTGCTAATTCACTTCGCGAGACGAGAAGCTGCTCTAGTAGTTCTAAGGCTCTACCCTCTGCTTTCTCAGAGAGATCTCTTAATCCAATGCCAGCAGCTACCGGGTCGACTTCATTTTGCAGTAGTGCTTCAAAACTATCTTGGAACAAAGGATTCACTTTTCGAGAGGGACGTAATCAAATGAAATGGCACTTTGGCCTACATATTTTTTTCACTGGAACCGCTACTCGAATCTCTTCGAATAGAAAGGTTACAACGCTCTTCTACAATCGATAGGTGATGATGCATATGCCCCGCAATTAACCACGCCAGACCTCTAGTGGTGAGAGAGCTTTCATCGATTTCACCTTGATGGTCCCACACTCGTGGGACCATACGCCTCAACAGTAAGATATTCGACTGCCTGAGATATCCCCATTCAGTGACCAGGCCGGAGAAATTCCCCAAGCCAAAACGTGTTTCGACATATTGGTCGTAGTCGGGTTGTGTAAGGCGTGAAGATTCACCTGCCGCAAATTGGGTCAAGCACATACCCAGAAAACGTTCAGCATCAACACAGTGTGCAAAAACCTGCCTCACTGTCCAACGATAAGGTCGATGAATTTTATCAATTTGTTCAGTACTAAGATGACTCGCCAACTCGCAAAGCCAATACATCTGCTCGTTGAGTAAAGTGAGTACGCAATCCCCTTCAAGTGCTTGAATCAGCATTTGATGTTCTTCAGAGGACAGCTCTGATCCACAGGGTCTACGGCTTACAATTCGGCTCATGGTTTCTTGGTGAGTAAGGTTCTGCTTTTTCCGAATGTATGAAGTGAAATTCGAGTTAGCCAGAATTTGGTTCACACAACTGCTTTGATCAATTGACCACTTTTTGCAATCGACTCGACGTCTATTGTATGTGGTCCAGCAAAAGAGTGGAAATCCACTGATACCCCAGAACCGATCAGCATGTCCCTAACCACCTCAGCACTTGTGAAGGGAAGAATAGGGTCCAGTGTGCCATGCGACTGAAACACTTTTGTTTTAGACAACCGCTTACTTACCAAGTCCATCCATATTTCTTTGCAGATCATTGTGCCTGAAAACTGCATCAAAGCAGCGGGGATTGGAATCTCACCCCTCAAAGCTACATCCATGGTGAGCATTGCACCTTGGGAAAACCCTCCGATTACTAAGTTGACTTGATCGGAATCGATCTCATCATATGCTGCATGGATCATGTCGGAGAGATCACCGCGTGCTGCGTCGATTCCCGGTGGTTCATGTCGGTGTAATTCATCGAACGCGGAAGCTTCCACCATTTCAGCAAGCTGTGCCATGTTGATTGGCCACCAAGCTTTGCCAAATGGCATTCCGTATTCCGCTAACGAATTGGGTGCATCAGGAAAAATAAAACGGTAGCTTGATTCACTCTCTCCAAGCATTCCGATCCATTCAAAACTGAGGGGAGCAAGATCCTCATGGTTCGCACCGTAACCATGACAGATCACCACAAGGGTCTCCGGTTGATTACCCGAATCCACCACGATGCAGTCGAGCTTCCCATATTGTCGTCTTTTTGGCTCAATCATCAAATCAACTCTCCTTCACAACGAGTCTCCATCCCAGTCAGTGAATGTTCTATCCACCGTTTTTTTGGTTCACCGAAAGCTCTTCACTGAGCGACTCGGACGGTCTTCGCCAATCAACAAGGTGAATCTCAACATTTCGATAACCTCGAAACTCATTGATCACAGGACGGTAAGCAATTTCGATTGAGCTATTGATCTCATTAAGCTCATCGCACCAATCTGCAGCACCAAAGGCAACCGCTCTGATCACTTTGCTTCCTTGACGAAGTTTGACCGTTAGATGCCTTTCACCGCTGCCCATCTTTCGAGCAGGTTCATCCAATTCAACTTCTCTACAGCATAAAATCGGTCTGGGATTGCCAGCACCAAATGGCGCAAGCGTTTCCATCTGTCTGACAACTTCTAAAGTTAATTGTCCAAGTGTTGCCTCTGCATCGATGTTGATTTGCGGCACAACCTCTTTTTCAACCCATTGCCTCGATACCGCTTCGCAAAAATCTTCCCGAAAACCCTCAAGCTGATTTTCGAGGATTGTGATTCCTGCTGCTGCGGCATGCCCACCAAACCGAACAAGTCTTTCCTCACACTCACTCAGAGCGTCATACAGATTGATATTGGTCCCACCAACGCGTCCGGATCCAACTGCTTCCGGCTTTCCCGAAGCGTCCAGAGAAATCACGATGACCGGTTTTGCATATTTCTCGGCCAGTCGGCCCGCAACCACTCCGATCACACCTTGATGCCAACCGACACCCGCCAAAACGAAGGCGGCATCATTGTCAATGTCGAACTCTTCTTTGGCTTGTTTGTTCGCAGCCAGATAGACGCTGCGTTGCAAGCTGTCTCTTTGCACGTTGAGTTGATGAATGTAATCAGCCAATTGTGTGGCACGATCACCCGCCTCAATTGTTAACAATTCGATTGCCAGTTGTGCCTGCCCCAGTCGTCCAGCAGCATTGAGTCGAGGAGCCAAAGTGAAGGAAATACTCTCCGTGTCCAATCGGCTTGCTTGATCCAACTTCGTGATTCGCATCAACTCTGCTAAACCAGGGACCGGCTCCTCCTTCAGCATTCTTATCCCATGCTCTACCAGAATCCTATTTTCATCCAACAGTGGAACGACATCCGCCACTGTACCTATGGCAGCTAGAGCGAGTGACTGCATGAGATACCGTCGAAGCGAATCACTCACTTTCTTTCCGCCACATTGATGTTGGCAAATCGACCAAGCTAACTTGAATGCGACACCTGCTCCGCAAAGCTCGCCAAACGGATAGGACGAACCCGGTAATCGGGGATGAACGATTGCATCCGCGTCAGGCAACTGATCACCAATGGTGTGATGATCGGTGATGACCAGCTGAACATCTAATTCTTTACACAGTTCTGCATGAGATACACTCGTGATACCACAGTCGACCGAAACGATTAGTCGCTTACCTCTCTCTGCGAGTCTTCGGATCGCATCTTCGTTCAGGCCGTATCCATCCTCGAGACGATTAGGAACGTAATAACTGACATCAGCATTTAAAAGCCGTAAGCCGTTGACGAGAATTGCTGTCCCTGTCATTCCATCGCAATCGTAATCCCCGTAAATCACGATGGGTAAACGGTTATTGATGGCTTGAACGAGTACCTCAGTCGCTTGGGAAATACCGGGCAACTCTTGAGGGTCTCTCAATCCCTTCAGCTTCGTATCAAGAAATCTTTCAGCTGCCTCTGAGTCGTAGATACCTCGGCTAACCAACAATTGGGCAACGACTGGTGGAAGTGAAGCGGTCTTAGCTAGGTTTTCTACCCGTAAGCCATCATGTGGAATGATTCGCCACTCTCTACGCATACCTAGAATCCTCTCCACTTGTTTCTTTAGCAACGGTCCAACTAAGCAGAAAGCGAACAGGTAGGTAGCTTCAAGTATCTACCCTAAGCTGCAACATCATTCCTGATCTGCCTTTATCCCGCTCGGATCTATCCACACCCAGCAAGGGCAACTACAGATAGCATCTGACTTCTTTGCATCATAAGGTTTAAGTGGTGGAAACCAAAGCGGTTCGCCACAACAAGGGTGTAATCTCCCTACCCAGCCGATCCAAGAAATCAAGTCCAGTTAAAGAAAGCCTGGACATCCATGATTCATCAGGGTCCGAATGATCATTTTCGGACCCATTGTTGCCCAAATCACTGACTCTCACTCGAGCGAGATGCCTCTCACGCGTTCCTTCGCTCAAGACGCTATGAAAATGGATTGAGACGACTAAGTCGATAAGGCAACAGGAACAGACCTGGTTACTTCTTCTTCTCAGTGTGGAAGGTGTGCTTACGCAAGCGAGCGCAATATTTTTTGAGACGAAGTTTCTCGCCGCCAGGCTTGCGTTTCAGGGAGTAGTTGTAGTCACCACATTCTTCGCAAACGAGGAAAATGGTTTCAGCTTTCTTTTTACTTTTGGCCATAACTGGGCTCGAAAAATTTGGTGAATCAGATGACTTCTTGGATTCAGTGTGAAAATAGCGAGGGGCAATTATTGCAACCTGACCCCATTTCCCACAAGTAGAAATCAGAAGATGTCTGAAGATGAGGGATATGAAACAGTAGATCGCCAAAGCAGTGGAGATGATTTAGCGAAAACCAGCGGTACAGTCAGTATAATCAAACACAAAAACCACCCGAATGAGCTATTGCTGCAGGCAGAATAGGACAATATTGGCGGCGATCTTTGCGGCGACTTCCGTTTCATAACCGGGACATTGGACAGAATTGGGGCTCTCAAGAGCACAACTCAGGTCCAAAGGTGACAAGAAAACTGCGGCCAGACCGTCGTACTTCATCCGCTCAAGCACCGGTGAACCTGTATTTTTGCTCAATTTCCCCGCTCCATCAAAACGCCTGGTGACCACAGAGCGGATATCAAAGCCGTTTTTGATCTGGAATAATTCATCTTCAGGTTGGAGCTTTTCGAACTTGAGTTCTGGGAAAATAGCTTCCCACTCACTTCGAAAAGATCGCGTAAACTCCTCGCTTCCACAAAGTGACGCACCGATCACGATCCCACCACTCTCGATGTAATCCCGCATCACCTGCCTTTGCTCCGCAGAAAAAGAGAAAGTTTGTCGTCCATGTATCCACAGGAATGGAACATCCTGGAGCGCTTCTCGGTCAAAACCCACAGGTTCTCTCGGCGATACCAGACGGATGGGAAGACGACTAGAGATCAGACTCGCAGCATTGGGAACCGTTCTCTGCGCCTCCTCCGCACCGGCTGCAAGTGCCAAAGTCGCTAGGCGAATCTCGGCACGCTGAACATCAGTAACTGCCTCGCCATTAAGCACAACGTGTTGCTCTAACTTGTCTTTCAATTCGCGCCCGGTGGCATAAGCAATGATGTTTTCCCCAAGATGAATCGCGGTGGAAACCTGTTCCAGTGATGCTTTCTGGGCCTGTATCTGTTCTGAATTCTGCGTTTGACGTAAAAGACGGTCGCCGTACTGCCATCGGCAAGAAACACTCTGAGGGAAGTAAAACACGGCAGTTCGACAGCATGCCTGAATTCCGTAAACCCAGAACTCAGGTGAAATCATGGAAGGATTCACCTTATGCCTCGCTGTCCAAACAAGATGCGTTGGTGGCAGACGCTCTAGAGGAACATTGCCGAACCACTTACCACATAACTCACTTACACTCTGTTCGAAACCTTTGGCTTCGCCGCATCCCTCACCAGCTTCAGCTTCAAAAAGAAGACATCCTCCCTGATCAATGTACTCCTTGAGTCGAGCGGATACGTTGTCACCAAATTGAAACGATTCACTGCCACTTAAAATAAGGACGGGTGCCTGAAGTAGATCTTGTAGCTGAGCAGACTCCAAATCGATCGTCTGCCAGCTCAAATCACGCCCCCAATCCCGTTCCGTGTGTCTCACCAACTGCTGCAGAGCTTGGGGATGTCGCTCCCAGAGTTGACTTGGTTCAGCTAATTTGGGTCCATATTTCACCCTGCCGATTACCACTTGCCGCTTTCCCTTACTAAGAAAGAGAAGGGCGAAGGAAGTCGCGATATCGCGATTCTGTTCCATGGCCCCGGATCCAGACCAGAAACCAACGAATTTATCTTGAAGGGCTAACAGGCGCTCGGCTCCCTCGCGATACCAATCGTGGCCCCCGATGAAACGCCTGCCGGTAAGTCTGCCAACACGTTCTAATGCATAGAGGTAATAGAAAAAGGTGAGAGAGTCACCGCCGGGGTTCACTTGTAAAGTGAAATTCTCTCCCAACCATTGCAAACCCCTTTCCACCGACTGCGAGCCGTCAGCTTTTTCTCCACAACACTCAATCTTTAGAATGCCCTGAGCATTCAGACACTGATTAGCGATAACGGTAGAAGCGATTCCAGCACAAGTCATGCTCCCTGATAGTCGAGGACTATTACCATAGCTCCAACCTCCTTTACTCTGTCTAATCTGCCAGTATTCAAGAGATCGACGGAATACATTTGAATCAATCTCGATACCCAATTCCGCTGCAGCACTCAAAGCAAGTAAAGCAAATTGAGAATTGGAAGGGTCCCCACTACCGCGTTGCCGACCGTAATCCCAACTACCACCTCTTTGGCTCAGTGGATCTCCTAAACGCTGCTGACTCACTAACCAATCTATATTGCGTCGAATCCTTGGCAGATCTGCAGCTGCCCCGAGGTAGCAAAATGCTAGGGTCTGCAAGGACACCGAGTAAGTTTCCTCGGGCTCAAAACCACGGAGATACTGCAGTGCCTTTTGAATCACCGGATCTTCAGGTGAAACTCCGGAATTGAGTAAGGCCATCGTGCAAAGTGAGGAGAGACCGCATGACTGGCCGCTATATTCAGTCCATCCACCACGCTCCGTCTGACTTTTTTTAAGATAAGTAACCCCTCGGTCGATCGCCTGCTGGACCATCCGTGCATCGACAGCCGCATCACTGGGCATGGCGGTCACACTCAATACCCATAGAAGCAGCATCCATCGAACCCAGAACCGATGGAAAGGATGAAAGCAATTTAGATCTGTGGAAAAACGCGAAACCCATCGTGACGCCGAAGCCACACTATCGCTACTCTCCATCTGCCAAGCACTCCCCATTCAATATTGAAAGATCATTCATATTGCTAGCAAGTAAATCGTTAAAGTTACACTACAGCCAATGTTAGCGTCCTTTTATTTTCGCGCAGAATCAAGGTCGATGACGAAAAGAATCCATTCCTCCTCCCCTCACTTCAAAATAATGTCTTATGAGTGGCTCCCCACCGCCAACGCCTGATCCCACCTCACCCCAACCCCCTGACGGTTCGGTCAAAACGGGAAGTTCCGCTCAGGCGCCCCCGCGAAACTTGGCTGATGTACTGCGTGAATTTGCAGAACATCAAAGAACAATGCGTGATGAATTAGCAAAAGTGATTGTGGGTCAGTCGGAAACGGTTGAGCAATTACTTGCCGCCATCTTTACTCGAGGCCACTGCCTTTTAGAGGGTGTCCCAGGATTAGCAAAAACCCTGATGGTCAGTACGTTGGCAGACATCCTTGATGTCTCTTTCAAAAGGATTCAATTCACTCCTGATTTGATGCCCTCGGACATTACCGGTACTCAAGTGTTAGAAGAAGAAGAGTCGGGTAAGCGAACTTTTCGTTTTGTAGAAGGACCTATTTTCACGAACGTTCTTTTGGCTGATGAGATCAACCGAACTCCTCCAAAAACTCAAGCCGCTTTACTGGAAGCCATGCAGGAGGGCCAGGTGACCATTGGACGTGAAACCTACTCACTTCCTGCACCGTTCTTCACCATTGCGACACAGAATCCGATTGAGCAGGAGGGAACCTATCCGTTGCCCGAAGCACAGCTTGACCGGTTCATGTTCAATATAAAAATCGACTATCCAAGCGCGAGCGAAGAAGAACAGATACTCACGGCGACGACTCGTGGTGAAAAAGCCAGCGTCAATAAGGTTCTATCGGCTCGAGCAATCTTGAATGTCCAAAAACTGGTCTCCAGTATTGCGGTGAATCCCTACGTGATTCGATATGCCACTCAACTAGTACGTGCGACAAGACCGTCAGATGAATCCGCTCCAGATTACGTTCAAAATCTTGTTGATTGCGGTGCGGGGCCACGTGCTGGGCAAAACCTGATTGCTGGTGCTAAAGCTATCGCCGCAATGGATGGTAGATTCAGCATCGATCCACAAGATATCCGTCGGATTGCAACGCCAGTACTCAGACATCGAATCAGTACAAATTTCCAAGCTCAAGCGGAAGGAATGAACTCTGATTTGATCATTGAGCGTCTACTGGAAGACATCAAAGAGCCTGAACCTGAGAAGCTCAAACGCCAGAACAAGTAAGCTCAAGGATCGGTTAGTTAAAAAGTATCGACCTAGAAAGCACCTGCAGATCTGCAACAGTCATTATGCCTAACTCACTCTCACCGGAATCGCTACAGCAAATCCAACGGCTGGATTTGAAAGCACGGATGGTGATTCGCGGATTCCTGCAGGGTTTGCACTCAAGCCCTCTGCACGGATTCTCGGTACAGTTTAGTGAGCATCGGAGGTATAACCGGGGCGATGATCCTAAACTCATCGATTGGTTGGCATATGCTAAGACAGATAAGTATTTCGTTAAGCGATTCGAGGCCGAGACAAATCTGACCGGTTACCTGGTGATGGATCTTTCCAAATCCATGGGATTCACACAAAACCAGAGCATGACCAAGTTTGAATATTGCACTTGTTTA
The DNA here is from genome assembly GCA_012270385.1 of Rubripirellula sp. Taxonomy (GTDB): domain Bacteria; phylum Planctomycetota; class Planctomycetia; order Pirellulales; family Pirellulaceae; genus Rubripirellula. The sequence continues at coordinate 54,306 of JAAXIK010000310.1, read as the reverse complement.
GCAGCCTCGCTGACCTACCTGATGACGATGCAACAAGACCCGGTAGGGCTCTTGGCGTGTTCTGATCAGGTGAGAGGACTATTACCAGCGCGAAGCCGGAGAGGTCATATCGGTGAAGTGCTGGGTCAGTTGAATCAGTTGGAACCTTCAGGTGCCACGGACTTACCGAATTGCCTAACACAGATCGCAGCGATGCTGAAACATCATTCGCTTGTGATGTTACTCACCGACCTCCTCCCAAGTTCTGACAATGAGGGCCAACCTGAAGAAGTGATTTCGGCATTATCTCGACTACGACATGGAGGACACGATGTGATCGTTTTCCATGTGTTAGATGAAGCCGAGGTACAATTTCCTTACGAAGGGCCCGTTGAATTTGAGGATTCCGAATCAGGTCAAACGGTTACCGTAGACGCTTCAGGACTTCGTGAGCAATATCGTCAGGATTTAGAGGATTTTCGAAGTAAATATCGTGAAGGATGTGACCGACTCCGAATTGATTACGTTCCACTGGATACAAGCATGCCTTTTGATAAAGCTCTGACGGAATATCTGATTCAGCGGACAAATCGTTTTTGACGAAAACAAAACACTCAACCATTTTTTATGGCTGTCTACGCAATGAATGCAGATCACATTGAAATCGATTGCGATAGAGGCAATGCTGCAAAAAGCTGAATTACATTTGACACACACTGTGCCACCGGAATGAATTTTTTAAATGCGACGTTGATTTTTGGAGGTATAGGCGTTGCGATTCCGATCGTAATCCATCTCTTATCTCGTCGACGACCGCAACGCGTCATCTTCCCCTCCATTGGATTGCTAAAACCTAAAGCCTCTCTTTCGCAGAGTCGGGTTCGGATTAAGAAATGGTGGCTATTGGCGCTGCGAATCGCGGCACTGATATTTCTTGCTTTAGCTTTAGCTCAACCAATTATCCAAACATCTCTGACTTCAACCTCCATTCTCATTTCATTGCTGGTCCTGTGCGGACTTAGCATGCTGTTACTTGCCAGTCTCTCGGTCCTGCGACAAATGGATCGCAAGTTGATTCTCGGACTTACAGCAACGGCGTGTATCTTGCTTCTTGGTGGCATAGTCTGGGGCATCGTGAGCTTAATCGCTGGACCAACCGTTACCCTCAATCAAAACAACCCAAGAGCGGTAGTGATCTTTATTGATAATGGGCCGACGAGTGCATGGCTTGATCAGCAAGGTGAGAGGCTGCAACAGATGAAGACGCACTGCGAGGCTTTCATCCAACAACTACCAGCCTCAAGCCAAATCTGCGTCATCGATCGAGCCACAAAAAATGCATCGTTCACGATCGATCAGAAGAATGCACTGACCAGGATAAGACAACTTGATGTCGTGCAATCAGCCCTACCCATCAACCAGCAATTGAAGACTGCACTGCAGGCGCTCGAGACAAGCAAGCTCGATAATCATCAAATTCTCTTGTTGAGTGATCTCACAAAACACACTTGGGAACCGCTCTTACAATCCGATGAGATTCAATTATCCAACTCATCTGGGAAAGTTAAATTCACGATTTTTGATCTCGGAGATTTCCGTGGACCCAACTGGGGCATTTCTTTACCTCGACTCGCAGATCCAAGCCCCCCAGTAGGTACACCGAGTCCTGTCATGGTTTCGGTCTTCAATGAAACCACGGATCAATCCCGCGATGCGTCCATTACAGCAGAACTGGACATATTCACCGATCAACCAGGTTTTCCCATGGCCCGTAATGGAGAGGTCGTGTTCCCCAAAGCGGAGCCGGTAGATCGGAAAAGTGCGCAGGTCAAAAAAGGTGAACAGCAGGAGGTACTACTAAATATCCCTGCCTTACCGGTTGGTAAACATCATGGCCGGATTCGAATCATTAGTGATGATGCTATGCCACTCGATAACACCAGATATTTTTCCTTGAATGTTCTACCGCCATCCAATGTGCTTCTCGTCAGCAACACGCCTGCAGCATCAAAGGTAGTTGCCAACGCCATTGGGGTCTCGTCTTCCCTTGGCACTGGATCTGAGTATGTCACCGACTTAATCAGCTATCAGGACCTCCCCATTGTTCGCATGAGTCAGTATGAAGTCGTTGTGCTCATTGATCCGCCGAGTAACAGGCAGGTAAACGGCCTATGCGACGCGTACCTCAAAAACGGAGGACAGATGCTGGTAAGTCTTGGTAGTCGAATCACTATGGAAAGTGACAACTCCCCTTGGCTATCGACCGAAGCAATACGATGGCGTAGTCCCGAACCTGGGACCTTTCTTCAACCGATCGATATTCAGCATCCAACACTTCGTACTCTTACAGAAAACGTACCCTGGGGAGATCATCGGATCCAACAATACTGGAAATTAAATCCTGAGACTTCGGACAACATTCTTATCAAATATGCGGGTACGGATCATCCAGCTGTGATTGAGCGTTCCATAGGTGGACCGAGCAAATCTACTTCTGCACAGGGTCGAATGATTCTTTTTACAACACCGTTCCCTGCAATATCGAATGATAACAAGTCATGGAATCAGCTTTTTGGCAGTAATGCTTGGCCAGCCTGGTTGCTGTGCCGGCAGACGATCGAGTATCTCAGTCAACGAGTTACCACTGGAGCTGATGCAGTCGTTGGTAGGAGTTTTGCCTTTCAATTACAAAATGAAAAAAAATCTAATGACGACATTCAAGGTTTCTTGTTTGAGCCAGAGCTGGATAACCCTACTCCTATTCTCGGTTTAAAAGGCGGTAACTACTTGCGAATTAGGGAGGTCTCCACGGCGGGGACGTACTGGATCCGAGGTAAGGAACTAAAGACCGGCTTTTCTGCCAATCTTGCTGAGAATGCCACCAGATCCCGTCGAATCGATATTTCACTACTCCAAGAAATATTTGGGACAGAAGAATACGATTTGATTGATAACTTCGAAAATATCAGCTTCACCGAGACAGCGAATAAGACTTACCTCCCGCTTCACGCACCCGCTATCCTTCTCGTCTCAATCTTTTTCATTTTGGAGCAAATCGTTGGCAACCGTTTTTATCGAGGCGGATCAAAATCCATCGATAATTAACAGATGTGATGGCCCATGACAATGATCCAGCCGAACCACAGTCCCCCTCATGATCTGGCGACAGACTCAGCGACTGACCTGAATGAGTGATTTGCTTTTAATCGCCCGCTGGCTCGACTATACATCCACCGCGGAATGACGCTGCCTTCTAACATGGAAATACATTTTCAATAGCTATCTTCATGCAACACACGACCATAGATGACCTGATCAGCTTGAATCGCGAGCTGATGACTTTATCCAATTCAGGTCTTTCTTTCAGTTTGGCAGGATTAGAAAATACAGGTAATCGACTAACCAGTGCATCCCAAGACGACTCAGCATTGCTTGGTCAGATTAATGATTATCTCTCGGCGTCCCATCAGTCCAAGTCATCGATTCAGGAAGATATTGCGACCGAGTTTCCAGACGCGATTAATTACTGCCGAGCAATCGCGATCTATGAAAGTACCGGATCGCGTTCTTTAGCACTTGAACAATTAAGATTCCCTAAACGGGTCCGGGCACAAATTACCAGCCAGTTGACCTCAGCGATCGTTTACCCGGTGATTCTGTCGGTGCTGGTACTGTTGGGTTTTGCTCTGATCTGTCTTTACACAACTCCGACAATTGCTGCGATGTATGAACAGGTGCAGCAGCAGCCACCGGCAAGTGTCCAATTCCTTACGATATCCCGGGAGTTATTTCCTATCTGGAGCATTGCAGCACCTATGGTCTTATTTCTACTTCTGACATGGTGGATCACAAAGGGAAGTAAGAAACCATGGCGTTGGATCCCAGGTAATGAAGCTTACTACGAGGCCAGTTGTAAAGCACACGCCGCAAACTTGCTTTCACAGCTCATCGCGAATGGCTGCGAAACCAAACTTGCAACGAGCTTATCGGCCTCTCATTGGACTGCCAAAGTTTCCACAGATATTCCGCTGGGGGAATTCAATCAATCCATTCAGGAAGATCAGAATGAACGATCAAAGGACTCATTACCCCCACTCATGAAGTGGGCGGTTACCCGCGAAGACTCCGATGGGGAATCTCTTCAAAAGATTCTACCTATCATTTCAGACATCTATAACAATACTGCTTCTCGAGACTCGCAGGGATGGCATGCAATGCTTCCCACAGTGGTTGGAGTGGCCATTGGCGGACTCATCGTCTTTGCATACAGTTTTAGCTTGTTCAATCCAGTCATTGAGATTTTGGAAGATCTCGCCAACCCTCTCACCGGATTAGGTAAATAGCCATCATTCAGGGAACTTGTTGATTGTGTTTCAGTCGAGACAAGCTCCCAAACGAAATTGAGTGTTACAAGTCATAGGTTTACCAGTCTGACACTGAATTCTCAGACAAACATTTACTTGATGATTACATGACAGACCAAAGTTCATCCGAATCACTGAAGACTATCTTCGCAGAGCGTGACGCTGTCATTTTGGTACTAGCGGCAGTCCTGGATGATCTCGGCGAGCTCAGTAGTAAAAATCAGCTTCAAGAGTTGATCAGGGAGCTGCAAGCGGCTAACTCGGTTGAGGACTTACAGTCCAATCCGCTAATCGTGCAATGGCTTCCCGTTCTTGCTTCGGGATTCAATCGGGATTCGGTCAACAATGGGCTGACCAATTTGATTGTCTATGCGTCCCGGAACCATGAAATCCAGGTCGAAAGACGTCGCGCTCTGGCCTATCCTGCACTACTGTTCCTCAGCATTCTGTTGGTTTTTACACTGCTTACACTTTTCGTTGTACCGGCGTTTGACCATATGTTTGAAGACTATGGCATTGCGCTACCCGGAGCGACTCAGGTCGTGGTTTCATTATCCCGAGAACTTCGTACAAATCCAATTCGCTTACTATCGACCTTGATAGCTGGGTTCACAGCAATTCTGGCCATAAAAAAGCTTTGGGCCTACACCGGTCTAAGCCACCGACTGTTCAAGTTTCTAATCAATGGTAATTCGGCAAGCCTGAGTGACATCTCGGTACTCACGAGCCGGCTCGCGGAGTTAATTCATCTGGGCATTAAGCCAAACCATGCGATGACAATTGCGAGTTCAGCTCTAAAAAGTCATTGGTATCGCCGTGCTTGCGAGAGACTTGCCATCCAAATGGATAATGATCCCTTGTGGCAAGAAAGCAAGTTAGCCCATCAGTTCCCTCCGAACATGATCCTTGCTCTGCAAAATCTAAAAAATCCCAATGTTGCCCTCCTGCGTGAAATTTCCGAGATCTATGCGGAAAGAGTTCATCATCGAGTAAAATGGGCTACCGGAGCATTTGCGCAGATTTCCGTTGTTGCACTCGGTGTTGTCATCGGATTTATCGTAATCGTTTTGTTCACTCCGTTAGTTAGTCTCATTTCTGGTCTGTCATAGCTAGGGAATCACAAGCATGCAAAAACAGTGGTTCCCATCGATCGGGCAATCCCTATTGAATTTACAGCCGGGATGGTTGGCAACTCCCTGGTGGCCCGGGGATACACTCCGAGTGAAGCAGCGAAGCCTCATCCGGATTCTTGCTCTGGCACACCGCGAACATCTCGATCCACAACCTCTAATCAAAAACCTTGCAAAAGGTCACCGCGGAAGATACCGAAGACGACTCAATCGACTCTACCGCAGGATAGCTAGCGGGACACCCATTCTCAAAGCTTTGGAACAAGTGCCGAACGCGATCAGCGACCATGACTTGCTTGCTTTGCAACTCGGAATGAATACTGGATCCCTTACGACAACCTATGACCGACTCATTCAAAGCTATGGTACGCGGGCTGATCACGATTCAGACAATCGCAAGAATACGCAAATCTATTTTGCAAGTCTGTCGGTGATTTTCTTACTTGGAATTTCTTTTATTATTACCTTTATCGTGCCGGTCATGGCACAGATGAATAAGGAATTCAATCTTGCTGATGATAATCTTTCGAACACCCTATTCACGATCTTGGTCGATTGGGTCGGCGGATTTTTACCGTTTGGCTTTCTGATCGTAGTAATCGTTGCACTTCTTACTTGGATACCGATACCACACCGATTGTCCAAAGCGGCTCGCGCAAGGGTTTCATTGAGTTACTCAGCAATAACACAAAGTCAGATTTTGGATCTGTTCGCGTGGACAATTCAGTCTGGAAACTCCACAGATACGTTACTCGAATCGCTTTCACAGCTTCATTTTGATCGTCGCACACGGAGAAAGCTTGAGCTTGCTAACTCGAAATTGCAAAGTGATACCGATATTTGGTCATCCCTTGCGGACTGCGGCTTGCTAAACCGTCAGGAAGCCGAATCGCTTAATCAATTAGAACACGCAGATACCCGGAGTTGGTGCTTGCGGGAATTCGCCGAGCAAAAACGCCGGTCGAGCTATCGCAACAAGAAAATCCGTTCTCGTATTTTGCACCCTGCGATTACACTTTTTTTCGCCCTGATAACGCTAATTGTCGCTGCTGCTATGCTCAGCTTTTTGACCGAACTGGTACAAGCTTTAGCAACGGTGGTGTAGGGACGACCGAAGCATGAATAAGAAAACTACGAATACTCGAATGGCATTTGCAAGCACGGAGCTTGTAGTCGCATGCTCATTGCTGGCTGTCGCAATCTCCGTGATTGCAATGCTTGCTGTAAAAACAACAAGGCTATGGCAGGATTCACGACATCAACAGATCGCTATCGAAGAACTGAGTTGGGAAATCGACCATTTGACCAGATTGAATCCTGAGGCCAGGCTACCCGCGATGGAAAATCTAGAACCCTCGCAACTAGTGAAATCCATTTCGCCGAACGCTTCCATCACGGCTTCTTGGTGTGATGAAACCAAAACTGCGATTGCTCTTCAACTCGACTGGAACACCAGTCAACCCAAAGCACCAGTCAAGCTAATTGGTTGGATGGAACCTTGGATGGGAGAGGAAGATCAATGAGCCGTAAACGCTATGCCGGTTACACCCTAATCGAGCTATCGATCACGATGACCGTTGGAAGCACGCTGATGATTCTATCCGTTGGTCTGATTCATCAGGCAATGCGTTACCATTCCGTCACTCGTGATCGTTCGCTGGAACATCGCTTACTGGACCGTTTCAGCGGTGAGTTTCGCCGTGATATTCATCGAGCCAAGTCTGCTGAGGTCAAATCAGACGGAGGACTGGAGCTGACATACAACGATCAAACCATCATTCGGTTTGCAGCTGAGGAAGATTTCGTTGAAAGAACTCAGTTATCTGATGGCAAGGTAATCCGAAAAGAAACCTATCAATTCAGGAGAGCCATCAACTGCCAATTTGTGATCCAGAGTGATTTGAATCAGGTCGGCCTCACCATCCAATCCGACACCACAGGTCAGATCATGAATTCGGCTCCAAAACGGGAGTTCAAAGCAGTTTTGGGGCGATTACTTCAATATCAGGCCGCGGAGGTAAACAATGACGTATAGAACACGGTCATCGAATCGAAATGGGTTCCTGGTCATTTGTGTCCTCGTATGCATCGGTGTAGCAACATCGATCATCAGCCTCTCAACAGCTGAGGCACTTCGTGCACGGAGAGCTGCAAAACACTCGCAACAAATGAGGCAAACAGAGTACCTACTCGATGCGGGGATCCTGAGGTCTGCAACACAGCTTGCAAACTCGGTCGAATATTCAGGTGAGACTTGGGAGCCCGAGATTCAAGACCTCAGTCGACTCAACCCTCATGTCAAAATCACTATCGAGAGAGGGACGAACCCGCAGCAAATTGGGGTCACGATTACTGCACAACTGGGTCTTCAAGGCTCCGAAATGGAGCAATTTGATCCATCCGTCACAAAGCGAACTCATCACTATATTTATCAAATCAAAGACAATTGAACATCGTCTGCTCAATTCATAAACCGGAGTCAATGAATATGCTCAAAACTACCAGCCGACCAAGCCGTCACCATAGCAAAAGCGGATTCACGCTTGTGGAGTTGTTGGTGGTGATAGCCATCATCGGGATATTGGTTGGTCTATTACTACCAGCGGTTCAAGCTGCCCGAGAAGCAGCGAGGCGAGTCTCCTGCATGAATAACCAAACCCAATTGGGTCTAGCCATTCATCATTATGAATTCAGCATGGAGCACATGCCCGCAGGGAGCTTGAATCCGCAGGGCCCCATCACGAATCAGCCCGAAGGTAAAGTGGTGAGCTGGATTGTTTCTATTCTGCCGTACATCGAACAGCAATCCGCTTACAAGCAGTTTGACCTTGAGGCTGGTGCTTTTGCAGAAGTGAATGCACCAGTTCGTGCGTTAGTGATTCCCACGCTTTTTTGTCCATCCAACCCGGGTGAACAGATTCGGGTTGAAGGCGAACAAAGAATCGGACTGAATCACTACGTTGGCTGTCATCATGACTCCGAAGCTCCAATTGATGTAGATAACAACGGTCTACTCTTTCTCAATAGTGAAGTGCGATACAGTGACATCCTCGACGGAAGTGCTCACACTATCCTGTTAGGTGAATGTAAACAGAACAGTCAGAGTCTTGGTTGGGTTGTCGGTGATCGCTCCACTCTTCGAAACACGAGCGGTTTTGACCAGAGAGATTATTGGTCAATAAATGATGAGGAGGAGGACGCAACGGTTGTAGGAAAATTTGGGAGTTATCACCCGGGAGGTGCTCTGTTTACCTTTGCGGATGGCTCGACTCGTTTTCTCTCTGACAATATTGATACCACTCTGTTTAGGCAGTTTGGTAACCGTGCTGATGGCGAACTGATGGACCTTGAATGAGGAATTGGATTTCAAGATCCCATAGCTAGAGAACTGATAATCAAAATCCGTTGTCACGGATTCTTGGTCTTCTCTAAAATCGGGTCGGAGAAGTCATTCCTTCAGCTCGCCGACACGAGCTCAATCAGGATGTGGATTTCGCGAGTAGAGATGATTCGAAAATGGCTCTGATCACCCCTCGAAAGAGATAATACAGTCGATTGTAGGTCGCAAACTGACCGTGATTACTACATTCATGCGGGAAACCAGTCCTGCGGACACGTTAAGCCGGGATTGAAGTAGACCCCTGCGCCATAGATCGGTAATTTACGAGCAAAGCCGTTCTCTTTACGTGAAGTCCGCAGTGTTTTTGGTCCCCACTTGTCGCTTATGAACCAAGATCCTCTCCTCGAGCGACGCAGCCCTCTGGGGATTCCGTATGCGCTTCTGATACTCGTCGTTTTCTTTTTCTGCATGCCTTCGGTCTTCCGAGCGGCTCGGCTTAGTCTGGAAAAGAAAGAAAACGATGTCAAAGATTGGCTACCTAGTGATTTTCCAGAAACGGCCGAACTAAGCTGGTTCGCCGAACATTTCGCCGGTGAGAGCTTTGTGCTGACGACCTGGCCAGGTTGTTCATCCAACGATCAGCGTCTGAAGCTTTTTCAAGAAAAACTGATTCACGAAAGCGCCACCTATGAGCCTTGGCAAGGGATGTCGGAGGAAGAGGCAATTCCCTACAAGCGTGCTCGCCAGTTCGGGGAAGAACTTCAGCTGCTAAGAAGTGGCAACGAATTCTTCAATTGGGGAGGATTGCGAGAGAAGTGGTTATGTACTGCTTCTGGCCAATGGCACTACATCACTCCAGATGGTCGACTGTCCCGCTGGGAAGGAGCCATGAATGCGGTAGCAGGTGCGGTGCGTGGTGTCCAAAGATCGATGGGAACCTTCCAACTCGAAGGTCAATTTGTCACCGCCTTCGGCGAACCTGCAACCGAGCGAGCTGCCAATCCTTTCTACAATGATCTGTCACTGCTATGTGCACCACTATTTCAAACCGTCCAAACGGGCGAAATGGTCGTGGAAGAACTGGCTCAAAAAGACGGATCTCTTTGGCCAGTGGACCTCACTGACGAATCGCGACGAGCCGTAGTTGCTAAGCGTTTAGCGATGGAGAGATTGACAGGAAGCCTGTTTGCACCGGCAATTGATGAACAATTTGATTGGAGCCCCAAAGCATTCCGATCAATGCTCCCCGAAAGTGGTCAGAATCAACTACCCGCTGATTTTGATTTCACCGCCCAACGGGTCGTAGATGAAGTACTGCAGTCGCAATTTGATGGATCCTTGGAAGTCCTGAAACAGGCATCCTTAGAGCAACGAACTCGAATTTGGTACTCCGTTTACGATGCAGCCGAAGTTGAACCACCACCGCGATTGACTTGTGTGATGGTTACCCTCACCAATCTTGCCAATGATAATTTACCGTTCGCCTTGGGACGGGGATGTTTGGGTCAAGCAAGGGGCCGCCTACTGGTGCTTGCAGAAGAATCAGGAATTGCCGCGCCAAGTGCACCCTCGATGGCACCTCCGCCTTTTAACAAAAGTAATTCCATTATCGCTCCGGGGACAACGCCACTGCGTATGGGCGGTCCTCCCGTGGACAATGTGGCAATTGATGAAGAAGGCACGGTGACCCTTGTTCGACTCGTTGGATACAGCATCTTACTGGGAATCGTGCTCTCCTATATCTGTTTCCGTAGCCTCAAAATCACCATGATGGTTTTCGTGGTGGGTGGCAGTTCAGCAGGCTTGAGCATGGGGATCGTGTGGTGGACTTCGTGTCGTGTTGAAGCGATTATGATGAGCAGGCCGTCATTGGTTTATGTTCTTGGTCTCTCCGGTGCGATTCACGTCATCAATTACTATCGGGATGAGGTGCGAGCTCGTGGAGAGCGTGGAGCAACAGGGCGAGCCTTTAGGCACGCACTGTTACCTTGTGCACTAGCTTCAACCACTACTGCTATCGGATTGGTTTCGTTATTTACGAGTAATCTAGCTCCCATCAGTAATTTCGGTTTGTACTCCGGTATCGGAGTCATGATGACCGTCGGAGTCCTTTTCTCTTACTTACCGGCAGCACTGCAGACGTTTGTTCCTGGCTTTAAAGAAGAAGAGGTCTCACCCAACGCGGAACTGGCCAAAGAATCGAAGCTCTCCGATTGGTGGGCAGGTTTGGGTCGTTGGATCACGAGTCATTACGCTTCCGTGACCACAGTTTGCCTGTTAGCTCTCTTTCTCGGAGCATGGGGACTGCGGGAGATTAAGACCTCCGTTCAATTACTTAAACTTTTTGATTCCGATTCGCGGATCATTCACGACTATGGTTGGCTAGAAGATAATTTCGGGAAACTGGTTCCGATGGAATTGGTCGTCCGTATCCCAGCTTCAATGCAGGCTGACAGCCAATACAGCAACACCAATGGTTCCACAGAGGAAAATGATTCCCTCGCTGTCGATTCCTTGCGAATCTTAGAACGAGCAGAGCTGGTAGAGCGAGTTCGGAAGGTTGTGAGTAATACACTCGGTGAGCCTGGTCGAGGCGTGGTGGGACAAGCCATGAGCGCCAACACCTTTTTACCACCACTACCTGCTCCCTCGAATAGCTACAGTCCTGTTCGCGCAAAATTCAATCGTGAACTCACCGCATCGCTCGAGGACCTGAAGCAGATTGATTACCTGCAAATGGAAAAGGGCACTGACCCGAATCCAACCGAATTGTGGAGGATCAGTTTACGTGTTGCGGCTCTTTCAGATGTCGATTACGGAAACTTTATTTACACCCTTCGTGAAGCAGTTCAACCCGTACTTCATGCTTATGAAACTCGACGTGCTCTCTTAACCGATCTAGCAGCTCAGGATCTGAGTGGGGCCGGTCGCGTGAATCCAAAGTCACGCGTACTTCTCGTCGGAGCCAAATCCCCTCCCGGTCTGGACAAAGCAGATCTACTCACCGAGGAGGACGAGATTGATGCACGAGCAGCGTACCTCAGCACGCTTGGCGAACTGATCAGCGGTGAAAGGATTGCCAGGCCATCATGGCTGGATGTCTCAAAAGAAAAACGCAATGAACTGATAAGTAGTGGCCAATGGGCAAAATTCGTTGAACGGTATGACTCTGTCGTATGGCTTGGCAGTGATGTCTTCAAGAAAGAAGATTTCGCGGATGCAAAGAGTTTGATTGACACCGAGCCGATCCTAGCTGACTCTCGATACAAGATGACCGTATCGAAACCAGAGGAAGACAAAAACTCACAAGCCGGTAGTTTGGGAGTAGTTTATACCGGAGTTGTGCCAGTCGTTTACAAAGCTCAGCGTACCCTTCTAACTAGCTTGACCGAATCCATCGGCCTAGCCTTCATTCTCATCGCCGGCGTGATGATTCTCCTGTTAAATCCAGGCACTCTGCCTACCACATGGATGCGTCCCGCGAATCTTAGAGACGGACTCATGGCGGGCATGGTAGCAATGATTCCAAATGTCTTTCCCGTCATCATGGTGTTTGGAGTGATGTGCCATCTTGGTATGGAGATTGATATCGGCACGATGATGACCGCATCGGTTGCAATGGGTGTGGCTGTTGATGACACGATTCACTTTCTTGCTTGGTTTCGCACGAACCTCGCCCGAGGGATGAGCCGTATTGATGCGGTCATTGAAACCTATCGACGTGTCGGGCCTGCAATGACACAAACCACAATCGTTGGTGGATTAGGCCTTTTTGTTTTCGCATTATCTACCTTCACACCAACGCAGCGATTCGGATCATTGATGTTAGTGATGCTCGCTACCGCGCTGGTGGGTGATATGATTCTGCTTCCAGCACTGCTTGCCGGGCCAGCTGGTCGATGGTTTAAATGCAACCATAAAAAGAAGACGAATCCCGATCAGGGAGATGATCCTCTAACGCATGATCACAGCAACCTGACTGCCGATTCTTCGGAAGAAGCCTTTCCTGCTCCGCAGAATGAAACGGTTCCGTATGATAATTCTCCTCAATTGGAAATGCCTACAGGCACTCAAGATCCGTTGCCAAAATTGCGTTTGCATTTCCCTACTGATACGCAACCGGAACAGCGGCGACGGATTTCGGGAAAGTAGTGTCGTCTGATACAGCGCAAAAAAAACCGTCACGGTCGAACGAACCGTGACGGTAGTCATTCCTAAATTAGGCCATTCACACTAAGCGAATGGATCATATTTACCTGGAACAGCAAACGGGTAACTTCCGTCTTCCCCCGGCAACGCTGATGGTGGAGGGGGAGTATCAAGTGTGTAATTATCAATTCCCGGGGCAAGCTCGGTGCCTTTAGCGAGAAGATCATCCCATTTGATGACCTTTCCGCTATAACATGCTTCGCGACCTAGAATAGCGGTGAAGGTTGATTTAGCACCATATTCGCCTTCGTTATAAATCTTCCCAGCCATCAATGACTCGATCATGTCATGCTGCTCTTGCTGGTGTCCATTGGGCCGTTCACCTTCAAACTTCCAAGGATTTGCCCCATCAATCCAACCCGCTCCGGGATCAGATGTACCTTTGGACCCATGTACAAATTCGCCGACCTTGTTCCAAACACCACGAACATGGCGTCCTTGGCTGTACATCTTTGTACCGTCAGCAAAAGTATACTCGCAGAAGGTGTGATCGAAGATTTGCGATTTTGTAGCATCGCCACCCTCTCGTAACTCACGCCCTCCCATCCCATTACACTCAACGGGATACTCACCTTTTACCCAAAACACTAGATAGTGTTTGTGAATGCTTTGTTCTCTAAAATGATCTCCTCACAACCAATTGAAGTGGTACCAGTTGTTAACTTGGAAACCCATCTCCGTTTGCGTTTCATTGCGGTTTCGATACCAGATACCGGACCCGTTCCAGTAGACTCGCATATTGATAACATCACCAATTGCGCCATCATGAATTCTCTTGATGGTTTCTACATAGCGTGGTTCGTGACGACGTTGCAAACCGATGGCAACCATCAAATCCTTCTTCTTAGATTCTTCAACGGCGTTGAGAACTCGCCGAACTCCGGTTGCGTCCGAAGCGACTGGCTTTTCCATGAAAATATGGCGGCCTTTATTCACCGCATATTCGAACTGCTGCGGCTTGAATCCAGGTGGGGTCGCTATCACGACTAGGTCAGCATCCACATCGATAGCTTTTTTGTATCCATCCAAACCACCAAAGATGCGGTCTTGAGGCACATCGATCTTCTCTGCGTACTTACCTCGATTCTTTTTTCCGAGATTTGCAAGATTATTAGCAGCTTTTTCGGTGTAAGGATCTGCAGCAGCAACAAGCTTTACATTTCCTTTGGTGTTCATGATGTTTTCGGTAGCACCGAGTCCTCGGCCGCCGCATCCAATCAAAACAAACTTGATTTCGTCACTGCCTGCAGCATGAGCTGTTCGTGCGATCGTGCTTGTCAATGCAGCACCAGCTGCAGCCGCCGTCGAGCCCTTAAGAAAATTTCGACGGTTTGAATCATTTTGCATTGTGTAAAACCTCAAGAGGGATTTCGAGTCATTTGTAGACAGATTGTCTCTATTGCTTCGACCAAAATTGTAAACAGGCTGAGAACCTAATTGTGGTATTCGGTATAGAAATTGCAAATTTGAGTACGTTTTAAGCGCAAATAGGGTTTGAGCATTTCAGCATTTGGTTGGTTTTTTCCCGGTATTTTCCTGATTTTGAGTGGATCAAAGATCATCGACAGTAGTGAAAACCGGTCGCTGAGAAATCACCGATGACTTGATTGTGACCTCACTAGAGTGGGTTCACACTTGCTCAGATGCCAAAAGTTGGGAACAAGTCAGCTGCATTCTCGGTAAATGGAACGGCCCCTTCCAATAGTTACCTTTGGCAGTTGAGGTTACGCGACCCGTTCGATCTAGGTAACCAAACCACTCGCCATGCGTGGGATCCGGGAAATGCTGATAGGACCAATCATGGACTTGCTTATGCCATGAAGCGTATTTGACATCTTTGGTAATCACATAAGCCATCAGGGTGGCGATAATTGCCTCGTTATGCGGCCACCAAAATTTCATGTCATGCCAATACTCTTGCACGGGATGCCCAAACAGGTCTGTGAAGTAAAGCATCCCACCAAATTCCTGATCCCATCCACGAGCCCACATCCAATCCAGAATCTGCGTGCCCAAATTCATCAAGCCCTGGTCCTTCCGATACATTCCCTCCTGCATGATGAACCAAGATGCTTCAATCGCGTGTCCCGGATTCAGCGTTCGCCCATCAAAGTGGTCGATTATTTCGCCATCCAGTGCGACCGTCTCCACAACGCAGCGATGCTCAGGCTTGAAGTGAAATTGAACGATCTGTTCGATGCTTTCGTCTATCCAGTGATTTGCTTCATCGAATTGGATGGCGTCCCGCATCTCCTGTGCGGTGATGAGTGTAATCATTGGGTAGCCGATACTACGACTTGGTCGAGTGTTCGTAAACTTCTGCGAAGATAAATCTTGATGCCGAGAGCGTTCAATAAATTTTCTAAAAAACTCAATTGACTTGTTAGCATAAGTGCTCTCATCACGGGCCTTCGCTAATTCGGCATAAGCTATTGCTGCAAAACTTTCACTGAAAGCATACCTTCGCTTCCTTATGGGTTGACCTTCTCGCGTGAGGTGAAACCACATTCGACCATCTTCGTCATCAGTGCAGTACTGATCCAAATACTTTGCACACCCTTCGGCGACAGAAAGCCACTGTTCCCTCTTAACAGGATCATAATCCAGATAGGTGTTGTATAGCTCTCCCAATAGCCAACAGAACCGTCCCTGCTGCCAAACTGCTTTATCGGTGTCAATCACTTTGCCCGTTTGATCCAGACACGTGAGCACACCTCCATATTGATGATCCACACCGTGAGTCATCCAAAATGGCAAGACATCTTCGAGTAGTCCTTCTTGATAGTAATTGCGGTAAAACTCCTGCTGAATCGTGGACTGGATTGAGTCACCGACCGTTTCTTTGTCGTCCATCATCGAAGGGCACCTGCTTCTTTAACAGGCGTACGAAAGCCCCTCAAAACCGCCGGCGTGCGAACCCTCGGACGAATTTCACCAGTCGGAATGACGATAGAGTCCTGCCACTGAACAGCGACGGTTGTGACATGATTCGCGGGGAGACCTCCAATTCCAGTCCAACGATCACCTTCGCAGTCATAGGAGTAAAGTTGCTTGGGAAAACCTGGATGCTGGTCCTTGAGTACATCCGCTTGATCAAACAAAGATCCGTCGGCACCACCAACAATTAATAATTCATCATTACCCAAAGCCAACCCCGTACCCGCCATACAACAAGCGGGCATATCGCTGCGACGAGTCCACTGCTCAGAACGTGGCGTGTAGCGCCAGACATCCCGTAAAAATTCAACTTCACCTGCGGATGACTTCCGTCGCCCGCTGACGAGAAACATCGAACCTCCTTGAGAATCTTCGCTAGCTACCAAAAGATGAAAAGCACGATTCGCCGCCGGAAAATCCCTCAATTGTTTCCACTGTAAATCTTCGGGTCGATCACTCTGTTTCAAATCAAGAGACCAAACAGACTGGGTGGCAGATTCCAATTTTGAATTTACCTGTCCACCCATTACATAAACCACATTGTCCAGAATAGCCGCTGCACCATAAGCCGATTTCACTGGCAAAGATGGATAGGGAATGGTTTCTAGCCTGTCCCCATCCGTGCTAATTCGCATGAGGAATACTTCACTAAAGTGTGCTGATGCATCGCAGCCACCTATACAGAGGACGCCATCCTCGACCGAGATTGAACAACCGTAAGCGATCCTCCTTGGTAATTTGCCAATTGTACTCCAGTTGTATTCGCTACCCTCACGTTTTAAGGCATAAACATCGTCTAACCATTGCTTTTGATTTTCCCAGACTGGCTCCGGGAAATTTGCTCCACCTGCCACGATGAGCCTTTCACGATGAACCCCCACAAAGGGACCTGCTACACCAAGCTCGTTAGGAAGCGGAGGGAGTTCCGCCCAGCTGATTTTATTTTGATCATTCTCATTACTATTGACCGGCAACATGCCGTAGACCACTAAGAAGACAAAAATAACAGCTGTTTGTTTTTTTAGAATCTTGTTCATAACCCAAATGTCGTCCTACACCTTGAGGATCATCGGAATCGATACCCCGATCCAAATGCCACATCTCTGCAAAGCTTCTAACTTATCAGTAAGGTTTTCTAACCGTTGGTCGCATCCAATACAAGAAAATCTGAATTCAACAATGGCTGCTGCGTTGTCACCAAAAATGAGCGTAAAGCAAACTGATCTAACTCTTGAGCAACATCCCAGATGCGAATGGTGTCCACATTAAATCGGGACCACATTTCACTCTCGAGCAAATGCTCAATCCTCTGCTTCAGATTGCGCGTCTCCCCCACGTAAACTGGAAACTTTCCATCGTATAGTGCATACACAGCTGGGCGAGCATACTGCTTAGAAGCGAGTTGACTCAAAGCTCTCCGTCTCGGTGCTTTCTGTGCTTTCCAATGCTTGAATTGCTCAGATGCTGCTGTGCGGAAACGCTTGGTCGTAGCTCGTTTCCTCAAAGCAAGCGCAGCCCAACGATAATGGAACGGTTTGAAACCTGGAGAAAACTCAGTAGCCATTTTATCGAACTCAGCAACGGCTTCGGGCGAACAAAGCAACTCATCCAGCGTCAAACCGTAATCGAGCGTGATGAGGCGCGAGGAAACTTCGCTTCCATCGGTGTAGGGATCCATCTCCTGTGACGAAAGTCTCTGGCCAGTAGCTTCAGCTCGGGGTAGTTTTCCGGCTTTTCTTACCCTCAATAAAAACGAGTTCCACAAACGCGGATCGCCCGGAATTCCAATTTCCCGGCATCGTTTTAAAAATCGGGTACTTCGTTCAGGGTCGCACAATACATAATCAGCCGAATAGCCATCTGCTGCTTGCATGAATGCGTCAATAATCGCCTGCTCCGATTCACCTGACAGAGAAATAACAGGCCGTCCATTAACAAATTTTGTTCGTCTTTTTCCCTTGGAAGTCGGAACACCAGAAGAAGGGCCATCCGTACCATCGAGAAGGTCACCCGCTTTGCATCCATCCAATCGAGCTTGAATGCGAGAGACATAATCCTTTGAAAGTTCTACGCCCAAATATTGACGACCGAGCTTTTTGGCAACGGCTAAGGTCGTACCACTTCCCGCAAAAGGGTCGACGACCAAATCACCGGGGTTACTTGAAATACGAATGATCCGTCCCAGTAACTGCTCAGGCATTTGGCAGCCATGGAAGCCCTCACGTTCCTTGAACGTCCCAGCTACTCTCGAATAACACCAGGTATCGTGGGACATAGTAAAACCGGGGCTGGGAACATCTTGTGGCCGTAAAATCCACGTGTTATCCGGTAATCGCCCCTTAGAATTCGCCCTCGAGTCGGCGTACACCAACTGACGGGCAGAAGCGACCCGGACAGCAGGATTTTCACCATTAAAAGTAAAATCATCTTTGTCTTTCACGAAATGAAAGAGATGAGTGTGGGAGCGCGAAAACCCTCGGGCGCAATTCACACCAAACGTATAATACCAAATCACCCAGCTCCGGCTATGGAACCCAAGTTGTTTACATAACACCTTCAGCTCAGCCGCATACTCGTCACCAATAGCCAGCCAAAATGAGCCGTTGGACTTGAGTACTCGATGGCACTGACTTATCCATGATTTACAGAAATCTAAATACTCATCCTCCGTCTTCTGATCGTCATACAGATCATATTGGTAACCAATATTGAAAGGTGGGTCTGCAAAGATCAGATCGACTGAAAGATCGCTCAACTGGGTGAGCTTATCGAGACAGCTCCCGTGGTGAATCTGATTAGCCTTTAAATTCAAGGTCTCATTCCTACTGGTTCGGCGTCGTCAATGTGCTCGACAATCACGTAGCTCATCTCACCCCTCCGGCGGCAGAAATCGCAATCCTACTCACAGTAGTGCAAGTGCAGATGGACGTCACTTAAAGATCACTCAGGTGGAATCTTTGAATCCTGCCGGCAAAATCTAAGCTGGCAGGCTATTGTAGCGCAATACTTACTCGATTGTGATCCAGCAGAATTATTTTTCTTCCGCCATCTACGTTAGCTCCCGATCTATCTGAGTCACTTTATCGAACCACATCGGTCCCCACGCAGCGACCATCTCGCCCGAATCTCAATCTAGAAAACAGAATGAGAGTGATGACATGGAACTGATGGATGATCGCAGCAGAGATTCATCGGCTCCCCCGGGGTAATCAACCAAAGATCCTACTCGTACGACTGCAAAGCAATGTGGGAACATCGGATAACCTATTGCGGCCTAAGCTTTCTTTGAAGAACTTTTAAGCCTGTCAACATCGTGTAAGCCCGCACTCGAAGATTTGTTAACGGACCGGCTGTTCCCCGATGCAACTCCCATTGCATATGAACACGATAACGGTCCATGAAAATCACACGGACATCAAGGACTCTGCACCTCAATCCAACCATTCATGACCATCCAATGGCCGGGAAAAGTGCAGAGAAATGGATATTTACCGGGTTCATTAGGAACCCGAAAATAGATCGTATGCTCTGAAAAGGGCTCTACGATATTGGTGTACGCAATCACCTTTTTAGTATCGGGTATGTACTGATTAGCAACCGCATCGGGATCAGAAATCAAACGATTACAGAGGAGACCGATTTCCTCTAGTGAATCTTGTTCTATCAGTGCCCAGTTGTGCGGGACGGCGTCAGGATTCTTAAAGGTCAAACGAATCACTTCACCCGGCTGCGCAGTAAAATGATCACGGTCAAACATCAGGTTCTTGGAAGCTGCAAGCGTGATTTCTCTAGCATTGGGTATTGGCTTGCCGTGAGGATTACGCTTGGTCGCCATTGGACGTTCTAAATCCGCAAGCATTGGATGCGGAAGTCGAACCTTTTCAACTGCTTGGTACCCGTCGATTTGTTTGAATGGAACATCCATGCGATTGACGGTTAAAAAAAGATCATGATCCTCATCTTCTGATGTACGGATCAGCAGATGTAATTGATTGACGAGCTGCAGATTCCGCATCTCAAGGAAAATTTCTCGACTTCCTTCCAATACTGTGACGGACTGAATGGAAATCACATCGTGCCCGCGCAATCCCAACTGGCGATGCGAGTACTCTGGTGATCCATAAGCACCGCTGTAGCGATAGTTCCATGCTTGCGCGAAATGATTGGCGGTCTGGACCACAACGGAATGATCTACCGGTTGTGAGAATGACACACGAATGCCATTCTCATGAATGTGAAAGTCGATGGGTAGCTGTGTCTCTTCTCCACCCGTATATCGAATACGCTGCAAGCATCCATCTTGAGTGGTGTACGTACCCCATCCAGCCATTCCCGAAACATATAGCTGGCCATCCACTGGGTTGAATCTTGCCCGGTGGACACCGGAAAGCATCTCACCTGCGATCGGTACAACCGCCCCTTGAATCCATCCATCAAACTCATCTCTGAGCAACAAAAATGCGCGTCCAGCGCCAAAAGACAAATGCACGAGATTTCCATGCACAGGTCCCCAACGTTGACTTGAAATATAAACCTGTCCACCACTCGAATTATCTAAACCTCTCGGTAGATACAGCATAGGAATTTCAGGTGGATCAGTCAGGTTGACGCCCGGTCGTCCGAAAAAAGGCTTCGGAGATCCTGAACCCGCTTCATCGGCTCTTGCGAAGCGATTTAATACATCACCATCAGGCCGAATAGCGGCAATCATGGACGCAGGCATCCAATCACCCTCACTGCTGGGAACGGTGACCAGTCCGTCCGGAGTAAGACCGATGCCATCTGAATTCCTCAAGCCGGTTGCTAGAACTTCAGCCGATTCACCATCAGATGAAACTCGCATCACGCCCTGTAAGCCGCTTGCAGTATAAAACCTCCCAGCAGCATCACGCTGCAGCCCGCAAGTAAAATCATGTCCCGACTTCGAAGTCGATAGTGCTCGACTATATGGCTCATAGTAATCCGCTTCCCCGTCGTCGTTGAGATCATGAAGCCGAGTAATCTGGTCACGACATTGGACATAAACCTGATCTTGCTCGATATAAAGACCTAAGGGTTGATGCAAACCTGAAGCGAATTTTCTCCATCTGATTTCAGTCAAATCATGATCGATGCCACGACCGTGCCAGATGTCACCTTGCATCGTGCAAAGCATGACCGATCCGTCTTCCATAAAATCATGACCCCCGCTGTAGATCAACGATCCCCATGGATTTTCAAAGGGTAGAGTGATGGTATCCACTGCGTAAGGTATACCCTGTCCTAGAGCACCTTTGGTAATGATTTCCTTTTCATATCGTGGGGCTCCACCATTGATCACATCCCTGGCAGGATGTTGCTGTACTTTTTGAATGAAACGCTCAAAGACACCATTTCGAAACGTGGGCTCATCCAAATACTGTTCGCCATCTATCTCATAGCAAAAAAGAACACGATCCCCATCTCGATAGTAGCCAAGAAACTTCTTCTGTTTAGCTTCTCGAATGATCTGCTCATCAATTCCGCTGATCTTTTCACTAACTTGCAGTGTTTTACCGACCTGTCGCACACCCTGCATGAATCCATGCCGCACGCTGGTAAACGTCACAAAACCATCAGACCATACCCGCGGATAACTTAGTTGGTCTGGATCAAAACATACCGAGATGGATTCGTTATCTGCAGTCAAATTTACACAGATCCCGCGTGCTATCGATATTCCATCTCCATGAAATACACCTGACTGAAGTGATCCGAGATCAGACATTGACCATCGACTGTCCGCCCATACGGGTTCAGACTGATTACCCCAATGTCCGTATTTGCCACCATCCAAACCTGGGAACTCTGAAAGAAGATTGGGCCTGGGCTCAATGTCCCTGAAGTGTCGTGCCTGCTTCCTGTAGAAATCATAAACACGATCACGATTCACCTCTTCCTCCCAACTCAACCAACGATCGATTTCCAAGGGAGCCCTTGGCATATCGAAGGATTCAGGGTGGTGTGCGTGAGCATGGGAAAACAGCGCATCTATAGCACCTGCGTCAATCCGCCGATAGTTGCCGAGTTCATCAAGGAAAGCCAGCAAGTCATAACGTTGCTGATTAGTCAATGCTTCCATGAGACCATTCGGCATCAGGGACCCCACTTCCTTCACTGCCTCAATTTCATCCTTGGAGAGGGTATGCTTTGTTCCGGTGCCCTGATCCTTCAGTACTAACTCTTTTTCGTTCTCCATCACCTTGTAACCGCGTACCAACTTGCCATCGATCAATAGCACTGCGACAGCTCGATAACTTTCTTCTACCTGATTCTGAGGATTCCAAAGAGAATCAACGATCTCTGAAAATTTCCGTTGTGTTGCGATCTGACTGAGATTCGGACCAACCTGACCACCAGCCTTTCCCACCTGATGGCATGACAAACAAGCTTGCGTTGGAGACGAGAAGATCAGCGCACCCCGTGCCGGATTTCCGTACGTTGCTACATCTTCCTTTTTAAGTGTTTGCTCAAATTTAGGTTCATTCGTCACAGACTTCTCTGCATCTTGCTGAGCACAAGCTAGGGCAACAAATGAGACAAAGAAAATGGCACAATTAACCAAGCGTGGTAACATTCGCTTTAACCTTTTCCGTTTTCAAGATGCAAAAACGATTAAATGGACTCGCTTCACTTTCCCGCGGGAATCTGAATCAAAATTGGAGCTTTCTGATTCTTCTCTAGAGGTTTCGCAATTTCCTTTCCAGTAACTTGTGAATCCCAATCGGTATTCATGAGCAGATCAAAACCCGGATTTTGATCTTTTACTTGACATGAGCATGGGCCAACTACAAATTTGCTGGCCATTTCTATCGTTTCCTTGTAGATACCTTTTCCCACCAAGGCGTAAAGGACACGCCCACGTCCAATTACAGGAAATGCCATGGGTTGGTCGAGTTCTTCAAGATCACTCTCACTCTGCATCAACATATCAACGAAAAATTGTTCCCTAGGATCGTTACGATTCACCTTGACGATTGAAAAATCTAATCGCAATTCAATTGGGTTCTCTTTATCGAAAAACTCATCTGCTTCCAAAACATCTTGATTCGGTAAAGATAAATTCGCTTTGTTCCAAGCTATTTGATCTTCCAAGCGTTTGTAAGCTTCTTCATCCTCTTCTTGGTTACCGGATGTCACAAAAATCCAAACCGCAGAATCTCCTGAAAGAATGCGTTCCTGCAACAACTTTCTTGCTGGGGAATCCACGAGTGAATCCGCATCGATTTTTGAAAATGGGGTGATGGAAACGATGCGATCCGGCACTTCTCGGGCGTTAGCAGAATACAGCAACAAAGCAGCGGTAGATTGGTTGGATGAGGCATAGCTGGTCCAAAACTGGTTCAGCTTCGGTTCCAATTCTGTCCGCAAATCGTAGACCCTCACCCGCAGATTGAGTGAGCCATTCCTTGCTCTTGTTCTCTTCGCTATGGATTCGATCTTTGTTTTTTCACTGGGAGTCAAATCCTGATTGTGCAGGATGACCAGTTCGTATTCATCCGATTGCCACCGCTCGAGTGCGTAGCGAAAAACAGGAACGTTACACGCTTCCACCTGTTGATAGATAGAAAACGTGGTTGCGAGAATCGCGGAGAATAGGAGACGAACCATCTGACGAGAACCAACTATGCTGAAATACTAATTAATGACGATCGCTAAGTGGCACTAAGGATGCATGTCCAAGCTGCATTGAAATCTGTACAACGGTAAATGTACTAAGAAATTGCTACTGATGGCTTATCTCAATTCCGGAAATACATAATCCCGGGGCCATTCCTGCGACAGTGAAATTTAGACCTGAATTCAGTGTAACCTGTGAGAACGTCACACGTCCGTATTTCCCATCAGTAAATCTATTTGTATCGTGTGTCTCTATTCTTTTGGTTTGCCCTTGTAAGCTCATTTCGACCGTCATATTTGGAGTCAGCTCCAGCTGACTTAGATAGACAGTGACCTGGTATTGATGGATCGAATTCTCTGAACCCGTCTTTGGTAAATCCTCAAGGCTCAGCGACAATTCCTGAACCCCGTTGAGGCCCGAAGCAAAAACCCAAGGATGATCAACATCTCCGACACGGCTAGTATGCTGCTGCTTAACCGTCACGTCATCATTCCAAGTCACTTCAATATTCGGAGACGCACCCGCGATGATAGGATACTCCAGCCATAGTTGACCTTGCTCATCTCTCCGATCACCGGGTGCACCAAAATTAATTCCAAGATGCTTAATCGGCTCTTTCAATTGATGATTGGAGGCAAAATCATCGACACTCCAAAGATCAACCTGAGGCATGTGCACAAGTGCAAGTGAAGTTTGATTCTGATAAGCGCAACTACAAGTCCGAGTGTAATCCGGCGCATTTAAAACTCCGTTGGCCACGACCAGATTTGAAGTACAACCTGATTTAAACCCGCCAAAATTACCAGTACCGCCGTCATTCAAAAGATCATAATATCCTGCAGCTCCTGAACGAAATGTGAGCATGTTTTCACTGGCAATAATATGATTGCAACCGTACGCTCGGGTCAGGTGCCAAGGTTCAGGCTGACCGGTGACTGGATTCGGTACCATTTTTTGACGGCCATCGTGCAAAAAGAATGCACCTGCCGAATCCTTGTAAGAGTTCGTATTGGTGATAATCCAGTCGTGATGCAGAATACATGGACCCGTGTATCGTAAATCATCTTTACGCCATTTAACTGATCCATCACCTCCGCGATAAACTGCCATCCCTTTTGACACTTCGTCGGTCAATCGATCGCTGGCAGCTGCTCCAGCCTGCAGCAGAAGATCGAATTCTTCTGAGTAGCTCAGCCAACTTCCAAAAATACCCTCGTTCACTTGCCATTTTGGCTCACCGGTTTCGTAATCAAATGCAGCGATACGATATGATTCGGGCGGTGAAATACCACGTCGCATCAGTGCCTGCTCAACACGAATAGGATAACGATCGAGACAATAGATCTGTTCACCACCAGCAACAATGCCGTTGTGCCAAAAGCTATATTTGGACGGAATCTCCCATAGCTTCTCACCCGTATAGCGATTGAACCCCACAAGAGCGCGACTTGCAGCACGGTCGATACTTTTCCCACCGAATCCTGCTTTTGAACGACTTAGTTTTTTATCTCCGTCATAAACTAAATCCATTCGATCTTTGTAATTGGCAAATCCCAAACCACCAATTAACACATCCTTGTAGACACCAAGATAACCCCATTCTGGTGTCTCCGATTCACCTACTGCCTCATCATCATCTGCCTTTGGATTCGGTAAATGGATCGTTAGAACTTTCTCTCCCGAAGTGGAATCAAGCACATAACACTTGTCTCCTGCTGCGATGTAAATCCTATCTTCCGTTACAACGTAATTCGTACCACGACCATTCGCCCCAGGTATATGCACTTGATTGTATTTGGGATTCAGAGGGACGTCCTCAAATGTCGAGTCGTAATAGACATCGAAGGTACCCAAGTCTTTAAAGACTTTCTTCCATAAAACTCTGCCGGTGTAGACATCTCTTGCACTCAGGCAATCTATCCCTTGGATGAATAAACGCCCTCCAACCACCTGCTCCGGAGGTCCATGGCCATGTCGAGGCAAGACGTCCATATGGCTGCTACCTCCGAACCAAAGAACTCCCAACGGAAGCTTAACGCGACTGTCATTCGACTTGATCGTGTTAGCCACATCTCCGTATTGGTGCGTCCAATCAGCTGAACCAGGCAAAGCACCTTCTTTCTTCAGTAGTAATCCATATGTCTTATCTAAGACTACAACCTGCTCCAATTGCTTCAGATCTGCGTCTTGTAAAACCGGATCGCCATCAAGAAGGGTAGGGATAGCAAGAACTCCACCATAGGGTCTGACTGATTTATACGCCGTGGAAATGCTTTCCGAACTTGTGTTACCAGCCAATGAACCCGCGTAGACCACACAGCTTGCAACGTAATTCGGTGCGAGGAAATCCTCAACATGACTGCAATGCACCGTTACACGGCCATGCAAGCCACGGGCATCTAGCCATTGTCGCAACGCATTTACTATTTCCTGCCTTGGATCGACTACGATGATCTGCTCATAACCGGAATGGTGAATAAATTGTTTCAGTCCGGTGTGTTCTGCCGCACCGAACCAAAGACAATAACCATCATTCTGATTCATTTCCTCCAGATCCAACAACAACTTCTTAATGCCAGCGTCTGTCTGTGGCTGTTCCACTCGCGTTTGGGTCACACTTCGGCTATCGATGGGTTGTTCGATCGCATCGTTCTGAGATGAAGACGTGGTCGATCCATAAGCCAAAATATCTCCACTCTTGGTGACCAACAAAAGTGTTTCGTCGGCCACAAGAACTCTTTGTGTGTCCAACGGGATTTCGACAGTCTGCTTAATCGCCGGATTTTTACCCTCATCTGGAATGGAAATCCGAGTTAATAAACCACCACCAGCGGCGATCAATTCTTGATTCGCTTGAATCAGATCGCCAGAGCCGTCACAGGGGATATCCCAAAGGCGAACGTTGTCTTTGCTGTAACAGGAAACCCGTTTTGAACCGTCCTCCGCCTCTTCTGCTGAATAAACATGTGACTCACCTAATACAGGACGGTTCACGGTAAACTCTCGCTTCTTCCCGTCAGACATCGAGAATGATCGAGTCCCATCAAGTCGGGTGTGTACAAAGTACCTTTCCTCCTCAGCAGCTACGAACGAACCGCCAACACCCTTGCCACCTGCATTGAGTTCAAAATGTTTCAGCACACCAGTCTCCCGATCAAATACTGCAGGTACTGATCTTCCACCTGGAACAATTAAGTGCTTCTGAGTTGCAGCAAAGGCACCTTGGGGTGCAACACCCGCAAAAGAGGGTGCACTATGCGGTTGTTTGATGTAAGTCGACCCAGCCTGATCATTTACCCAATGAATGGCGCCAGTTTCCAGTTCTAAAGAGTAAATAAAGATCCCCATAAATGGCCAAATGCTAGACGAAAAATAAACGTGTTCGCCTTGCACCACTGGACCCCCACGGGCCGGCCAAGCGGAGACCAGTCTGCGGTTACCGATCGCGTGTTGTTGACTTGGACCTCCATAAAATTTCCAGTTCAATCGGCCTGTCATTACATCAACACAATAAAGATATCCGTCATCACTACAGAAACAGACCTTATCATCCCTACCCGCAGCAGGAAGCCGAACCGGTCCTTCGGTAAAGAATGTCCACTGCTTCACCCCGTCCTTTAGACGATAGGCCACTACCTTACTTTCATCGTTGTAAGGGACGATCACCATTCCCTTGATAATGACCGGCTCAAAGATTCGATCATACGTCATGAGGTCGAGATTCAGCGGATCATCCCACGCCTGTTGACGTTGAGAATGATGCAATGACCACATCGGCTCGAGGGAAGCGGCAAGACGATTATCTGAGGAAGCTGACCGAGAGGCATCGCATCTCCACATGGGCCAATCCTGGCCATATCCAAAATTGACCTGCATCATATTTGCCAACAGGGCAAGAATCATGCAAAAGATAAATTGAGCGGTCAGTCGCATAGAACGTGTCTCTTTCTTGGTTTTCGAATCCAAAGTCCTCACCCAAATCCCAAATGCTTCTTCACTGATGTGCAATTTTTTTAATGTAGGTATTTTACTTCCCAGACACAATTTAATAGCAATCGTGAAGGATATGTGTCGAGAAAAGCCCCTCAAACAGACCTAGATCTAAGATAAAAGCGTTGCAGAGATGTTCCGCATTAATCGGTAGAGCCTAGAACTCACTTCGCATGGTACTTTATTGGTTTCACAAAAACACAAAAGTCCCCCGCACGCTGATCAAAACCATAGAGCCTTGTTCCCAGCCACATTCACAAGTATCGATTTTGAAACGGCAAGTCGCAGGCCGGACAGTGCTTGTCAACTTGGCTTGGTGACCGTTGAACAGGGCAGAGTGACGGAAGAATCTTGTTGGTTAATTCGACCCAAACCGTTCATCTTTCACCCATCGAATATTCGAATTCATGGGATCACCCCCGAACAGGTGTGTGAAGAGCCGGAATTTTCTAGCTTGTGGGGTGAAATCGAGGAGAAAATTGGTGGCCGGTGTCTCGTTGCCCATAATGCCTCATTCGATCTACGAGTGCTGTTATCTACCCTCCGAACACAACGCCTACCCATTCCGGAATTCGAATACACATGCACGCGAGCCATTGCCAAAAAAACCTGGCCCCATCTCCGTCGTTTCGGCTTAAAACCATTATCCGACTGGCTTGGTATTCGGTTCCAACATCATGACGCTCTAGAAGATGCATTGGCTTGTGCCAAATTGCTCCTAGCAGCAGGCATGGACCAAGATTGTGATGATTTACCCGATTTAGAAAAAAAACTGCGCCTTCAGCGCGGACGAGCGGGATCTTGGGGAATGAAGGGTCCAAGTACCCAACGAAAACGATCCGAAAAAAAAAGATCAGAGCAAAGAACAACCAATCATTTACCTTTCATTAAACCGAGCGATCTTCCAGGTTTCTCGACTAGCAAAAAAAATAACTCTAGAGGTGATAACGCAGACCCAGCCAAGCCAGATTCAACAGCCGATCTGCAAAGGTTAATGATCCGATTAGAATTCATCCGTCCACTAGCCCAAAAAAAACTATTTGTCTCTGGACCCTTCAGAGAATTCTCAACCCAAGAGATTAGGCAGCTTGTATCTAGATCAGGTGCAATCCTTACAGAGAACATAGATGAAAACCCAGACTTTATCATTGAGGGCAATGACATTTGTACTTCCAAGCCATCAAAGGAAGCATTGAATGAAAGGAAGATTCAAAAGGTTTTATCCGCGCATCAGTTAATCCATTATTTGAAATCTTCCTCCATGACTTAGTGCGGCCACGAGATCGCCAAACTACGAAAAGTTGTATTCCATTACAGGAAGTCTGTCACAGCAGGTGACAACCATGACCTGCAAAAAATTGCAATTCCGACTTACCGCTGACCCGAATCATCCCAAATGACTAATTGCTTCCCGTCAACACAAACCGTTCTAGTCGCGTGCAGCGTAATGATTCTATTTGCCTCTACTGCTGTGGCTGACAAAAACGCATCACTCAATACCAAAGCTGATGGATCCACCAAAGGAGAGGAGATGAAACCAAAGGGCCCTCTCAATCTGGAATGGAAGACGGGCGGAGGAATGCAATTCTGGACTGATCACCTTTATCGGCAGGGATATCGCATTCAGCAAAACGCGGTTACAGGGCATTGGCGATTGCTCGATGCTGACAATGTTCGCTTGAGCTGGGGTAGCCGAACCACCTGTGAATCTGTTCTGAAACGAAAATGCTCCGATATTCCTGATAAAAAATCTGACCAATCCACAGTGATTTTGTTGCATGGGCTAATGAGGACTCGGGGTTCCATGTCATCAATGCAGAAGTATCTAGAGAACCAAGGTTTTCCTTCCACGATACGCTTCTCCTATGCGAGCACGCGCCGATCGATCTCCGATCACGCTAGAGCGTTGAAAGAAGTTCTTGAAAATTTACCGAGTCATACCGAATTACGTTTCGTCGGGCACAGCATGGGTAATATTGTTGTGAGACATTTGATCGCGGATTTAAAGAAGGATGATCCCAAAAAAATACTGCCCCGCTGCAAATCAATGGTCATGTTGGGACCTCCAAATCAGGGAGCTATGATTGCTCGACGACTGGCACCCACTGGTATTTTTGGATGGGTTACCGGTGCAGGTGGCTTGGAGTTGGGTCCCGATTGGAAGCAACTTGAAAAGAAACTCGCTACACCTAGCTTCCCCTTTGCAATTGTCGCCGGTGATGTTTCATCAAAGCCCATTCAGAATCCATTGACTGAAGGTTCGGGAGATTTTGTTGTGAGCGTGGATGAGGCAAAGTTAGAGGGATCCAAGTGGCTCAAAACTGTACCCGTTCTACATAGTTTCCTGATGGATGATAAAGCGGTTCAGAAAATGACTTCGGATTTCTTTAAAGAACATTAGAATCTCAAAGTCAGTGTTTTCACCAAAATGACTTGGAGTAGTTAAGGCAAGAGAGATGCTGACAGCAATAGATTTGACGTCCAGAGAATTCAATCCATGACCTCGAATGACAGCGACCGAATCACAAAAGAAGTATTTCAGCTTAGTGATAGGATCACTGTACTCCCCATTGTGCATGGGAGTGGGCAATTTGCTCAAACCGTTGTCAATTGGCTATTGAGTCACCAATATGATTGCGTTGCTATTCCGCTCCCCCAATCTTTCCAAACGCAGGTGGAAAGCGCAACCCTCGCCCTGCCGATACCCTCGGTAGTCGTCCAGCGTCCGAGGACCGTGAACCGAGATGATGGGTGGATGAATGGAGATTGGTCTGGGTCAAACCAAGACAGAGAACAGGATCAAATTGATGCAGACGTGAATTACGTGCCTATTGATCCATGTCAGGGAGTCATTGCTGCGATTCGAGTATGTCTAGGAGAACATATCCCTCGAGCCTTTATCGATCTTGAAAGCGAACAATTCACCCCTTTCTCATCAGTATTACCGGATCCCTATGCGGTCCGAAAAGTTAGTCCAGATAAATTTGCGACTGCAGTCTTGCCAGCGATACCACGACCTGAATCCGAACAAATCAATGAACAGATTCATTACATGGCAACGCAGCTTAAAAAGCTTGAAGAGTCTTACGAACAAATTTTATTTATCACCAGTGTTCAATATTGGCCTTGGATTCGCGAAGCTTATCTAGATTCAATTCAAAATGATGCTCCAGTATCACCAGCCGAATTCAAGGGTACAGAATTCCTAGACCTGGTGACGGAAACTTTTAAGGTTGACCCTCGAACTTATCCTTTTCTGCTGGGTGAGTTACCGTTTATCACCTCACTATATGAACGGGCCAGGTCTGAGCTGGTGGAAAGCGAAGATACTTCGATCGATGGAATCAAGGAGTTGTTACTTGCAGCGAGGAGCAGCTATCAAAGTGATATGGGACATCGCGGTAGGCGGATCACTCTGACACATCTATCTAAATGCTTGCAGTACATTCGTAATTTATCTCTCATTCAGAGAAGACTGACACCTGACCTAGTCACGATTGTCACTGGCTGCCAACAGATATTAGGAGATGAATTTGCGCTGCAGGTTGCCGAATTGGCAAATCACTATCGGTACGGATCCGATCCATTCGAGGAGCGGACTTCGAACTCAACAATAAAACTCGGTATCGAGCGTGCTGTATTTCCGGATGGCGGAATGGCCAAAATGGTCAGCCGACTTCCGAACCCACCGGTCCAATGGAAGACAATTGAACTTAATCGCAAGCCGAACTCGAAACAGAAAAAGGATTGGGAGTTCAAATGGAATCCCTACACCCAATGCAGTTATCCACCTGAAGATCAACGGATTGAAAATTTTCGATCACGGGTTTTTGACCGAGCTAAGGCAATCCTGGGGAACGATCTAGCACGAACTGAGAAATTCACTACCAGCGTCAAAGACGGAATTGATATACGCGATACACTGCGTCACTGGCACGAGAAAGAGATTTATGTGCGTGTGAATCCACCGAATCGCGGCCAACTGGACGCCTGCGTTATGTTATTCGATTGTCCCGCAGATCCTCGAGAATATCCTTGGCGAACCACATGGTTCGCAGAACATGATCAAGAATCGACCCTAGCCTTCTTCGCCACACACTTCGCGGATGAGATGATTGGACCGGGCATCGGCGTGGGGACATACGGTGGTGCTCTTTTCTTGTTTCCGCCAATCCCAATCCGAGACGTGTGGAGTGATGCGCAGCTGGATTACGCTACAACGATGGAAGAACGATTGATTGCCGCTGCTTGTTTACATTCCCGAGGTCGAGAAATTGCTTTGGTATCTCCCTTACCCCCGGGAAGTGGATGGCGAAAACTTGCCAAGCGTTACAAGAAAAGATTGATTCATGTTCCGCTATCATCTTTTGGGGATGAAAGTATTCAGCAATTACGCAGAGTTCACGTCCTCAATGGTAAAGAGGTCCGTAGCTATGCAGAAGAATTCATTCGTAAGCCATAGTGCACATTCATCCCATCACCTCGTTGGATTACCCGCTTCCTGCAACGAAGCACCGAACTCCTCACTTAGCACTAATATTGAGTACTTTGTTGCGCCCTTTGCCTCATCAGCACTGATGCTTGCGTAGTCAAACCGACCTCTCAGATCGGTGTACCCGTCTTTGAAAAACCGCACTGATCCATCGGGGTATTTGGCATAGACTTTCACGTAGGCCTCCGCAACGGGAAGCTGGTTTTTACGCTGGCTAACCTGCAGTTGACCGAAAGCCTCAGAAACATAGGTCACTAAACCTCCTCCATAGTACAAGGCAGTAGAACGCGCCGCACCCGATTCCACCTCAACGAGCAAGGTCTGAGTTTGTAGATCAGAGTCAATCAAGAATTCTTGGCTTCCTGCGTTTTCTTCAAGTTGGAGCTGCTGGCTCAATTTTGGTCGTACCATGGCCATCCGTTGTAAATCCTCTCTGGCGAATGGAGCCTTGCTAAATAACAACTCAAGATCCACACCGTAATAATTAACAGTCGCCTCCGTTGTATTTCGGTAATCAAGGCGCACTTGGTTACCATCTATCCCGACGACGAGTACAGGGGTTTGTTCAGAAGCATCACTCATCCTCTGGTTTCGATCATCGATCCGGAGATCTCCATTGCGATTATTCGCAGCAACTGTACCTTCATCCTTGCGGTCCACTCGATCCATCAAGGAGTTCACTTGTCCCAACAGTTGCTTCAATTCATCAAATCGAACACGCCAGCGGGTGATGGGATAATTTACATATTGACGTGATAGGATTTGTGCAGCCTCAAGGTTACCCTGATGCAGCGACAAGTAAGCAGATAAGTAATCGTACTGAAGCTTTTCGGAAACGCTTTCCCGACGAACTTCGGAGAATTGTTCGATTGATTCCGATATACGGTTCTGTATCAATAGATAGTAAGAGAGTAACAGGCGATCCGAATCCTTGATGGTATCTTGATAACCAAGTAGCTTAATAAATTCCTCATATTGCCGGCGAAAAGTTGGGTTGAGAATTTCATGCCGATCTCCCAGTCGATGTATTCGCGCGCGAACCAGAGGGGAGTACTCGAGTGTTTCAAATAACCGTTGTTCAATTGGATCCACATTGAGTAAGGGACTTCTTAGCACGGGCCCAACTTGGCGATGAATAGGATTGAGTAAAGAGAAATAGGTTTGAATCGCTTCTTCATCTTCATGTAAGAAACCGTAGGCCCAAAGACCTTCAATGGGTAACTTCGCGGAGGCAAGTTTTTCGATCACTACCTGATAGATTTCCTGATTCCGCATTCGCGATGCGATCCGCATCCAATCGAGATTTTGTACGTTCGCATTGACTAAGAATTTTCTTATCTGAGTTGGACTGCCTTGAGTGGCAAGGTAATTCCAATCCAACTCCTTATTCTTTGGGTAATCTTTCAACACTGTGATCACCCGATCATCAGACCTTGCGATGAGGGTCTCATTTTTTGATACAGTTGCGGGGTATTGTTGGTATTTACCAGGGTTTGGAAAATAAAAGGTATAGGAAACCGAGCTCATCTCGAAGGGATTGAGTTTCAGAGTCTGGTTAGAAGTTTTTTCCGTTCCCGACAAGGGAATACTACCTTCGGGGATCTGCCAAAAAAGTTCAATAATTTGATTCTTCGCTGTCGGATTGGAAATCACAATCTGTCCACGATAGGGAATACCAACAACAAAACTCTCTGGTTCTTCCGACTTGCTCCGATCATTTGGACTGACCTGCTCGCCATGAACGGGACTTATACGTTGTCCAATCAAAACAGATTGATCTGTCTCTTCGACCTCCAGTTTTTTGAGACGTTTCGTCACGACTGCAACTTCATGTGCAGGCTGGTAACGAACCGCTTCATCAGTTGGTAGACCTATTTCCCCAGCTTCGCGAGGTAAGCCACTCATAGCCACAGCCACGAGAGCAGCGTGTCGATTTTCGGCAGGCAGTAATAAATGTTTTGACATTCTTACAAACTCGGGGTTCTGCTGAGCTTGCTTTGCAAGATCTAACCAAAACGAGTTGAGGCTGACCAAGGATTTTGGTTCGGACGGTCCAACGGTTCTTACCTGATCCCACTGACTCTCTGCCCACTGCTTGGTGCGATCCACATCTTGGTAGAAGGTCTCACCACCCCGGCCGCCCTGCAACTCTCTTCCCAGAAATACCTTTCTCCCTCCAGTGATACCCGGATCGGCCATATCCATGTCCGCATCCTCGGAAGCCGATTCAACTCGGCGTCTCATTCTCTCGAGTCCTCGTCGCTGTTGATCCATTGATAGGGACTCGGAAAAATTCGAATTCAACCGCCCTCTAAAGGCATTTGCCCCACCACCCATGCCTCCTCCGGCTTCCATGGATTTGCCCGCGAGTGCAATATCGATATTACGCGCCACCTGGTCAAATTTAGCTTGCTCGTTAGCCAAACTCTGTTCCAGTTCTGAGATTACCGTATCGCGGATTTGCGGATCTCGAAAAGCAAAAAGTACCTTCTCAGCGATGTTGAGTTGGTGATAGCGACCTATTGAACGATAGGCAGATAGATCATTCTCTAACAACCAATGATCGATAAACTGTTTTTCTTTCTTGTTAGCGAGGTGCCGTCGGACCACTTCTTGGAAAAAATCGGGATCATAAGCTCTTAGAAATAAGTGAAGTTCATGGCTGGCTAATTGATCGTATATCTGGATTTTTTCACTCTGTGCCATTGATCCCCAAGAAGCCAACTCTGAGAAATCGTCCAGCCGAGGATCCGGAACGAGTGTTAGATACAATTTTAGAAGATCTTGCACGGTCCCATAAATTTGAAGCTGTGCAGACCCCAGACTTGTCAAATCCAAGGGCTGCTCTGGACCGGCTATCGTGACACTCCGTTCCATCGTGTAGGCATTCGAGATATCTAGACTCGATGCCAATCGCAGATCCACCGTCTCGACATCCGTAAGTGGAGCTGGTACTTCCCGTTCCAAGATGGTTGTGGCATTACTCACGACAACACGAACTATCGGCAGCCCGTTGACGGACTTCGCGTCCACCGTCACCCAACCGTCCTGGTCGGGTCTCAAATTCGAAAGGATCACTCCGGGATCCGCCTGAAAATCATATTCTGACGATCCAATCAGCTGCGCAGACATCGCCTCATCCATCATTTCGGACAGCTGCGCAGCTGATTTCATTTTACTACTCGGCGGCACAGCCTCGCCCGGTCGCGCCTCCTGTGTCTGATTGGTGGTTTCCTCTGTTTCCCAGGGATTTAGCAGTAATCCAGGCATGGGTAGCATGACGCCCGGGTACTTTTTCACAAATCGACGGCGTAGAACGTATCGGTATTCGTCACCCAATCGCAAATCACTGACGTAGGCACTTTGAAGGGACTCAATCGATCGCCCCCAGGCTCTTGTTTCAGGCAAACGTAATGCCTGACTAGGAAAAGAGGAATCCAAGAATCGGGAAGCGTATAGATGAACCCTCGCACCCTCTAGTACACCGGTTAATTGAATGCGAAGTGATTTCTCATCCCGTTGAATTTCACCAATTGACAGCGGTACGTATTGGGACAGCGTTCGATGTTGACTTTCTCCTGCAATCACCCCACTGAAAACGGGACCCTCAGTCACTGAAATAGAAACATTTACCCCCGTATGCCGATCCACGAGGGAATAGTCCCCGGTTGTTAATCCCTCAATCACCAAGAATCCATCCTGTTGTTTGATGATTGCTGAACGATCCGCAGCGATCGAGGTCTCCCTAAGTTCCGAAAGCCTGAACCGTGATAAAACCCGGTCATCGGATTTCGGCCAGGGCAACTTTATCGTGGATTGGGAGGCCGTATTGAGTTGATTCGGCCACGACAGTTGATCAAAACTCATACTCTGAATGTGCTGAATGCCACCCACCACAGCATGCCTTACTTCGGAGACGTTGGCCAACTCCCCAAGATTGATCCGACCGTTGGGTGCCGTCTGTAGCGTTAAATTAATGTCACCTGTCGAATATTCTGTCGTCAAGGCGATGCTTACCATGACTCCCGGTACCAATTCCCCATTTCGACCGCGTACTTCAATCAGAAAATTGTTGTTATTTCGAGTGAGGTAAGAATCATGCACTTGATCCGTTTTACGGATTTCAGAAACCTGCCACTCATGCTGTATTTCTAAACGTTTATTGCTGCCATCGATCAATGATGGCACCGTGCCTGATAGAACAGCCGTTAGCGATGCTAATCTTTGCGGAACTCGGACTGGGACAACGAGTTCGGAATTCTGATCAAGCTCCAATTCGCTCTCTTCAAAGGTAATGGGAAGGCCACTTTGATCAGTTGCTCTAACACGGAGACTCACGTTCTCAAGAATCTGTGGATCGATGACTTTTTCGCCTAAGAGCAATCTCGGACGGATGACAATCTCTGTTTTCCTACCGCTAAGCATCTGCGTTCGATCAATATGCATTCCAGCCTGTAGAGAGTACTTTTCCTCAAGGTGTGGAAAATGAAAGCGATTTGAGATTTTCCCATCGCTGATGACTCCATGACGCTGCGTTTCTTTCATCACGGGAGGAATGACTATTTTTCCTTGCTCATCTGCACGAAATAACTGTTTGCCTACCCACATGACCGCTCTAGGAATTGCCTTGCGATTTTCATCAATGACGGTGAAGCTCATTCCATCTGCACTGAAACCATCCACATGATCAATGGAGCCCTTGCGGAGTAAAGCGCGAGCACGAAGACCATCCCCAACTAAATCCACTATCCACACGCCACGCCCTGTGATGCTGCTTAGGTCAATCTCCTCACGATGCCTGATGATTGCGGGCTGCGAGAACTTGAGCGATCGTTCACTGGTTGCGACTAATCCATCCAGATCGAGATCTGTATCAAGATCTTCCTCGTGAGTTCGATAGAAGGATTCTGTATTCAACTCATAAACCCGAACCATCAATTCGCTAATATTCTTCAAATCAACCCGTAAGACAGATTTTGCCTCCGCGTTGAGAAGCCGAATATTATTCGCTGAAAGTCGAAGTTCTTTCCGATCTCTAAGTTGCTGTCGCTCTGCGGGTTTGAGAACGCGATACCAGACTTGCTCATCACCGATCCCGTTCATCAACTTGGTTTCGGCGAAAACCCTCTGCAGGTAATCCTCCAAAATCAGTCCACTAAATTCATTTGTATTCGGCGCATCCTTGAGAAAATGCTCAAGGTAAGCTCGAACCAACGGCTGTTCGTTCCCTATTCGTGAGAGAAGGGCCATCTGCTGAAAATCTTGATTGAGATCAGCTCGATTGGGTTTGCCCGACCATTCACGTGGAACGATGGGACTGACCCGCGGCAGATTCAAGTAACGTAAAAACAGCTGCAGGTCATAATCACCTCGGCCATGATTAAACTCTAGCAGTCGATAAATGGAGGCGGCCTTGAGATGATTAAAAGTGGCTGGGAGTTGATTGACATATGCATCTACTTCTAAAAGGTAACGTAATCGCTCCTCATCATTGACCGAGATATCGACTCCAGTTGGCGGCCGTAGTCGACGGAGCAAGGCCGTGACGAAAGAATTCTGCTGCGCCAAACGAGGAAGAGCTTCCGCTACTTTCCCCAGTTGTTCCCGTGTTAATAGTTGATGAGCCGCGCGGTCCCCGAACTTTTGATCCGCGGGGTTCCTTGATCGCAACTCCCGAATCACTAATTCTTCAAGTCCATCAACAATCGGCGCGTTCACTCTTTGAAGCAAATCGCTAAGTTGAATCGGTAAACCAGCATTCTGATTTGCCATGAAACGTTGAGCAAGAAAATCTAACGCTAAAGGCTTGAGTTGCTGCCTTCGCCGGAGAGCATCGATGACTAATCTCTGTGGCTGCAAAACTGCTGGATCTAATTCCGCAGGAAAGCGCTGCTCATTTTTTGCCGGAGGAGCGGGATGATTTAATTGGATCCCAAGGCGGCGCACAAAATGATCAATCGTTCGGCGGGGATTCTCTTGATACGTTAAGAGACGTTGTCGATCGACCATCGCCCTGATGGATGCCGTCTCTCGACCACTGTGTTCAGCGAGCCATTGCGTTAGCATGACTTCGCTCTGATCCAGTTGATTTGTATTCTGATAATGCAAGCAGTGAAAGCAAAAGTAATCATCACTACCAGGAATTAACTCAGCTAACTTCGATTCGCGATCCTTCGAAAGCGCAAAATCTTCCATCCAACTAATTGACTGTGCATCGACTCGGGAGGGAGACAGTGACGAGCTGATAACCCACGCACAGACCAAAAAGAGTTTCCAAAACAAATTACAATCTGTTTGAACGTGTAAGATGATTTTTTGTTGGACCATTTTTTTCTCGTTTCAAAACAAACTCTCGGAATCCATTTACCGCTCAGCAGAGGTTTTAGCATTCGGAGTCGATAGTGACGACAGCAGCAGTGCTCAGAACCAGATACGCTGCATATTTCCAGCGATATGACGATACAAATGAAGAAAAGATTCCTCGATTATTGCTAACCCTGAAAAAAAGCAGATATTTCTCGTGTCTTTCTTCGCTTCTACTTCTTTAACTACAAATTTTTTGGTTAAAGCACTTTTTGCATACAACGGATTAAATCTTCAATCATCTGATCGGTATGGAGAGCCGAGAGAGAAATCCGGAGTCTTGCCGTTCCCTCAGGGACAGTTGGTGGTCGTATAGCAGGAACAAAAAATCCATGTTTACGTAATTTCTCTGCCAAACACGTAGCTTGATTATCCGCTCCGACAATCACGGGGATGATAGGAACATCCATCTCGTGAACGCTGACAACTTGTTCCAACTTTGCACGCACAGACCTTGCGAGCGATTTCACACGTTGCCTATCGGCAGCGGTGGTAGCAATTCTATTGAGCGAAGCCCGTGCAGCATCAACCACAACTGGAGGTAATGCTGTGCTATAGATCAAGGACCGACATCGATTGATTAAATATCGAACCACCTGCGAGTTGGATGCAACAAAACCACCGTGGGCCCCCAAAGCCTTGCTAAGTGTTCCGATAATGACATCCACCCGGTGCTTAACACCAAGCAATTCCGCAACTCCAGCGCCGCGGTCTCCTAGAACGCCCGTTGCGTGTGCTTCATCCACGATCACACTAGCATCAAACTCTTCTGCCAGATCGCATATTTGCACTAAGGGAGCAACATGGCCATCCATGCTAAAGACACCATCGGTAACAAGCCACGCATTCCGATATCGTCTCCGTTGTTCACCCAATAATGCTCTTAACGCGGGCATGTCACGATGAGGATAAACCACACATGTGGCCCTGGATAAACGACAACCATCTATCAGAGATGCATGATTGAGCGCATCACTAAAAATGATGTCACCTTCGCGGGCCAACGTGGCTACAGTTCCGCTACATGCTGCATACCCACTGGGGAACAAACAGCTCGCCTCCATCTGCTCGAAACCAGCGAGGTCATCTGCCAAACTTTGATGCAACTCTGTCCAACCACTCACCAGAGCACTGGCTCCCGCACCTTGACGATCCGGGTCACAGTGACGACTGGCAAACCCTAGATAATCGTTACTGCTAAAGTTGCACAATCTTTCACCATGGTCGGTGTATAGATAAATCCCTTCGGCGCGTCGCGGCGTCAATGAGCGCAGACGTCCTAAAGTTTTAAGTCGATTTATCTCTCCATCAAAATCATCGAAGGCACGCATAATTCATTTAATCCCGAGATAGGAATGACGAGACCTAAAGGCATCGCTCATCAACCTGGCGGCCAATTCAATTTGCGTCCGCCAAGTATGTGGAAATGGAGATGAGGTACTTCTTGGCCACCGTCTTCAAGCGTGTTTGCGATCAGTCGGTATCCGTTGGCTAAACCTTCCTCTAAGGCCACTTGAGCCGCGACAATAAGACACTGACCAACGATCGCCTGATCATCGGCGGTCAAATCGGCCATCGACTGAATCTCCTTCTTGGGTATCACCAGAAAATGTGTTGGAGCTTGAGGATTGATGTCACGAAAAGCCATGCATAAGTCATCCTCGTACAAAATATCCGCAGGGATCTGCTTGGAAATGATCTTTGAAAAAATACTACTCATCTTACTTTTCCATTTTGTCGCTGTGGGAAAACTAGCTTTTGTATGTGGATCCTTCGTTCCTTTCCGAAGGACAATCCTTCGATCAAATCAGCGACCATCAAGCCAGCGCAGCTGTGTCATGAGTGGCGCGACATCAATTGACCATTGAAGATGCTCAGCCGCTGTCGCCTCGCCGGAGGATCGCAATTTACTTTTGAGCAAAACCAGAGGTCCACCCTGCAGCATAAGTGGCATTCTGTCTATTTCGTCCCGCCAGTCTTCAGCTGATTTCTTAACCTGTTCAGGTGTTGCAACCCGCCACAGCAACGCGGATGCCAATTGTGCTACCTCTGTCCGATCTGACGTGATTAACTCCTTGATCTTCTCCGAAGCAATATTTCGATGCACAGAAGACAGCAACCAACTACTTGCAATTAATTGAACAATTGGAGAAGGATCCGATAGTCGGGCTAACGCATCCGCCACTAACGGCTCCGCCGTAATCTGATTAGTCCAGGCAATGGGTAACCACGCCAAGATCATCAAGGGCAATGGTCTTTGGTCGAGTTGACTTATCAGTTCGAGTGCTACCTTGCCACGTTTGGTCCGCCAAGCCGAAACTGCCGCAACCATGGTTAGCCACTGCTGCCGCCAAACGGGCGGACGCTCATTGAGAACATCAGATAGACCTGAAAGAACATCTGTATCCCGCCCTTCTTCAAAAAAAGATCGTATGTTCTTTTCACGATCTGTCTGATCATCTGCCTCAATCCATAGTACTCGCGACGAAGCCAATCGCCTCGACCGAGAGGTTTTTGGATCAGTAATAACAATTGCATCCCGGTCAAATTGAACAACTTGACCTTGCTGCTTTTGTATTGCGGCTGGATACCAATTGGAGCCCCGGGTTTCTGAAGTTGAGGGCGCTAACCAAATGGTTGATGCGAATCCAACATTCAAAGCACCACTGAATAAAACAATGATCGGGAAAAAAATTGCAAGTATGTTCACCAAACCCAATCAGCCCCAAAACCTTGAGAAGTGTTACCAGCTAAACCTGTGCTTATGTTCAACTATAGTCGCATGATGCTCTAAAGAGAATCAACACGTTAGTTATCCAATTTTCGAACATCAATATACCGATACTGACCTTGGTTCATCGCCGCAAGTTGAGTGAGAAAGTTATCCACCGGCGTACCTCCATCCGAACCAAACTCGATGCAGTGAATCGTGGTACCTGAGGAGCT
The DNA here is from genome assembly GCA_012270385.1 of Rubripirellula sp. Classification (GTDB taxonomy): domain Bacteria; phylum Planctomycetota; class Planctomycetia; order Pirellulales; family Pirellulaceae; genus Rubripirellula. The sequence continues at coordinate 12,917 of JAAXIK010000310.1, read as the reverse complement.
AGCTCGGATCTGAAGCTCTCTCAATTCAGCCTGCGATAGTCGCGGAACTCTTGCGTCCGTTAAAAAAAAGATCACATCGGGTCCCATTCGGAGTGCCAATTTAAGAGCAGACTCATGTTCCGTACCACCGTAAGCAGCGATCGATCGAATATAATTTCTTGCAAGATCTAGATTTCCGGATTCAGCGCGGACCATAGACATAGGCATTCCCGGCAATGAAAACGGCCTAGGTTGGTCGTTATAAAAAATGATCTGGAATTGCTGTCGCTCCGTGAGTGACCCGAGACTCCTAATCAGCTCGGATTTGGCTGCACGCAACGGACGACCAGAAAAACCATTCATGCTGTCGGATCGATCAAAGACATAAACAAAGTGCGTTCCACTGCCGGACACACCGAATACCATGGTGGTCGCCTCCTCTCCCTCCCCGTTCTGCGCTGAAGAGCCAGTGGAAAACGCATCACCCGGTAAATTACTCTCTCCGGCTAACCCTGTGCCATCCACGGGAGAAGGGTCGGACTGAAGAGAATTTAGGATCCCTGCTAGATCTAAAGGAGGTGCAAGGTCAGAAGGTGGGGCTAGAGACGAACTCGAGGCGTCCGAAGTGGTTGTGTCTTCGCTCGACTCGGATTCTTCGATTGAGCTTTGAACTTCCGTGTAACGTTGCCGATCAGGTAACTGGTGAACCACAGCAATTCCGATCGGCCGGTCATTTTTCGATTTCTCTGTTCCTTTTGGCTGAGATCCCCACCATAGCCCAAGAAGTACCAAGACAACTAAATGAAACCCAAACGATAAGAGGAGCGGAGCAACCGTGCGTTTAGCTGGCATGGAGCTCTCCAACGCACCTAATTCTGCCTGCTCGAAGGTCGGTTTTTTCGCTCTAGGATTGGAGTGATTTCGCATCTGAGCCACCTTGGTTTGACGCTCCCTATCGTCCCGCCTCGAGCACTCCAATGAAACCGAAAAGTGTCTGAATCGCTTCTTTTGGAAGAAAATAGACGGCGACCTTGTTAGATTATGGGCTCCAATCAATCACGGAGCTTCTCAGAACGCGGTCTGACAAGTAATTTATTGGCACGGTAATTCACTAGAACCTAATTTAAATCTATGTGCCGTTAAGCATATTAATGGCAAACTCCGGAGAAAACCATTGTGAGTAGCGCTCGATATCTCTTTACCAGCGAATCGGTCAGCATGGGGCATCCTGATAAACTCGCCGATCGAATTTCTGACGGCGTTCTGGACGCTTTGCTTTCCGAAGATCCTAACAGTAGGGTCGCATGTGAAACCATGGTGACCACTGGAGTTGCGATTATCGCAGGTGAGATCACAACCAAAGCAAAACTCAATTACATCGATGTTGTCCGCAATGTAATCAACGAAGTGGGTTACACAGATGACCAAATGGGTATTTGCGGAGACACCTGTGCTGTGATGGTGTCACTCGACAGCCAAAGCCCTGATATCGCGCAGGGCGTTGATGCTGACAACGACTCAGGAAAAGAAATTGGTGCAGGCGATCAAGGCTTAATGTTTGGTTACGCCTGCCGTGATACACCTGAACTGATGCCGATGCCGATTGCTTTGTCACATCGAATTATCAATCGAATCACCGAAGCACGATTCAAGGAAGAAGTGAATTGGCTTCGTCCAGACAATAAAAGTCAGGTTACGGTCGAATATGAGGGTAACACACCTGTTCGAATCGACACCGTAGTCGTCAGTGCGCAGCATTGTCCTGATGTATCCAATGAAGAAATTCGAGAATTTGTCATCGAGCATGTGATCAAGCCCTCGATTCCATCAGAATTAGATAAGGGTGATATCAAATATCACATTAACCCAACCGGAAAATTTGTTGTCGGTGGGCCCCATGGAGACTGCGGACTGACAGGCCGAAAGATTATTGTTGACACCTACGGTGGTTGGGGACGACACGGCGGTGGAGCGTTCAGTGGTAAAGACTCAACCAAGGTGGATCGATCAGCAGCCTATATGGCCCGCTACATCGCTAAGAATATCGTTGCGGCAGATCTTGCTGAAAGATGTGAAGTGCAACTCGCCTACGCAATCGGTGTCACTGAACCCGTTAGTATCCACGTTGATACCGAGGGGACCGGAAAAGTTTCCGATGATCAGCTGGTTCAGCTAGTGCGTGAGCATTTCCCCCTGACACCAGGCGGTATCATCGATCATCTTCAGCTCAGACGTCCTGTCTTCAAAGACACGACGGCGGGTGGCCACTTCGGGCGTGATGGCGATGGCTTTACTTGGGAAAAAACTGATAAAGCTGAAGCTCTAGCCGCTGCATCC
>JAAXIK010000310.1:0-10591 GCA_012270385.1 Rubripirellula sp. | reverse complement strand
TATCCCGCATCTGCACCCTACTCCGCATCCAGCGGCAGCCCGCGCCGCGGCGGCTGCGGAAGTGTCGACATTTGGCTGGACTACCGACCTACACCTTGACCACGCTCCTTCTGAAATGCAGGAGCGATGGCTGGGTGTTATCGCAAGTCAACCGATGGATGGTCTGCTCATCGGGGGAGATATTGCAGAGAGTGGTCAGGCGATTGTTTGGCTTGAAAGATTGGTTCATCAGGTTCATGTCCCAATCTATTTTGTACTGGGTAATCATGACTTCTATGACGGCACAATCCGTCACACAAGACAGGAGATCGTGAGACTCTGTAGAAAGCATGAACAACTTCATTATTTGACCGATTGTTCCCCTATAGAGCTCCCCCAATCATCGAACTTGGCAGAGGATTCGTTCTACCTAGTCGGTGAAGATGCTTGGGGTGACGCTACAAAAGGGGACTTTGATAATTCATTCGTAAAATTGTCAGATTTCTCCCGCATTCGAGATTTCGCCACGCTGACCAGTTCGCAACAGAAAAGTGAGCTGCAATCACTAGGCTCACACTCGGCTAAACGACTTTCAGAGAAGTTAAAAAGTCTTCCCGCGGAAACACGCAACATCCTAGTGCTCACTCATGTTCCGCCCTTTGTCGAGTCTTGTTGGTACAAAGGAGAAACAGCAGATAAGCACTGGTCCCCATTTTTTGTATGCGGGCAAACCGGTGAGGTGCTTGAAAGATTTGCGAGTGAATATCCAGACCGGCAAATTGTCGTGCTATGTGGCCACTCCCATCATGCTGGTAGCACTCGCTTATCCACCAATCTCGTCGTCCACACCGGTAACGCGGAAGTTGGGGATCCATCTTTCGTGGGCACATTAGAGATCAAGCATGCAACAATAGAATTGGATCGTTTGGATCCTATATGAATGCAAACGATTGAAATCCAAAACCGACTGTATCCGCTGCCGATAGGATCTGCTTTGATCACTGATCCGTCGTCGGATTGGTCCACAAGCGGAGAAGCACTTGAAGATGCTCGATAGCCTCAATCATCTGATCCAGGCAAGCAAACTCTCTGACACTGTGAATCTGATACTGCCCGCTCGAGAGATTCGGAGTAGGTAGGCCTTTTTCTGTAAGTTGACTGCCATCTGTGCCGCCGCGAATGATTGCTTTCTCGCACTTCCTACCCAAATCATGAAATGCCTGAACTGGTAGATCAATTGCCTCAGGTAAACCGATCAGTCCATCACGCAAGTTCCGATACTGGTTTTTGATTTCCAGATTGACCTCAAGACCTGGAAATTGTTTTCGGATAGCTTCACATATCTGGGACAGTTGATCAGCATACTCATTCAATTGACTCGATTCAAAGGAGCGCAGAAGCAACTCAACTTTGGCCTCACCAACACCACCTGAGAAATCATAAGGGTGAATAAATCCTTCGCGGCCTTCCGTTGACTCGGGTGTACTGCCCAAACCGGGTAATTGTGCAATGAACTCTCCAGCTGCCCTTACGGCATTGATCATTCTTCCCTTGGCGATAGCAGGATGAATATTGTGGCCAATAAATTGAACGGTTGCAGCATCTGCAGAGAAAGTTTCCACATCAATGATTCCAGCTGCTCCACCATCAATGGTATAGGCAACTTTTGCATTGAGCTTTGCTAAGTCAATCTTGTCCGTGCCACGACCTATCTCTTCATCGCAAGTCATTAGGATTTTTACGGGACCGTGCTGAAGCGTTGGATTTTCAAGTAGCGTCTCCGCAAGTTCCATGATGATGGCGATACCTGCTTTATCATCACCACCGAGCAAAGTGTCTCCACCACTGCATACCAGAGTTTTCCCGACTAGATCCTCCAACTCCGGACATTCTTCGGTGGTCAGTTTTGCTCCATTGGTGAATAGGAGATCACCGCCGGCGTAACACTCAACCACTTGAGGCTGAATATTCTCACTGGGTGCTTCCGGTGACGTATCCATATGAGCAACAAAGGCGACAGCCGGTGATGATTCACCCGAATTGGATGGCAGAGTGCCCCAAACCAGCCCATTTTCATCCTGTTCAGCATCCTGCACACCCATTTCTAACAACTCATCCAAGAGTACCTTTCCAAGCACCCACTGACCTTGAGAGCTTGGATATTGATTGCTCGATGGATCTGCAGCAGTGTCAATTTTTACATACTTCGTGAAGCGTTTGAGCAGGCGATCACGATTAATCTCGACCATTTGAGCACTTCCAATATTGATTTCGAAGGTTTCCACATGTTGTAAATCTACAACGATAATTCATTATACTTTCTTTGAGATTGTTCCTAGCCATTCAGTGGATAGGTGAATCGCATATAGTGCCAATCCAGCATGCGTGCTTTCAGGAAAGATCTGACACGCGGATCCAGCTGCAAACTCCACTTCATTTGGGCAAACCGATGTCAAATGTCTCATATCTAATATTTGATGTTGAAAGTGTCGCTGATGGCCAATTGATTTCGCAGGTCCGATACCCAGAGCTTGGACTCAGCGCTAAAGATGCGATCTCTGCGTATCAGGATGAACTACTCGAAAACAAAGGAACTACATTCATCCCGCACACCTTCCAAGTGCCCACGGCTGTTGTGATTGCGAAGGTTTCTGCCGACTTCGAACTGTTAGACATCGTATCGCTGGATGAACCCTCTTTTCGACCTCATGTGATAACCAAACATTTCTGGACCGGCTGGGAGATGTACCGTCGGCCCATCTGGGTGACGTTCAACGGTCGCAGCTTTGATTTACCACTGATGGAACTTGCGGCGTTTCGGTACGGAATTTCTGTGCCAGACTGGTTCAAAAATGAAGGATATCGATCACCGAGAAACCGCTTTAATGTCGACTCTCATCTAGATCTCCAAGATGTTTTGACTAATTTTGGAGCGGCACGGTGTAATGGCGGGCTTAACTTAGTGGCTCAAATGCTCGGCAAACCGGGAAAAATCGGCATGAGCGGCGACCGAGTCCAAGAACAATTTGATCAAGGAAATCAAGTCGCCATCAGTGATTATTGCCGATGCGATGTGCTGGATACCTATTTTGTTTTCGTTAGAACCCAGGTTCTACTAGGATCCATTACCATCGAAAAAGAACGCGAAATCGTGGCTTCTGCCAAACAATGGATCCTAGATCGTCAGGATCAGAGCAATGCCTACCGAGACTATCTCAAGAGTTGGAGTGACTGGAACAACCCCTGGGAAGAACAGGGAACATAGGCAAATTCGGCAAGACAGGGCTCTTTATAGACCTTTACCTGACCCAAACGTTCTAGGTACTGTTCCCAATGAGTTCATGACTCTTCAGTGGCAGCGACAGGAAGTCGTCATCAGAAGCCGAAAATGGTTGAACGCACTCTTCAAATCCGGAAAACAAAATCGGTAGCCGCATTTCAATCGGTTAGGATTTTTCGCCGCTGCGCACTAATCATATTCTATGTATTGAACTTCTGCTCACTCTGCCCACTGACCCACGGCGATACAGTGCACACCCAGCGGATAGATCTCCGCTTTGGGTTGAATGCTAACCAAGCGATTCAATTGGACTACATGATCCAAGTCCGAGACCCCGCTTCAACGAATAACGCCGTGATCAGCGAGTTCAAAAATTACTCGGAGGATCCATTCTCAGCTGGTGCTTATCATCTCAACAATCTTAGAAATCGTCTTCTCATCCACGGATCGAAGACAATCTCTGACTACCAGTTCCTCTTAACCATCGACTGCTCCCCGGGTGCAGAGTTATTGGTACAACGTAAACTACCCACCTCGAGCGCACTCCAAGACTCCTGGACAATCGTTCAAACTTTCAAAATACGAGATTTAATCAGTGGAGAACCCATCCAGTTCGAGGATCAAGACGAGTTCTCCAAGCGGAAGTGGTCCATTCTCCAACCCACTCCCTCTCCTATACAGTTTGATTCTTGGCACGACTTTAAGACCTTCACTATCGGGCAGACAATAAAAACTAGGGTAGAAATACCCAGTCTGCCCCCACGATTTAAACGGCCCGGTCTAACGCTCGAACTTCATCAGATCGATAGCAATGCGATCTGTCAAAAAGCGACCTTCGATATTACAACGGATGATTCGCAGAAAGGGGGCGAAGCTTTCGTAGAGATCCAGGCACCGTTGAATGCGGGTGTCTACGAAGCGCGTTGGATGGTGATCGATCAGGACGATACTTTCTGGACCAAGCTTACTGGCCAAGCCGATCGGGATTTCAAGATCCAACGTTCTTTCATGACATGCGGTACGACGGCGCCGACAACAACGGATTCGCAAAAACGAAATATCCTTCAGATCATCCAACCGTCAGTATCCTCCTGGTTTATGCCAGATTGGTTAGCAAACACAGGGGTGAAGTTACCAGCTAAAGTCCCGCCAAGCTTCCCCTTGGTTGATCAGAGGAATCCAGAAGTGAATCCTAGCGGGCAGCTCACATCCATAGCGCCCAATGCTTCATTCGAAACCAAGTTAGCGAACAGTGATGGAATCATTCAGATTCATTCCATGCGTTTACCAAGTCAGGTAAAGACTAAGTTCGAGGTATCTATCGGGAGCGAAGACCAGACATTATCTCGTCAATTCACAGTCATTCCCAACTCTAACGCCGATCTCGATGACTCATGGCAAACCATCACTTGGGTACGACAATTTGACAGTGCAGATCAGATCAAAATCACTAATCTGGATGAAAATGAAGATCTCAGATTTCGATCCATTACGGTAGAGAACGCAGATGCCGCACTGACATCTCGCGCTACAAAAAAGGATCAGACTCGCAGTTCTATCTTGCGACTCACCAACCACACTTGGGTAGATGAACTCAGCGCGGACTACCAAAATTGGATTGATCAAAATGAATGGAGCACAAAAACGGTCGAGCTTTTTCGCCTTCGCCTAGCGATGATGCGGTTAAAAAACCGAGCGAACCGACTCGGATTTGACACGATCTCGATTCCCGTCAATGAACAGCATGCAGCATGGTATCCGAGTGAAATCTATGCGAACTTGACGAAAGCGGGTACCGAAAGCTGTCACTATCTTCAGACAGTCCTATCCTTCTTTGATGATTCTGATATCGGAATCATCCTCGAATTCAACCCAAGCATCCAATTTTTCAAACAGGGTCCAAGTGACTCAATCAGAGAGTCGTCTAAACGCAAGATCGACAAATTCCAACTTCAAACTGCGGAGGCCCAACTAGGCAAGCGCGACATCATGAGCCTGATTGGCGAATGCCTGAAAGAACTAGAACAGGAAGGAAAAAATCACCCATGTTTTGTTGGGTTTTCCATCAATACTGAAGGACCAAATAATGCGTTAGGTCTATCTGTTGAATCAGAAATCAACCCGCGGATGCTCGACTTATCCGCTGCAGAAGAGACCTACTCGGATAAGAACGAATCAACCAGCGAAGTTGCGATCACTGCAGACGATGCTGACTTCATTGGGAGCTCAACAAAAACAGACCAACCGATTGCAAAGCAATTATTTGATTCAATCACCGACTTCCCCGTCTTCATTTTTGCTGCCAAGGATACAGTTGAAACGATTCCCGAATTGGGGGGCCTAATTGTGCGAGACCTCCGATACACCACAACCAGCAATTTATCAGGCCGGCTGAAGTTAACCAAAGAATTAGATAATCAATCGGAAACACCAGCTATTCGATTTAGCCAATCAAGTGATGCTTCAGGCCTGAAAAATGGCATGAGTATGCGGTCGAAAGATCTTGCAACCGTTATCGAGAAACAAAATCCACGATGGATTTTTGTCAATTCCCAACTGGTTGACTTACATTTTAGCGAATCGGATATCAGGAATTTACGTATCTTTGCGGATTTACCTGACACCTCGTTGAGTGAACTGAAGTCTGTCGATCCAAATTCAGCCACGGTCAGAATCTGGAAGTATTTCCAAGATGATCGATTGCATTTATTGCTTATCAATCTTGTCCCTTGGAGCACAGAAATAGATCTTGAGACTAATGAACCATTAACTTGGGAGATCCCATTACCGAATCGCCCTGATGCTGACGATCCGAGGCAGATCACTACAATTCGGCCGACTCGAGCGAGAGTCAAGATTAAACCAGGTACCTGCATGGTAATACGATCCACGACCAGCGGTCTTAATTCTGTCAGACAATGGACGAATCGTGTTTCTGGAGGCCCACCTGTCGTTAAACGTATCAAACAAAAAGTCACGGATATCGTCGAAAATATTGGCTACTTGAACCAGCCCACGGTGAATCCTGACCTTCTTTCAAATGGTAGTTTCGAGCGGGTCGGCGAGGTCGGTATTCTTGGTTGGCTTCATGCACAACACCCAGACGGCTGCGTCGAACTTGACCATAACATTGCTTTACATGGAATGCGCTCGGTACGTCTGCAAACCGAAATGAACACCGCAGGCCGAACTTGGATTATGAGTGAGGCATTTGCTCCACCAGAGTCAGGACGAATTGCGGTAAGTCTTTCCATAAGAGGAGTTCCTTCCGCTGAGATTACGGATTCTCAGCAGGTGCGAGTTGCTATTGAGACCACTGAGGCAAATGAACCGCTGCGTGTTTCCAAACTTATTGAGGTCCAAAAAAATGCGCAGTGGTTAACACACGATTTGGTTCTCGAAATCGATGGCTTGGAATCCAAAACCAGTGGCCCTGTCAGACTGGCTATTGATAATCTAAAACCTGGAACGGTTTGGATTGATGATGTCCGAATCTATGATTACTTTCCAACCCAATCCGAGCGGGCAGATCTGCAGCGCCGTGTATTTTTAGCAGTCCAAGGAATGCAAAGAGGGAACCTCTTACCCGCTGGCAAACTACTCGATAATTTTTGGATTCAATACTTGCTCTCCAATAAGCGAGAGAATTCAATCCAACTCGAAAAATCTGCTGAACAAAAAGAAAAAGCAAAACCGACTGTTGCGGAAACGCTGAAAGACTGGATCCCTGATTCTTTGCGTTTTTAGGGATAAGAGTCGTTTCCAACCGTACGCACTTTAAACGTAGCAAACTTAACCGCTACTCAGACGAGGTATCTCAAGGCTTCACTATGCTGGCGAACGCGTGCAGGAATCGTGTAAGGTTTCCCTTTCTAGTCGATCATGATTTCTAAAATCCAAGATGAATTTTTGGAGTCTGAAGTTCTCCTGGAAAAATTGCAGTGGATAGGATTCTTGAAACAAGGTTGTTGGAAACTCAGTAAAACATCAAAGCAATCCTGGTTGCTCTTATTCACCTGATAAGTTCCGCGAGCGATTTCAGTAACGCATCCACGCTCACGTCCAATGTCCCCTCGAAGATGGAGATAATCTAGCCGGTGCTTTGCTAACTCAGTGGCAGGTAAGTTGGATTGAATTTCTTGAGCCAATAGATCTATTGGATCCGTCGCGAATGTGCGAAGACTATCTTTTACTTCGAACATCCAGTCATAGTGAATGACAGCAGTTCTCGCGAAAAGCACTCCCGGTTCATGCTCGAGAATGACGAACCTCATCTGTTTTTTGACTGACATACCGGTAACCTCAATTACCGCTCTTTTCATTCATGTTCGAAGTCCTATTTGAGCTGTTCTTCATATTTCGATTTCCAGAATTCACTCAAATCAGGGGTGGTCAGCAATAGGTATCGAACAAGCTTGTGTGCGGACTCTTCATCTCCGGCCTTCTTAAGAGCTTTGATGCGTTCTATTTTGGCCTCATGCCAAATATCTGTGCCTTTCTTCATACCTTGCGAAATAGCATTCCAGATCGAAGCCCCCTTGAGAACAGCAACTTGATTCTCGCTCGCTACCAATAACTTTGCTGAAGTGATACGACAGTCTAAAGAATTTGGTGACTGGGTCATCCAAGCTTCCAATGATTCGATAGCCTCCTCGAATTGCTGCAACCACAGAAGACACTCTGCTCTCTGTGGTACTTCAAGTTTCACCCCTCGCCAATCCAATAAGGACCGAGCAACACTAAGCCTAAGATCTTTCTGGTGGTTTGCGTCTTGTAGTATTCTGAGTGTTAGAGCCTTCAACCAGTGGTGATCAGTCCAACCCTCGGGTGGATCAGGTAGATTTTCCTGATGGTGTTGTCCTAAGCGAAGGTTATAAATCGCTTTCTCAAACTCTCCGAAATGATTAATCTCCAAAGTCTTCAGTTTGGTTGCATCCAATAAGATCAACGCTAATTTCTGTCGAGTATCAGATAGGTGATCAGGGGACGGATTCGATTGGACCTGTCGAGAAAAACTGTCGGACACAGATAACCAATCTACCGAATCTTGAGAGAGAGCTTCATACCACGCTTGGGACAACAAACCCTCGTCCGAAGGCTGTCCTTCTCCTTGCAACAAGATGTTCAGCACATCAGCCGCTTCGACCAATTGCAGTTTCTCTCTTAGAATCTTGTACAGCCATAAGGAGACCGATCGGGTGGTCTGAGATTGTGGCCAGATCGCAAGGTGTTCGCGTAATCGACTCTGTAAGTCATCCAACTTGGAAGTATTCACTTGTGAAAACAAGATCGCTGACTGCAGATGGACTGAGGAAGCTTGTTTACTTTTTGCGTGTTTTACAGAAGCCATTCTCAACACCTCTGCAGCCCGTGCCGCGTTTTCCAACGATTGAAAGGCTGCAGCCGCTTGAACACCGTACTGGACTCCCTCATCAGCGACAGCAGCTAAACTCGATGCTAGTGCAAGCAACTCCGCGGCCTCTGACAAATTACCGTTTCGGATCAATTGTTCACCACGTGCTGCGATGAGTTTAGGATTCTTCTGAAGAGCTGGGTTTTTACCTTCGCCGATTATTTTTTCCAGCGCGATCGCATCGGCCCTAAGTCTCGCATACCTACCGCCTCTCTGCTCAATCCAATCTAAACAGTCTGCTACTCGCTGCGTTGTGCCGTAATGAAGAAAGAACTGTAGAAGAGATAAATCCATCTCAATAGCGATTTCACCCAGGAGCCCTGGTTGTAAGATCATTCTTTCCAATGGAATTCCATAGAAATCAACTAGGGTATCGCGAGCAGCAAGTTCCTGGTTTTGCTCTATGTGCATGCGCACACGTAGCGCTTTCCATTTAGGGGAGGCTCCAAGTTCATACGGTTCATCAAGTTCACTGAGGATTTCCGCTGCCCTGGCAGATTGCTTCATGCGCATTAGCGCTTCCAATCTTAAACGGAGCACTTCACGTCTTGCTTCAGTGCCATTTGGCAATACAGCTAGCGCGTCGTTTGCTATTTTCTCTGTCCTCGTCGCAGCTGCTATGAAGTCACTGCTATTTGAGTCGATCAAGCTGGTCTGAATGAGTGCGAGAGAGACTACATCCACCATCAAACCCTGCTGTAATCGGTAGAGTTCTTCTGGGGAAGGCATACTGGTTAAAGCAGCTTGTCCGCTAATTTGTGAACGATACCTCTTGATTTCCCCTACAAAGTCGGTAATCGAATCACTCACTTTTACCGAAAAGCGGAGAGCCTCTCGATTCAACTCTTCATTAAGTGGCGATATGACAGATCGAGACACTAAATGAAGTACAGCTTGTTTTTTCGCATGATAAATTCCAGCTTCTAAAAAGAGTCGGTAATCATGTTCTGGATAAGACTCGAGAAGGGCAACGATAGGGCCGGTAGATTGGTTGGCTGCTGTCTCATCAAAGATCTGCTCCTCACTCGCCATGGCCACGAGTACTTGAGAGTGCTCAACCGCCCATTTGGCAGCGTAGAGAGAAGAGGCGGGATACTGCCCAATCTGTGTTTCACAGTACTCCAAAGCTTCTCTAAATTTTTGCTTAGCCACTAACTGACGAACCGTGTCAAGCTCCAAGCTTTGAGTTGAACGCTTAACTTGCCACCCTGTATCCGCGAACGCCCCGAGCGGAGTACCAATGAATAAAAGGAGACACAACGGTAGTAAATAAGTAGATCGCTTTTTTGATTTCAGATGCATGTCCTAATCCGCCCTCGCGGCGAAAAGCACGCGATCCGATCCTGCTTGGCGAGCCACGTCATAAACTTTCACCGCATTGCCAACCGTTACGGTATCGCTAGGATCAATGATCACTGGCGGTTGAATACCCAAGCTTAGAACAGATTGTAACTTTTCAGTTAGAGAATCTATGCTGGACACCATCTCATCGTTCATGTAGATGATCAATTGACCCTCAACTTGATTGAGTTGAATCACAATTTCATCAAATTCCTCAATTTCTTCATTCAATTCATCGCTCTCGAGGCCTCCAACCGGAGGTCGCGCAATGGAAGCTTGAAGATCAAATTCGGGTAAGTCAAAACTACTTGTCCAAACGAAGAATACGAGAAGCAAAAATACGACGTCAATCATAGGCGTCATTTTCAGCTCTATCGATCGAGGCCCCTGAGCTTGCGGTAACCTCATAACGAGTCTCCCTCTTGAACCGCGATTGCAGCGTCGGCAATCCCCAATTTGGCGGCTTCTCGGAGTATGGGCTCCACGTACTGATATTGAACGGCGCTGTCTGTGCGAATGCGAATAGCCGCTGATGCACCTCGGCTAGCCTGATAATCCGCTAAAATCTGCCTCAACTG
>JAAXIK010000105.1 GCA_012270385.1 Rubripirellula sp. | reverse complement strand
CTGATGACGATAACGAACCGCGCCAGTAGATAGCTCGGCTCTATCTCAAGTCTCCCAAGAGCGCGACCCATCACACGCGAAGGGCGATTTCTGCCAAGTCCTAGTGCAAACATTAGCACGGGCCCAACAATACAAGCCAGAATCGAAACACTCAACGAAACTAAACCTTTGGATACGTTGGCGATCCAGACTTCACTTTGCCCACCGGTGAGCGTATTCACGGTTTGGGATTAAGCAAGACCGAAGTTTTCTGTCATCCAAACAAGATGAGGCATCACCATGACAAGGGTGATCGATATGGATAACAGTAGACGCCAATCCAGAACTGCTTTTCGATAACGGGTAACCGAAACAGCTGAGATCAATATGCCAAGCACAACCAACGCAAAGTTGTATTTGAACAAAGCTCCGATGCCGACGGTGAAACCCAGCAGGACGTACCATCGGGTCGCCACGCCCACACTTACACTCTTTGCCATCATCACCACACAATAGATCAAAAGACTGGTGGCAAACATTGCAGCCACGGTATGGGATAAATCACGATGGCTTTCCCATGAGACCTGTGGAATCAATAACATTCCCAGTGAAGCCACTAAACCCAGCTGCACCTTTCCGGTTGCCTGCCTGATCGCTTCGAAAACGAGCACATAGGTCAGCCAGATAAAAATGTTCTTTAAAAGCGCCAACGAGACCACGGAGTAACCGATTGTTTCAAAGGTTCCGCGTTGCAACCATGTGTAGAGAGGAGGCTGGCTGTTGTAACCGAGTTGAAAAAACTGGGATAGAAATGCTTGCTCAGATTCGTCGTAATCCAAGGTTCCCGACACGAACGTACGAACCAGTACATGAGCAATGAAATAGATTGCTAACAAGAGTGGTAAACGACTTGGATTTCCACACAGCCATTTCACCATGTGGCTATCCTGCTTTCTTCATCATTAGCGACTTGTTCACACCAGAATCAGCCGCATGGTGCTGAGAGGAGGTATTGCGAACGACGTACGTGGTTCGATTTCCCGACTCGTGATAAATCCGAGTTAACATTTCCGCCATGATGCCAAAGCAAATGAATTGAACTGAACTCAGCATGGCAAGCGCTCCCACGATTAACATGGGTCGAGTACCAATATCTTCGCCAAATCCATACTTCGCGATTAGCAAACTACCGAGCATGAACATCCCGATTGATCCAATCGCCATTCCAACGACACCGAAAAAATGACCGGGCCTTGCTCGGAATCGCATAAAAAATAGAACAGACATCAGGTCAAGGACCACTCGAATGGTTCGTGAAATCCCATACTTGGATTGCCCGAATTGCCGAGCGTGATGGCGGACATCCACCTCACCAATGTTGGACGGATGCGTAACCTGAGACACCCAAGCCGGGATAAACCGATGCATCTCCCCCATCAAACGCACCTGCTTGATGATCGAACCCCGGTAGACCTTTAAACTGCAACCGTTATCGCTAATCTTGACTCCCGTCACCTTTGCAATCAGCCGGTTGGCAATCCAGGAAGGTATCAGACGCAGCAACATACCATCCTGCCTTTTCTTTCTCCTCCCACAGAGCAAATCGAGTCCACGCTCTCGAAATTGGTCAACCATCATCGGAAGATCAGCGGGGTCATTCTGCAGATCCCCATCCATCGTTGCGATCATTTCCCCGGCTGAATGGTCAATGCCCGCTTGCATGGCCGCTGTCTGACCAAAATTACGCTGCAGGGAAACGATCTGAACTGGGACGGAGACCAACTCTCCGTGATGCCGTGCAACCTGATACGTTGAATCACGACTACCGTCGTCAACTAAGACAATCTCGCAAGTCATTCCCTGCTCGCGAACCTTGCGGTCGGTAACGCCCTCGTGAGCATTATCAAGACCCTGCATCGCCTGCTCATGAAGCGGGCCAAGCGTTTCATCCAAACGGCGGAGCAATTCGGGAACGGACTCGGATTCGTTATAGAGCGGTACAACAACGGAGAGATCCACGGTCGATAATTTCGCCCCGGATACTCTCAGCTTTGCCGCCGCTCCATCGTCATGAAGAGAATCTGAATCCATTCGATCCCAGCTTTCTTGGTTAAAGGTTCACCGAATCCGACAGCGGATCCGAACCACACAGCTAGCAAACCGAATTCCTTTCGATCTGCACGGTCGCCGTGTACTCAACTTTTAGCGAAACCCGCTAAAAAGCACCACACCGATCGTTCAGCAGCTCGACCAAGAAGGCTCCCCATTTCTAACTAAGTCGCTTGGGCTTCAGGGATGTCCGCAACCGCAGTCAAATTGGCTGATGCTATCTTTGGAGACCCCAATGGTTACGCTGGTAGTGCGACTTCCAGGAGCAGAAGCGAGCTCAAATCCAGTCTGCGAGGCGGCAAGAATAACAGCTCCCTGCGAGACTTTCTCGCCTGACCAATGCTGCAGGAATTGCTGCAACCAAAAACTATTTACCGTGGGTGGTCCACTTTTCGATGCTTGAGCGAACCACGTCTTGCATCGAGCGATCTGTTCTGGGGCGACCCGCATCGCGTTGATTTCAGCCTCCGATAAAGCCTCAATTTGCAATTCTGAATCTAAAACTCCAGAAGCTGCGATCCACAGCCTATCCCCATCGACGGTCCTGATCCAACTCAGAGACTCATCACAATACACGGACTTTTCACTACTCATTTCGGAACCATGCCCATCTCTTGAGTCACCTGCTCTACTCATCGGCTATCCAGTTCTGGCTTCCACGGCATCTCGCCTTACTGAACCTCACCGGTGACCGATGCCTTCAGGGCCGCCAATAATCCATCCTGGTCATCCGTCCCAATGCGGTAGACCTTCCCTGTACGCAAATGAATCTCAACACTTTCAAAACCTGAAACATTCAATAGCCAACCGCCTCGAATCTTTCTAATTCCCCAACCGCAATACCATGGGGAACGGACGGGTTCCACCGACTGGATGTCTTTGAGCAGAAAATTGTACGCCACCAATCCCACTCCGAATTTGACACGCATCGACTCAGAATCAATGCGAACGGTTAAGGAGTGAAAAAAAGTGACCACGGCAAGCATGATCGCTCCGACCGGAAGCATTTCATAGAGCGGGAACCGTCCTTGATTGAATGCCAGATTCAGCCCCAAGGGAATGCAAAGACAAATCAGGCAGGTGAAACGAATGACCCAACCCGGTTGAGTGTGCTGATACTGCATACCGTTTTCCTCATGTGTCTTATTCGTCGAGAGCGGGTATCGCCACCATATAGAAATATACCACCATTAGAATAACCTGCCTATGTTTATCGAACACAGAGCAGCAAACACCGCAAACCTCAAGAGAGCAGGCTTAAGCCAAGTATTTCAAATCTACTATGATTAAGCTCACTCACGATCTGGCGATACGAACGAGGAAACCCTTCTGAATCGTGCAGCCTATTGAACTGCGTCCCCTTTTACATTGAAACCGCGACATGCGGCGCCCAGGATTTCTAAAACGGAGCTAGACCATTGAGATCACTGAAGACCCTTCTCCCGTGCTCGCTGCTACTGTCGCTCTGCGTCGCTCGGCTCACAACCGCTCAGTCAACCATTTTGCTTCCCGAGTCAGAACTCATCTTGATATCCGATAAGTTTAAATTTACAGAAGGCCCAGCTGCAGATTCCAATGGTGACGTTTTATTCACAGATCAGCCGAACGATCAAATTATCAAATACAGTTTTCACACCGATCAGGTTTCAACATGGTTGAAACCCGCAGGCCGCAGCAATGGCCTCTACTATGCCAGTGAAAAAAGTCTGATCGCTTGCGCGGATGATCAGAACGAACTCTGGGAGATAGACACCTCAAGCAAAGAACATCGAGTGATCACAAAAAACTTCGGAGACCGACGATTCAGCGGGCCCAACGACTGTTGGGTTGACCAAGATGGATCCATTTATTTTACCGACCCTCTGTACCGCCGGCCCTACTGGACACAAACCTTCGCTGATGATCACCCGAGAGGTGTTTACCGTGTCGACAAGGAGGGCAAGGTTAGTCAGGTAGCTGACGATCTTCAACAGCCCAATGGCATCATTGGGAATACCGAGAAAAGGCTTCTTTATATTGCTGACATCAATGCGGGAAAAACCTTTCGATACCGCATCGGGGAGGATGGAACGTTATCCGAAAAAACACTTTTCTGTGAGTAGGGGAGCGACGGCATGACCATCGACCAATAGGGTAATGTCTACCTCACTGGACGTGGAGTCTCAGCGTATGACCCCGACGGAAAGAAAATCATGCACTTACCTGTTCCTCGAGGATGGACAGCCAATGTGACTTTTGCGGGACCCGAACGACGGCACCTGTTTATCACCGCGGGTGACTCGGTTTTTGTGATCAAAACGAAAATGCAAGGACGATAGCCAACGTCAGATTTGAACATAAAAAAACCGCGACTTTTTCAGCCACGGTTTTTATTGATTCAGAAATCCGGATTCTCTCTCCCAAATGGCATCCACTCGAACGATGACTCCATGGACACCTAACAAGGATCGGTCGTTTGGCGATTAGTGGGAGTGATCAAAGTCTGGCTCTTTACCTTCGTAAGCTCGGTAAAGATCAAAAATTGCCTTCTCCAGCCCCTTAGCCGTCGCTGGATCAGCAGACTGCTTGCATTTCATTGCATGCAGCATGACAGCGTGTGCAGCAGTGAGTTGCTTGACGTACTTTGGATTATCTACCTTGATTCTTTGAGCCATGAAGTAACTTGCAATGGTCATCTGAATTTTGGTTGCATGCTCTTCTTTCGTGGCAATCCAACGACCGATTTGATTAACAGACTGAGCATCGATTTGACCGTCAGTAAGCTCATTCAGTTGTGTCTGTGCTTTCGAAATGGTTTTTTGATCTTCTAGCATCTGCTCGAAACGCAGTTGATCGCCATAGATACCGCATGGGACCTGACAATGGGCGAAAGCAAGGGAAGCGAACATCAACATTGAAAAAACGGAAATCAATCCACGGGTCATTACAATACCTCAGGTAAACAGATACATAAAATGGTTGCGTATGAGTGTACACCACATGGTGTCACTCGGTAATTCATCATGATGGGGTGACAGAATCCTGACCAAAACTTTCGCTGGCAGCGATTCATCTCACCACACTTTAGAGTCTACAGTACTAGAAATCTACTAAGGTCAGTGGTTTCATCTCAAAGATTGACCCACCATATCGACCAAAAGCGAATTCGAAACGTTGTTGCCAAATGATTGGTGGCCGTCAAGCGTCCAGAGCACTTTTTTTGACTCCCTGTCGAGCTCTACTAAAAGTGGTTGCCCAGGTCCCGCATGACAATTACCGATCACGATGCGATTCTCTGGCAGCACCTCCAAGGTCGTGACCCAAGCCAAACGAATGCCCTCAAGGTCATCTTGCTGGATCTGCCATACCACCTTCTTTTCCGGGGTGACTTCGATGACACCGTGTCCATTTCCGGTTGCGATCAGGGTATTCCCGCTCTCCAGACGCAGTGCAGCGAACAATCGGTTACCGTAAGCCTCGGGACCGTGTCCGGGCTTTGGAGCCTTCCCAAACATGGGAACTTCATATTCCCAAATGACTTCGCCAGAGGCTCGATCATATTCACGAACTTTTCCATCCGCTTCATGAGCAACTAGATAGGTTCCCTGCGATGTGGAACGAACAAGTCGTGTGTCACTGTGAGTGCTGGGGTTATCCACAACAAGAGGAATAGAATGCTGAATGACTCCTTGCCGGTCCACCTCGATGATCCGGGCAATTCCAGACTCAGCAATCATCGTCAATCCATTCTCTAAACGCTCAAACGCATGAACTTCGACAGGCTTACCCTCGTTGCCGTTGGCTTTTGCCGAATCGTACCGCCAAACTACTTTTTTGGTAGCGGGATTGATTTCCACTACTCCTGTGCGCCCCTCACGCGTCAATAAAAGGCCATTATCCAGCTGATGGATATCGTGTATTCCACCCCAGTCCATCCTCCAGGAAACGTCACCATTGGGTTCAATTTTCACCAAGCCGGTTTTCCCATGTAGCAGCACCGTATGCTCAGCGAGTACCAAACCATTCACCGAAGCCAAGCAAAATAAAATCAAAAGGTTACGACAAAGAGCAAACATCCAGCACCTTTAAGGAAGAGTGAATTAGAGAGAAACCCTCGGCCGCGGATTGTACCCAATTCCGAGCAAGGATGCGAAGCAACCGCTAATCTCTCCTCAAAACGCGGAGGGATCGCCTGACAAAAATGAGGATCGAACCAAGTAGCAAATCATTACCATGATTTCAGCATCGACCCTGAGCACAGAAGAGGTCAGAGGATTCCCATGAGAATCCTTAGGTCGGTGCATCAGAAGTTGTGCTGGAAAGACATTTGCCAATCTGACGAACCGCCTGTCGAAGTCGTTGCTCATTCTCGACCAAGGACATGCGAAGAAATCCTTCTCCGGCTGATCCAAATCCGCTACCCGGACTCACCGCCACATTGCCCTCTTCAAGTAACTTCATTGCAAAGTCCATGGTGCTCATGTTACTTCGCCAAGGTTCAGGAACTTCCGCCCAAACAAACATGCCTGCTTTCGGCGGATTCACCTTCCACCCCAGACGCCTTAGACCGCTAACGAGCACATCACGTCGACCCTGGTAGATCATGGATTGATTTTCGACACTGGATTCTGTTTCGCGCAGAGCGACGATCGCCGCGATCTGAATCGCTTGAAACATTCCATAATCGTAATAGCCCTTGATGGTCCCGAGTCCCCGAATCATGTCGGCGTTACCGGCGCAGAATCCGACTCGCCATCCCGCCATGTTATATCCCTTACTCATCGTGGTGAATTCAACCCCTACGTCTTTTGCACCGGGTGCTGCAAGAAAACTTGGGGGCTGATACCCATCAAAGGCGACATCGGCGTAGGCAAAGTCATGGATAACCAAGAAACCGTACTTCTTGGCAAGTCGAACCACTTCCACGAAGAAATCAGGTTCGATCACAGCCGATGAAGGATTATGGGGATAGTTAACAATCAGGACTTTCGGGCGTGGCGCAAGATGCTCACAGGTGTAAGCAACATTTCTCAAAAAACGATCCGGATCGGCAACATCGAGCGAGACAACGTTCCCCGATGCAAGGATGACTCCGTACATGTGCACCGGAAAATAGGGCGAGGGGATCATGGCAGTGTCACCCGGCCCCATCAGTGCCAAACACATGTGAGAAAACCCCTCCTTACTTCCAAGGCAGGAGATGATTTCGTTTTCAGGATCTAATCGAACGCCGTACTTAAGAAAGTACTTACTCGCAACCTCGCGTCGCAGATTGACGATTCCGTTGGATTTACTGTACCCGTGGTTACCTGGATCCGCCGCAGCATCGGCCAACTTTTTGATCACGATCTCATCGGGAGGATCCGAGGGATTCCCCATTCCGAGATCGATCACATCGTCCCCTGCGCGACGCTTCTGGTAGAGGGAATTATTGATCCGGCCGAACATGTACGGCGGCAAACGATCAACACGCGAGGCGAACCGAACCTCGAAGGGCTCTGGGATTGGATCCGTAATTGGCATATCGATAGCCGGTGCATCGATATTTGGCGTATCCTGATCGAACTGGTCGCTCATTGAAGTCACTGCAGGAAAATTAGAGGTATCACTCGGGGGCACGTGCCATTGTCGACACAACGTGGCCGTCCGAACAAGGGGTTTTTACCCTACACCAAGACAAAGCTGAAAACACAAGGAATTCAGCCTGCTCACTCCGTGTTACCCGCAAATGGATGACCTCCGACACCTAAACAAGCCGCTGGAAAGCCCTATTTCCCTTCCGGTCTCGCTGCTATCCGTGGTGCTGCTTCGGTTTCGAGAAAATTATCGATTTCCGCGTCGCTAACCATCTGCTCGAACTTCGCTGCCATGGCTTGCTTTGTCTTTCGATCCGAGAGGTCCCTCAGTAACTCAGCTTGAACCACCGCTGGATCCGAAACAATCGGCTCGGTGTAGCCTTGGCAACGGAGAACAAGATACTTCCCACCGGTGGAGATGATGCCACTCAGTTCGCCCGCTTTGAGACCAAAGGCCTCTTTTTCAACCGCTGGCTGGCCCCCATGCATCCGGATTGGAGGCACCTTACCTTGGTTACTCGCGGAGACAGGCTCCACGCTATACTGCTCTGCCAACCCTCCGAAGAACGCATCTGTTGGGTTATCTCGAGCCATCTCCCATACTTTCTGTGCCGTGCGTTGATCGGAAAGCACAACCGCAAGCACTTCTACTTTCGGACCATAAGCCGACTCGAAACCGTTCTCCAGGTCAGCCTGTGTCACCTCGACAGATTCTTCCACAAGTTTCTTCAGGGCAGCACTTGGCCAGACCACATCTTTCACATACAGATCCACAGTGGTCGTCCCATCAGCGGTGATCGATTCAAACCAGGGCTCGAGATCTGCAGTCCCATCCGCTTTGACATACCCTGAAGCAATGGCACCCGCTGCGATTTCTCGATCCACATCTTCCTGAATAACTTGCATTTTTTCTGCACGGAGTGCTTGAACCAATAACTTACGATTCACTTCACCCTCAAGCACATCAGCGCCGTATCGCTTGATCGCTTCCGCCCCCACTTCCGAGATCAAGACCTGCTGCCCATTGACCAGTGCAGCGACTCCAGGATATTGACGCTCAAGCTCCTGGTTACCCAAAACCGTCACTACCTTGGCTTTAGCCTGTAGGTCTGCAAACAATTCACCAGCAGCCACACGAACCTTCTCATCTCGAATTCGGTCGTTGATCTGTTCCTTGATTGCAGGAAGTGATTGAGGACTGGGGGTGGATGCAGGGATGCGGCGGACTGCCTGTAAAATAATCCATTGATCACCCAACTGGAGAATCTCGGAAACCGCTCCGTTGGCAAGTGCAAAAGCGGCATCTTCCAGGCGACTATCTCCACTGTATCGGCGAATCGGCGGAATCAAACCACCAACACTCGCACTTGCTTCATCCTCACTAAACTGCTTGGCAAGTTGATTGAACTGATCGGGGTTAGCGACAGCCTGCTGATGCAACTCAAGGGCTTTGGCTCGCTCCTCCACCATGATTAAACGACACTTGACCGCTTCACCAAACTGGGAAAGGTAGGCCTGGTTAAATTCTTCATCGGTCACTTGAACGCGGTCGGCGACTAGCTTTCGCAGTGACAGCATCGGCCAAATGATTTCGCGACTCTACTGTCCGGCCGTGATCTGCCGATTCTCCTGCAGCAAATTGAGATAACTCTCCATCGAAAGCCCAAACTTACCAGCCAGCCTGCGAATTTCGTCGCTAACCTCTTGCTTGGTGACTTCAATTCCTCTGGCATTGCATTCTTGGAGAATCAGGTAGCGATTCATCATATTCTCAAGGATCTCACTACCGACACGCTCTACGGTAGCTCCCCAGAGCATACTCCGAGTGACCGGATCCGCGTTAACGACCGCAACAATATCGTTCTTGCTACCCGCTTGCGATCCCTCCTGAGCAAAAGCAATCTTTATGCCGGCGATAGGCATCAGAGATACGATGACAGCAAGCCACCTAGCCCCGTTGAAGGGAAAACAGAACTGGACGATGGATGAACGCATCACGGTCACTCCTTTGAGCCGGTAAGCGGGCACTCGAAAATTGCATGGATAGCCACTTTTGCGTGTGGCCAACGCTGATCCTGCAGCTCGCAACCGGGGTTGTGACCCTCACCTGATCAGCGTGGGAAAACTTATCGAAATCCAAATTTTGACTCAAGGCGAATCTTAAGCCGCTAGCAAATACGCAACTTCAACTTCCCGTCACCCTTTGTTGCTAAATGACACAAATTGCAATTCTTACCAACGGCCCCCTTCATCCTCCTAGACTCGAGATAGGTTCATTAAAAAAAACCTGTCGTTCCGTAGCGTAAACACAGACAAAATGAGTTGAACCCAAAGAAATACAAACCCGACCAAGTCTTTTGGCACGCTTCGTGCACCTACTTAAGCGATGACCAACCGGTCCCGCAATGACCACCTCTGGGAATTGCGAGCATTTAGGAGTTCACCATCCAAAGGCAAAGGAGACGCCAATGTTAGTGCTCACCAGAAAAACAGATGAAACGATCAAGATTGGGGAAGATATCGAAATCACGGTCCTGCGCATTCGCGGCAACTCAGTTCGACTGGGTATCCAAGCCCCAAAAGAAGTTCACGTGATGCGAGGTGAACTACAACGCAAACAAAACTTGAAGGGTGAAACCTCCATGGATGTCAAAACGGCGAGACCAAACGCTAAATCTAAACAGTCATCAGCAGCCAAGCGCACGAGCGAATCCCTGCCTGGGCGTCGCGAGATCAGCCTAGAGAAGAACCCAACCACCAAGGTACTCATCGGCAGGACAAAGCGAACGACACCCCGCCTTTCCCTCTCCGAAGGTCCGCTGAGCCATTACTTAGAGAAGTGTGAAAGCCAGGTTTGATGGGAGAGCAGTAGAACCGTTTTCCACTGGGGCAAACGCCGGTTGCCTAACGATGGATAAGCTGACTGTCACCTTCCTGAGGCGGCAGGCCTTCTGCAATTCGCTCTGTGGCGAGCATGGACGACTCGCCATCCCTCGCAACACGGTCTTCCCAGTCAATCTCTGCAAGATGCTCGAGGAGGATTCTCCGAACTTCGAAAATCGTCTTACCGATCATGTGGACATCGGTATGGTTTGCATCCACGATCAATTCGCTTTCCACATCGGTCATGGTGGCACTGCCGTAGTCGACAACTCCATCGCCGCGTTGATTACGCCTGGAGAGAAGTGAGGAATTTTTCAGTACACCAATCACGTTGTGATATTTCACCTCAGGATTTTTCTTGGCACGCATCATGACAGGAAAGATCGGAGACTCCGGAGCGAGAGAATCCAGTGCATTGGCCACGGTAAGCAGCTGTGTGTTCCGCAAGAGCCTCGGGTTCTCCATTGCCAGGCGGTCACCAAAATTCGTGAGCATTTTTGGTAGACGGATCAGCTTGCGAGCCAGCCAACGGGTGTAAACATTTGCGAACTCACTCCCTCGATGCGGTGTACCAATCGTAATCACGCGTTTAATTGACTCGTTCGGTTCGAAAAACAAGGTGCTGACCAGCTTCTCCTTTGCATCATCAGGCCCTTTTACCTTCGCCAATACGTCTGCGGGCCCCGTCACAGGCTCATCGCTGACGATCTTCCAGAAATCATCTTGGCTATCCATGGTTTGCAAGCGACTGATCAAGCCTCCCATGCTGTGCCCAACCAGAACCATTTGATCGAGTGCGGTGTCCCTTCGATGTGGGTCAAATGAATCACGCATTTCCGCTAATTCTCGGCGCAATTGCGTGGCACTGATCCAGAAGGGTTGCCCTGAGGGATAAAGGTAGAACCAAAACTGATATCGCTCTCGAATTTCGGGAAAACTACGCAGATCGTTGAACATGTCCATCCATGTCACCGGGCTAGACCAAAGTCCATGAACCATTAGCACTGGAATTCGATTCGGATCATACGGCTCAAGCATGTAAAGCCCTCGCTTACTCTGCGAGCGTGCTGGATTGAGCAAACCCTCGGTGGCTTGATTCCTCTTCTGGAATTCCGGACTATCAAGAAAAAAGGCGAGAGGCGTACTGAGATCCGTCTCCAGTGGAACCCAATCATTTGACAGGAGAACTTGATTGGCTGTGAGAGGGTCAAAGAATTCCAAGACACAGGTAGTTGTATTGGTTGAGCCTTCTTCATCGGTCTGATCCACACACCGCATCAGAGCAGTCACGCTATAGCTCAGGCCATCTGCATAATATTTTTCCTGCTGATCGTCACCTTGCACGTCCTTACGCACCGCAATCAAAGGCACCCCCAGACCATAGGTGGTGTGACGATTCCTCAATGTCTCGATAGCATAGTCACTTACAAATTCATAATGATCAAATTCGTCTTTATCCCAATTCCCTCGCATCTCGGTTCGCACAACAAACTTGTGGCCAAGGGTCTCAATGGTGTACGTCTGCCCGGGTTCGAGATGACTATCTGAACAGAGAATGCGTAGAGTATCTTCCAGCGACTCATTGTAGAGATCGCACACGGCACGGAACTGCGGATCATAGACATTCCTCGCCGCACTGAGATCGTTACTGAAGAGGTATTCGTAACTGTTGGTTAGAGAGACGCCGTAATGATTCAAAGCTTCACTTAAACGCCCAAGCCTTTCAGCCTTCTTGCCCTCCACGTAGGACAATTCGCTGAGTGCATAAATGAGATCGGATTCGGGACGGTCCTGGACGCGTTGACGAATCGCGGCAAAACAAGCGGTAGGATTGGCGTGATAGTGATCTTCAAGATCAAACCGACGTAGTGTCCTACGAGTTCTAACGCTGATCTCTGGTCCTTCGTTGCTGAACAACTGTAAGCTTGCTGCCAGAGGATTTTCTCGAACCTTGCGCATCGATAAATATCGGGCAGTTGAGCATCCTGAGAACACCGCTAAACCTAGCAGCAGGCCAATCGTCATCATGAAATGACGCAAAGCGAATCGCCCCTGCAGCGACTCATTCGCGAGGGATATTCCTTCGGTTCGTTCGCCTTCAATCAAAACGACTTTTCGGTTCACCGGCAAAAGCTCTACTTCCCTGTCTCACATCGTCGACTTAGTCGCTCAAGCCACGGAGTCTATTACCCCGCATGGATAAGCAACTTGGCTACAAAGGAGACGGTAGAAACTCAACGAACTTGGTGTCAACGTTAGGTTGACTTCAATATTGCCAGATGACGATTTGACTCTTCACGGTGAGCTGCGTATTGATTCATATGCGATTCCAATCGACAAACGCAGCAGGGACGGCAACGAAGTTCTTCCAATGGGACTGGACGTTTTTCCAAAAACCTACTTAAAGCTACCGTGTGAGTAGGTTTTATCCTGCAAGCTCTTTGGAATCTCGATCACTCGCAGGACTTAGCGGGACTCGCTTCGCAAGCGACATCAAGAACGATATCGCGATCGTTTTGGGCAAGGATGCAATGAAAATCCTTTGACCTCACGCTAGAACCCGACTTGATCCCAGCTTTCCATAGCCCTCCCGTGAAACACACCGGGAAACAAGGTTAAGCAATGAAGCTGCGTGCTGAAGAGGCACAAGCGACACCCAAATCGGTGTTAAGGTCAGGCTCTACGGGATTAGTCAAAATAACCCAGTAGCCAAAATCGTCAGGACTGGCATCTCTTGCGCAGAGGAAGAAACTTCATCGCTTTTTCGCTTCGCTAAGTACGATCCTTTTTTGACCGTGGTGAATTTGTGACCTATGTTTCCGTGGCCGCGTGTTGTGAGCATCGCCGTTCGGCCTCAAAGCAAGTCGTTCCTCCCCATGAACGTGCTTGTAAGTCCTCCCCCGAAGATGCTCTTGATTGGGATAACTGAGTATGATCCAACCTGCACGGGTCAGGAATCTACGGATAGCTTGCAGCATGAGCGGAGTGGCAGCAGCCATTCTGTTGATCGTGGTAGCTTCCGCACCTCAACTCATCGCGCAGCCATTTGATTTACCATCATCTGGAGTAGAAGACAGCGTTGCTGCTCAGCCCACGGTCGACGACCAAGCACTCGAGATCGGTCTTGAACTTGAGCAATCTCAACTCTGGAGCGAGGCCATTCGCCACTATGAAGCGGCTTTTCGAAAAAGCCCTTCGAGCAAAAAGTTGTACCAGCGTCTGATCATCTCTCGACTTCACTTTGACGTCGCTCGGCGATATCAAGATGAAAGCTTTCTTACATCTCTCGATCATCTCAGCACTTCTCAAACCTTGGATCTCTACGCTGAGATTCTTTCGAATCTACAAACGCACTATGTAGACCGAGTGGACTGGGATCGCTTGATGATTCATGGCACCGCAGCATTAGAAGTTGCACTTACTGAACGCAAATTTCTAAGTGCCGTACTTCCGGCAACCGACTCCGGCAAAATAGAGAATTTTCGACAAAATATTCACAAGCGAATCCGAGAGCGGAGCACAGAAACACGTTTTGACCTGCGTGCGAACGCTGCGTACGTCGCGGACCTTGCCAAGAAGGACTTGGGCTTATCTGGAACCGCTACCGTCATGGAATTCCTATGCGGAGCCGTTTCGACTCTGGACCCTTACACACGCTTGCTTTCACCGAGCCAACTCGATGAGATGTTTTCGAACATCGAGGGCAACTTTGTTGGCTTAGGTGTGGAATTAAAAACAGAACCGCAACACCTTCAGATTCTCTCTGTGATACCAGGTGGCCCCGCTGAACAAGCTGGCATTCGTGCAGGCGAACGAATCGTCAGAGTGGAGGACGCGCGAACCACCGAGGTCTACGCTGAATATACTGCTGATCGCCTGCGAGTTCCTGAGCGATCTTTTGTGTCCATTACAATCGAAGGAGTCGATGGACAAAGCCGTGAGATGAAAGTCCAGCGACGCCGGGTTGAAGTCCCCTGCGTGGAGAACACTCACTTTGTCGACGTTGAAAACCGAGTAGGCTATTTTCGTCTCACTAATTTTCAAAAAACCACAACACGAGATGTTGAAAACGCGTTATGGAAGTTACATCGAGAGGGCATGCGTTCTCTGATTATTGATGTCAGAGGCAATCCCGGTGGCCTTCTATCTGCGGCGGTTGAAGTGGCGGATCGCTTCCTATCGGATGGCCGGATTGTCACTACACGTGGTCGCAACACTCGCGAGAACGCGGATTATAACGCCCACCGCACCAACACTTGGAACCTGCCCATCGCTGTTCTCATCGATCGTGACAGTGCGAGTGCGAGTGAAATCTTCGCCGGAGCCATCGCGGATCGCAAACGAGGGATGATCGTAGGTGAGACCAGCTTTGGAAAAGGCAGTGTCCAAGGTATTTTTCGAATGCAAGCAGCAAGGTTCGGTCTATGCCTCACCACGGCAAAATTTTACTCGCCGAGCGGTAAGGCGATTAGCCAGAACGGTGTGACACCGGATCTGGCGGTTGATCCAACCTACATCGCCGCACGCCCTAACTCTCGCGGTGAAATTACACGAGATCAAGAAGATGCAACCCTGCAACAAGCGATTGCCAAGCTATCCGAGGGCAGACGCCTTAGCTTCGACCAGTCGGCTACGATCTCAAAATAATCTCCAAGCCACATCTAATACGAAGGCCTTGAGCAAACTGGAAATCCAGTTTCTTGGCCCCTTGTGACCTTCTCTCGTGACCTTCTCTCCCGCGAGATGCGCCTTCGTGCAGGCAAAATTTCCTTGCCAAAGAACAACAAAACCAACAGATTATCAGGTGGCTAGAGAGGGCGTCTGTGAGTGACCGTGGCAGGGCAAAGACCTTGAGGGGAGGCCTGCAGCGACGTACAAGTCACTCAACCGCGTCATCAGTAGATGCCACTCGTCCACCATTTCCGGTGTTCCACAGACAGCAGCATCCGCTCTCTCAAATCCGATCTCACTAACGGTGATCGTTGCATCAAGACAGCAGAGCGCCTCGACCATCAAGTGATCACGGCGAATATCGTCGCTCATTGATGAATCGTCGTAGATCCAGACATGTGCCTTCATCACCGAATCAATGACTGCAAGCGCGGCCATCTCAACGGATTCCGCATCCAGGACCTGGCGAACTGAACCTGACTCTACATAAAATTTCGACATAACCATGACCTCCGTGTAACAGTGCTTATCACTACCCTGCTCGGGCAACAGAAGTAAGATCGCAGGCGAATGGACACGTTAGGTCACGCTGCTTCAATTTTTTAAAAAAAAGCAGAAAAACCCATCCGACCGGCACAAAAGTGTAGCTGCTAGTCAACCTGTGACTGCCGCTTTGCGGGCGAAAAGAGGGTACAGAGACGAAACGCTGAAGTGTTCAGGACACACCGCACGATTGCGACTGAGAAGCCTAGAAAATTCCATCCGCAGGGGTATTCAAAGAGATGGAATCCTCATTCACGTTCTTTCTCATCACCGGCAGGGTCGGCTGCTTCAGATGGCGGATCAATAATGGCCTGTTGCGGCTGCAACGCATTCTCTCCCGACGCACCAGCTCCCCCTGAGTTGTCCGCTGCAGCGTCATCCACTTGAGGTGGGTTATCACTGAACTGGTAAAGTAGTTGCTCCACTCCAACTTCAACTAATAGTCGGTTGCCATTCTGCTGGATCATCACCTTCGTCTCCAGCTGATTATTCCCACTCAGAACAGGGCGACCCTCGGTGAGCTGAGCGTTTTTTCCATCACTGACATTGATTGCCATGACATCCATGCTCTTTCTCCTCGTCCGATTAGCTGCTGAAAAAGCAAAAGGACTTCGAGCCAAGAATAATAATGGTGAGTCAGGGGGTTGGGTAATGGTGCAACCCCAGGTGGACTCCAGCTCGCGATCCCAGGCAGGCGAGCCCTCCCTGAGATTGACCGCGTGTAGTCGATCAACCGGAACATGGTAACGGCCGTCTGACGTCTGCATTTGCGGCCCATTTGGATCCACCTTTGCGGTATTTTTCGCTCTCGGCAGCAGAATCATCTGCTCCCCCTGTTGCATCACACTCAATCCGGCAAGCGCCGGCACGGCTTCAAACTTGTGGCTGATCACTTGGGTACCCTGCACTAGATCCCAGATCAATGCATCCCCCCGGTTATTCAATAAGTTTAAGTAGCGTGCACTCTCCACTCGCCCAAAGGTACTTTCAACTTCTGCTCGAGGATCTGATCGGTTTGACTTTGCCGCAACGTGCTCAAGCAGAACTTCATTCGAGAACGGGTTGGTGAGCTGCACCTTGAATTGGTCCACGATTTCAGTCGGCTGGTAAGAGAGCACGTTCTGTCCCAGACTGGACCATACCTGTCCACCCTCCCAGTTTTCGGTCCCTAGTTGTTCACCATCCAAGGGATCAAAAAACACCACGCTACTTGTGGCATCGGAGATCACTGCAACTCTTTCTCCATCGCTCACCACGGCCCCACTCACCGGAGCAGCCGCATTACGCCACAGAGTCTCCGATGTGATCAGATCCAAAGCAATCAGGTCCCCTCCTTGAAGAAAGATCACTCGATCACCTAGAACTGGACCAAGACTGAATTCAGGAATCACTGCACTGGTCATGCTGCTGTCGACGGCGTAGCGGACGATCTTATCATCGAACGGAGTCACTGAACTCCGGCGACTCATTGGATTTCCGCCATCTCCCGATATAGGACGCTGCCACAGTACGGGATCACCAATACCACTAAAGAGCGCAAGGAGATTCACTGCAATCAGTTCCGAACGCGTCACAACGACCATGACACCGCCACTCACCTGTGCCGTCTTCTCTGCTTCGCTTATGTCGCCGTCAACTGCGATACGCAATCGCATTCCCTGAGGACTCATCAAGCTCAGAGGGCTACTGCCCTCGCCATAAAGACGCCAACCTTTCATTTGCTCACCAGCGAGTCGCTGAAGCTCGGAAAATCTCTGGGTCTGCGATAGTGAGCGAATAATGCGAGTCGTCCGGGCATCCCACGTGAGCGACACGAACTTTGGCCATGGCCGATCTTCGAGTGATACCTCCAGGTTCGCCAGGCGATTTACATCGAACTCACCTGCGTTTCCCCATGAATCATCCTGACTAGTGGATTCTTCCTCGATCCTCTTCTTCAACAAACTTAATATCTGCAGTTCATCCTTTGGCATGCGTCCCATTGAATAAGCCGCCGCAAGCATCTGCAGGCGTGAAATCGACATTTCATTCAGCGCCTCCTGATTCGGCAGGACGCCCTGCCAAGCGAGTCTCTCCAGACCCACTGCATCCTCTCGCTCAAGCATGCGTTGAGCTAACTCATTTCGAAGTTCCGAGACTCCTCCCAAAGGTTCGAGATGCTTCAGGCTTGTCAGCAGGAGTTGATCCGAACCTGTCAAAAGGGAATCGACCCGGCCGGCCACCATGGCTTGGATGTCTTGCAACTCATCACCACTTGCAAAGGCCATCAGTTCCTGCGCTCGTGCAGTGATCCAGCTATCCAGAGAACTCTGTAGGGTCGGATTATCCTCTAGCTCTAAATCGGTCGCATCCAGCAATGAATCCGAAGCCACCAATTGGGACAAAGCCAGCAGACTAGCTGTCGCAGAAACGGAGTCTTTCTCTTTGATGCCCGATCGGATCTGCAGAGCCAGTAATTCAACTCTTTGCCTAGGACGGTCGATCAACGCCTCCAAGACTTCTATCAAACGCTCTTCAATCTCTTCACCGGTCCGCAATCTGGCCAGAATCGCTGAAACACTCAACATTCTCACTTCATCATCGCCGGGCTGCATCTGCCTAGCACGCGCAAGATAATCCAAAGCAGTATTCAAATCGCCCTGTTGAATGAGAAGTTCAGCTTTGCGGACGATCGCTTCAAAGTCACTTGGGTCGGCGCTGAGGCGTCTCTCGACCTCTGGCTCCAAACTCCCCTGACCAAAGGCAACGGATAACGACGTGGGACCTTGTGAGATCACATCACCATCAACCGCTAACAAATTCCCAAGCGGATATTGAGTCTCTCTCCGATTTCGAACTGTGCCGTCAGAAAGAGACACCTGAATCACCTCATTGGTGGTGGTAGGCAGGAAGTAATCAAATCTCCCAAAAACACCGAGCCCTGAAACCTGTTGGCCCACGGAGCCCAAAACACGTGGAGAGATCCAGAACACATCTACTGTCTTCAAATCAAAACCTTTGATCTGATGAGCTCCAAACACAAAAAATCGCCCGTCACGAATCCCAGCGAGATAAGACATCTGCACCCGATTCTTTTCAGGGAACAGAGGTTGCCCGGTAACAAGATCAAATCCATAGAGACGATCCGACTCAATCGGTGTGACCAAGACATCCGACCCTTCAGCAATAGCTACCCCATTGTGCCAACGCTGCATCAGCTTGACGCTTTCTAAAGCTCCGCCAGTTCCATTGATGCTCCGATACATCTCAGCATTACGCTCGACAACAGCCCCCCATCGCAGTGTCCGGTCAATCAGATCCACCCCGACAACCGCTCCCGCACCGGTTGGACAAATCAGTACTCCCTCATGGTAGGTTGGCATCGCTCCCGCCACTCGACGGATCGGATCACTCTGCACACCTCCTGTTTCCACTGTCACGAGCTGTTGCCGCCAAAGCTCCGCACCACTTACCGGGTCTAAACAACACAGGCAAACATCACCAGCAATCTCCGCCATGACATACAGCCGACCCTCAAGGGGTAGCGGTGGCCCCAGGAAAAAAGCGTTTGCTAAAGAACCGTTCTCATCACCCTCTGCTCCGAGCCTCCATCGCAGCTTACCCTCTGTCTTCAACTCCAAGGCGACCAAGGTATTGTATTGACTTTGAACCCTGCGAATCCCACGCATGTTCAGCATCGCATTCATCGCCATGGATTCCAACTGCCCTAGCTGATCCAGCAGGTAGACGCGTTCCCCATCGCTGGACATCTGACCATATGGCAGATCATTCCAAACACGTTGCGAAACAAGCGGTGGACGCTGTGGCTTTTGCATGATGCCATTGATGGGTGGCAACTCTTCCTTCGGAGCTTCCCTGCCAAGCTGCCATGGATAGGTCCAAACTCTTTTCCCTGTCCGATGATCGACCCCAACGAGACGTTCCGTGGTGCGCATGAGAAGCTGATCACCTACTCGCAATGGCATCCACGAGGGAGGAGGCAGCTTTCCGCTAGTCCTCAATTGTTCGACATCCTGCCGCAGGTCCCTCTCCTGCAACGGGCTTCCCGTCGTGCTTAATCGCCAACGCTCGTTAGATAATGGTAACTGGCCACCACCGGAAGCATTGCGTCTGGAATCACCACCCAAGAGCGGATACGTGCGAACTTGTCGCTCTTCTTTTACCAAGGTTGATAGGTCAACTATCTCTTCGCTCTTCTTGAGAGAAAGCGAATCTTTTGACCAAGCTAAAAGTTCCTCCAATGAAGTGAACTCCTTGGACTCACCCTGAATCACAAACTGGGTAGGCCATACCTGCAGGCTCTCTTGCAATCTCCCCATAGCTGGCTCCTGACCCGCAGCAGAGCAGGCGGAGAGATACATCAGAACCGCAGATCTCCCCAAGTGCTTGATCGCTCTGGGACTAGAGATCACCTCTGTCAAATAAAGGCGTGCTTCAAGAGGATGTCCTAATAGCAATGCTCTCTGAGACAACACATAGGAAGCTTCATAACCGGCTAGAGTGTGAAAGAAACGCCTCCTCACCTCGGCGGTTTGCATCCAATCTCTCGAGGCAGCCGCTTCGGACAAGAGCTTCCTTGCCGACGGCCCATAACGCAACTCATAAGTTTCCATCGCAGCTTCAGGCAAGGTGCCTATCAGAAACCGGACGCGCTTCAGCAAGCTGTTGGAAAGTGGCTGCGTCTTGGGTACGGCACCTAACTGACGAATGAAAAAGTCTTGGCCTTGAAGATCGCCTATCGCCCCCTCCGAGTAATTACCCGCTGCGATTTCCCCCAGACTCAGAACTGCATCACTGTAACTCTCATCTTCAATGGCTTGCTCGGCCTCCCGGAGGGCCTGCTGTAGAGCAAGAGGCACCGCCAAAAATCGAGCCGACGGTACATTTTGCAGCGGCCTGAAGATACCTTGAGCCTTCGTAACCCTTGGCTGCGTCCCAATGCTGGTCATCCCGATGAAAAGCAGAAGGTAAAGCAGACTCTTCCGTGGTCCCACTGGCCTATCTGTAGCAGTCAATTGCATTCTATTTTCCATGTCGAAAGCAGCCTCTTCTGCAGATCCGTTCGCAAATGATTACGAGTCAAGACACCCCGAGTAGCATAACAAATTCTTAGAAGCACCGCCTCCAATTTGCAACACTCCCAGCCTCTGAGTCATGACTTCCACGTGAAGTCCTTCAAAGGGTGCCACCACCGCTCCACCCCATCTCCGTGACGCCCGAGGTAGTGTAGCTTGAGGGTTAGCTGAAGATCACTTCTCCACTGAATGACTCCAGCATTCAGGAGACAGAGAATCATTCATACTCAGTCACTGGGGCGACTCAAGCAGGATGCTATCTCCCCCAAGTCCGTCCTCACACCGGTCCGTCCTCACACCGGTCCATCAATTTTCAAGTGAGAGACAATTTCCTGATGGACCGCCTGCGGGTCACCCGAGCCATCAATGTTCTCAACAAGCTCACGTTCTCGATAGTAATCGAGGACTGGTCTTGTACGTTCTCGGTAGATTTCCAACCGCTTAGCAATCCCATCTTGGTTGTCGTCAGCACGCCCCTCCAAACGGGATCGCTCCATCAATCTTGTTACCAGTTGTGACTCCGGAACCTGCAAATGAATGACTCGATGAATCCTCTGCCCCTTGGTGGCCAGATAATCACCTAGGAATTCTGCTTGGGCAACCGTTCGAGTAAAACCATCAAACAGACAACCT
>JAAXIK010000025.1:4075-4367 GCA_012270385.1 Rubripirellula sp. | reverse complement strand
CATCTCAAGGAAAAAGAACTTCGAGAAAAACTTCCCAACTGGACAATCAATGATTATTGGGGCAGCGCTGATGACCTGGCTTGGCTGATGAGATGTCGCAGCGGTCATAAAATTGACCTCTCCTGCTTACATATTGGGGACACCAGCATTCTTCATCTACCGGGCGAGCTCTTTGTCGAATATCAACTTGCTGCAAAAGCAATGCGACCTGATCGTATCGTCGCGATGGCTGCCTACGGTGATTATGGACCTGGTTATATCGGTACAGAGATTGCATACACCCAGGGTGGGT
>JAAXIK010000025.1:0-4065 GCA_012270385.1 Rubripirellula sp. | reverse complement strand
AAACCAGCCAACGTGCTTCAAAAGTAGCACCGGAATCCGAGCGAGTATTGATGGAGGGTATAAAGAAATTGCTCTTCGAAAATGCTCAATAGCCTCAGCAGCATCAATTCCCATGACAATCTTGAGCCATCGACTCAAAAAAATTTTTCTTCACTAATCAACAGTAGTATGAAAGCCTACCTCCGCATCCGACGTCAGATGGCCACCACCCTCTTAATCCCTATCCTGAGCTTCGCGCAGCTGATTTCTGTTCCCTGTGAGGGGCAGGAGAGTGCCAAATCTCCGAATTACTCAGATGAACTTCCTCGTATTCCCGCTCTGTCACCCGAAGAGGCGATTCAACGGATTGAAGTCGCAGAAGGATTCGAAATTCAACTGGTCGCATCCGAACCACTCGTGCAGAGTCCAGTTGCCATTGAGTGGGATGCGTCAGGTGGCATGTTTGTCTGCGAAATGCGGGGCTATAGCGAAAACCGAGACGACGGTATTTCAAGGATTCGCTACTTGGAGGACAAGAATCAAGACGGAGTCTACGACCAAGCTACGGTCTTCGCTGAGGGACTTCTATGGCCCACCGCCATCTACCCGTACAAGAAGGGTCTTTTCGTGGCGGATGCACCGAACATTGATTACTTCCAAGACCTCGATGGTGATGGAGTCGCCGAAAAAAAGACAACCGTCCTCACCGGTTTTTCAGTTTCGAATGTACAAGGACTTCTTAACTCATTTCGATGGGGGCTCGATAATCGCATTAACGTAGCGTGCAGCAACGTTGGCGGATCGGTTCATCGTCCCGGGCAAAAAGCCAAAGCGGTTAATGTCCGCGGACGGGATATTTCGTTTGATCCCGAAACCTTCGATATCCAACTGACCAGCGGAGGCGCCCAACATGGGATGTGTTTCGATGACTGGGGTCGGAAGTATGTCTCATCCAATAGCAATCACATCCAACAGGTGATCTACGAAGATCGCTATTTGGCGGGAAATCCGTTCGTCACCGCTCCCTCGGCCAGACGTTCCATGGCTGCCGATGGTCCGCAAGCTCCTGTTTTTCGAATCAGTCCGATTGAGCCGTGGCGTATTGTTCGCACGCGACTTCGGGTCGGCGGTGTCGTTCCTGGCCCCATTGAAGGAGGAGGTCGGCCAGCGGGGTACTTTACAGGTGCCACGGGTGTCACCATCTATCGCGGTGATAACTGGGGCAGCGAACACCTTGGAACGGCCATCATTGGCGATGTAGGTAGCAACCTCGTGCACCGAAAAATGATCGAACAGAAATCCATCGAAATGACTGCAGAAAGAATCGATGCTTCAAGTGAGTTCATACGATCCTCCGATATCTGGTTTCGTCCAGCCCAATTCGCCAATGCCCCTGACGGTACCCTGCATATCATTGATGTCTGTCGGGAGGTCATCGAACATCCGAAGAGTCTACCTCCTGAAATCAAAAAACATCTGGATCTCAATTCGGGTCGCGATCGGGGTCGAATCTTTCGAGTCATCAAAGCGGGCTCATCTCCTCGAGTCAATCCTGATCTAAGTCAATTAACCGACGAAGACTTAGTCAACCTCCTGGACCATCCCAACGCATGGCATCGCGAAACCGCTTCGCGCCTCCTATTTGAATCTCAAAACACGGAAATCACCTCCCGTTTGATCTCCCTTGCCAAAGAAGGGAGCACAGCGCAAGGACGATTGCACGCCATGTACGCGCTCGCAGGACTCAACCAACTGAATCGTGAGGTCCTACGCATCGGACTTTCCGATCCCCACGAGCAGATAAGAAAACATTCAATCCGGCTGCTTGAGACGGTCTCGAGCGGAGAAGGATTTGAAAAGGAATTAAAAGCCTTGGTGAACGATCCCATCGATGAGGTTCGATATCAATTGGCATTTAGCTTAGGAGCCATTGAATCAAAGCAACGTGTCTGGCTGCTCACGGAATTGGCGGAAAGGAATCTTCTATCTCCGTGGATTCTACTGGCGGTAAATAGTTCTCTCGGCCCTGATGCAGCCGTTGCTTTTGCGAGACTGTTATCCAACCCATCGTTCCGCTCCGACGCAGCTGCAAAGTTTTTGAATTCGCTAGCCCAATCGATTGTTCGGCAAAATCAATCGGAATCGGTCAACCTAGCACTCAGAGAAGTCATCAATTTAAGACATACGGATCCTGTCTTTGCCATCCCAATCTTAGGGACTTTTAGAGCGATCGCTCGGGAGTCACCTGACACAGCCAATCTTCAAAAAGTCTGTGATCAATTAATTGAAAAGGCGTGCGAACAAATAGGCGAAAAGGACAGAGAGGCTTCAAGTCGTCGCGAGCTACTCAATCTATTGTCATTCGGTAGCTGGTCCAAGGTAGAGAAGACTCTGATCGAACAAGCAACCAATGAAACCGACCCACAGCTCAAGACACTGGCACTTTCCGTGGCGAGTCGCTACCAGAATGAGACGGTTTCGAAGCTACTCGTAGATCACTGGAAAAACCAATCTTCCGAGCAGAGAAAAATTGCAATCGAGGCGATATTCGCCAGACCAGAACGCACCGAACTGCTCTTCCAGAGAATCCGATCCGGCGAGATCAAAGCTGACGAAGTCCCCTATGCTCGCTATGTAGCTGCAGCAAAATCCAAGAATACTGCGATTAAGCAGTTTGCATTGAGTGTCCTAAAAGAAACAACCCCTGACTCTCCCGAGGACATCCTCCGAGAATACCGCATGGCATTGCAGGGTGATACGAACATCGAACGAGGAAAATTAGTTTTCAGCAAGCACTGCGTTGGATGCCATCGTGTTGAAAATCAAGGACACCAGTTGGGACCCAACCTGTCGGCCATGAAGACGCGAGGGCCCGACGCGATCTTGGTAAATATCCTGGACCCAAATCTCGAAGTGAATCCTCAATACATCAATTACCTTCTACTGAAGGCGGATGGCAGCACGTCGACCGGAATGATTTCGTCTGAAAATGCAAACTCGATCACGCTGAAACGAGCAGAGGGTCAATCCGAAGTGGTCTTCCGTGAAGATATCGATCAGAAGTATAGTTCAAGCAAATCAATCATGCCGGAAGGCCTACACCAATCGATATCAGCGCAATCGATGGCAGATCTAATTGCCTACCTGATGAGTGCTAACTAAAGACGTTTGCAAAACGGCTAGCCTCTGCTGAGCAACCTTTTGCTGAAACTCGGCTATCATGTCATAAAAAAACTCACGCGTGGAGCGTGAGTTCTTAAAAGGTGGTCTGGCGACTGAGTCGCTATCGATTAATTTTCATCGATCGAGACAGTTCCTGTCGAAGCCTCTCCATTGGCACCGCCCACATTGACGGCTCCTGCTACACCTGGATTTGCTGCGGGCGCTACAGGATTAGCAGCACCACCGCCGATTTCGGCAAGTGGATTTGCTGGGGTCAATTCATCAGGAAGATCCACAGGAATTTCGGCGATCTCGCCTCCAACGAGGTCTTGAAGAACGACAATCTGCTCTTCAATTCCTTCGCGAAACTTATCCATGTCGTCCAGGGAGGCATCATTGAGTACGGTGATCACTCCTTCAAGAGCCGTCACCCATTTCTCTACCGTCAGCTTTTGCTCAGGGGCAGCGGAAACAAGAAGTCCACCCGCGTTTTGCGGTGGAATACCTGCTGTCGGGTAACCTGTCATCCCCAGCTGGACCTGCTGGAGAATGTAGTTCAGTTTTTTTCGAGTGGCGAGCACTTCAGCGGGTTGAGTCTTGTACTCGACAGTCGTGCCCCCTCGTCCACCTGACATGCCACCCATCATCATGTCCATGCCCATATCCATGTCCATATCCATGTCCATTTCCATGTCAGCACCGCTTCCGCGTCCCATGCCGCCCATTTCCATCTCCATGTCCATGCCACCCATTTCCATCTCACCTCCCATGCCAGTTCCTTGGCTTGTTCGTGAGGTCTCTTGAGCTTTGCTCTCCAAGAATGACTCGGGGTTGATCTCCTTGTACCACTAATCATTAAAAAACTAAATGCGATCATAACGGTCGATTTCGGATTGGAAAGCGTGAAAGACACGCTGCCCCCAA
>JAAXIK010000040.1 GCA_012270385.1 Rubripirellula sp. | reverse complement strand
GGCAGGTGAGTTAAAGCGAGTTGGTATCAATGATTTTCCTCAGCTGATGCTGGATTATTTCCGTAATGGAGGAGATCTCTCATCAGCTGATCTTGATGCTCAAGCTCGCCTTGACAATGTTGCTGATCTTGCACTGTATGCGATTAATGAGATTGCCACCCGAGAGAAGCGCCCCTTAGAAAGTGCAGCAACGTCTCTTTTGAGAGTCTTGAATCAGCAAATAACCTCTGATACATCCACTAATGCTGATTTGAAGGAGGTGATTGTCGAAGCACTCGGCTTCGATCATTCCGCCCAAGATAACGGCGAGGGCTTTTTTGGTGCTGACTTCAGGCAAGATACGGTTGCACTGCAGTCGGCTTTACCAAGCTCTCAATCTTATTCTCTTCCCAGTAGTAATCGTTATCCAGCACCCGCTAATTACAACGAGTGGGAGCCATCGAGAATGACGACTGCCACCATTTATGAAAATTTCACTGGTGGCTATATGCAACATTGCCATATTCTTCCGCACGAAGACAGTGGGCAAGGTATCTTAATCAAAACGATTGATAACTTGGATAGAACCTGGACGTCTGATCGTTCCAGCTTTGAGCCTGGTGAGGATGTTGTGATTCGAAAGGCTTCAGATTACAGTGAAGTCGTATTACCTTTGTCTGGTGATGTCGGTCATGAATTGGCATTCGGTGATGTCAATAAGGATGGCTTTGTCGATATCGTCGTTGGTTTTGGTGTCGGCGGTAGTGACTTGATTCGTGTTTTCAGCGGGCGCGACCTCACCGAAACGGAGCGTTTCAACGCCTTCCCTGGTGAGAAGAATTGGAGCGCTGGGGTCAACTTGGGTGTTGGTGATATGACTGGTGATGCTCTCAAAGACATTGTCATTGGAGCAGGCGAGGGTGGAAATGGTCGCATTAGTGTGTGGAGCAACAGTAAAGCTCAGAATGGCTTTTTCCATTCAGGGGATATCACGTCGTTTGCATGGGATCCCAGCCTTCGTGACAAGACTGATACCCGTTTTACAATTGGCGATTTTGACACAGATAATTTTGGCGATATAGCAATTGTTGGTGCTCAAGATAAAGGGAGTCCAATTCAGGTTATTTCTTCGCGCAACAATATAACTTTATCGGCCTTTTATCCGAAGATGAAGGGCAAAATTGATTTGTCCAGTGGTTTTTCCTCTTGGCATAATCTCGGGCTTGAAACGCTTGTGATGTATCAAAAAGAGAAGCCCTCAGCCTTAATGAAAACAGCCACAATGCGAGCGGCTAGTTATCTGGCTCACTCAACGGGTGATTTCAATCCTTTTGTAGACGAAGCAAAATACTCAGCTTATGCCGCTGAAGACTTTCAATTCCAGATCAGTTCACCACTTGATCGGCTTGAAACAATCGACTCAGGCCGTGGTTTTGATTGGCTAGTCAATGACGAGCAAAGTCTCTCGGATCTGAAAAAACGTGGTGGGGGAGGAGACTTAAACCTCAAGCAAGCTTTTTCTGGATATCTTGCGAATCCCGTCACCGTTGCTTCCGTTGGGGATGCAACAGATACTTACGCATATCTTGATCAGCATAATACTTACCGCTTGCCTCACCTCTCGAATGATTCAGATTTGATCTCAGCCCAAAAGGATGTTATTAAACTTTTCGTGGCTGAAATTGATCGTCTCCCTACTCCGGAGGAATTGGCTCGTTTCAGTAGTCGTCTTTTAGGCGATCAATACGGTCCGGATGTCTCACAAAAGCCGGTTTCCACCGACTATGTACGAGAAGTTCTCCGCTTTGAAGGTGATTTTGATCTTTCTAATCCTGTTGCTGTTGACGCGATTCTCGGCAAGTTTTACGACCATGCGTTAGGTACGGTCACTTACGCTCAAGCAGGTGTTGTCGATCTTGACGAACGTTCGAGTTATTCGAATCTGGCCGATGATCGTGGTTTACCTGACGCTGAACAATACAATTCAACAGAGCTTGAGACGATCGCCGAATTCGGCCTGTACGCAATCGCCCAGATTGGTAACAGCATCAATATTGACGGTGATATCGAAATGTATATGGGGCCTTCTCAGAAATTGAAGGGCCTTCTTTCCAGTTCCTATCGGTTGGTCGGCAGTGGTGAAGAAACGGTTGAGCAGTCGATCGAACGTTTGAATTCAGACCTTAAAGGTGATTATGCTTATCCCGGCGATGCAAAATACGATGGTTCTTCTCCTCTCCAAAATGGGTTGAATGTCGAATCAGACAAATTTGTTGATTCTGAATACAATGTTTTGAGCCCTGAATTTAACGATTCATCGACAACAACGTTTCTAGAGCTTGGATCGACGCACTCGCATCATCACGGTGATTCCCATCATCACAGTGAATACTCAGATTTATCCGGTTATGACGCACGTCTCAGTCGTACCGGCACTCGTCAAAATGACCGGTTGAAGCCTCTCGAGCAAAGCGAGTCTCTTTTCGCCAGTGGTGGATTAGGACATGATCGTCTTGTGGGAAGTTCATCGGACGATGTGCTCTACGGCGATGCAGATCGTGATCAACTGAAGGGAAAGAGAGGACGGGATCAGCTCAATGGTGGGGATGGTGATGATCTTCTCATTGGTGGTTCAGGTCGAGACCTTTTAACCGGTGGAGATGGTTCTGATTCGTTCCAACTTCTGAAGAACGATAAGATTGGCCGTCGTCACGCAGATCGTATTTCTGACTTTAATCTGGGTAAATCTGTGTCGAGTGACCAACAAAGTGGTCATCATCACGATGATCATCAAGTGCCAACCGAGACTGATTCCGTACGAGACAAGCTTGTCTTCTCCAGCTCAAGTCCTCTGCTATCTGCCTCTGAAATGCCTCATCTGCATGTCGCGCAGAGCAAGAAAGAGCTCAAGTCGTACTGGGGTTCAGACCATCTTTCAGTGCTTTATCATCAACCATCTGGAAAAGTCTATTTGAGTGTCGGTTATGGACAACTTGAATCTAATCAGTTTGATTCTAAGGGCTTAGTTGCCATTCTCGATGGTTCACCCGATATATTGCCGACTGATGTGATGTTTGTCGATTAATTCAGTGACTTAACCGTTAACCACTGGATCCATTTACTTGAGTCAAAGCGGTCTGTTGAAAACTTGTCGTCTTTTTAAGGCACTTACTCTAAGGTTGTCTTAGTTCTCTGCCGAGTTCTGGTTCCGGCGTCACAGTAGGCTGTGATGAACGCACAAGACGGACCCCAGGTATGGCTGCAGACCACGCTCTCCTAAAGGAAGTTGCACTCGAGCTTTGGAACACCACCAAGAAGCTTCGTCCTGGTTTACCGAAAGCACCCCGTGCTCAGCTGGTTCTGAAGGCTTTGATGATCATTGGCGATGTCCATGATCAGCTTGAAGCAGCCATGGTGCTTGGATTAATTGCTGAACAAGAGCCCGACGACTCCCCTGAGTCCTCAACTGAGGATGCTTCTCAGACGGTTGAGTCTGCTTCAGTGGATTCGGAACGTGATGGGGCAAGAACGGTTCGAAGGCGTTCAGGCTCTCGCTGATCACATCACGATGTTTCAGCGGCTGCTCTGATTTAAATCAAGCTCCTCGTAAAAGAGGTTTAAGTCATCCTGAAATCGATCGGCCGCAAGGCGAATCAGCCCAGGGTCTGAAAAGTAGTTTTTGAGGTCACTACAGTTATCGGATCTGCGTCGGTTCTTTTGCGGCAATTCACCGAGGTTTGCAATCCCTTCTTGCTTGAGACGTACTTGGAGTTCCGCCCAATCGTGCTCCATTTGTTCTAACTTGCCGATGAAATCTGGTATCAGTTTGCTGTTTTGATATAAGATTGTGCTCTGTGGTAATAGATGGACATCCAGGTCGTCATCATTTGTGGCTGCAATGCATTCCAAGAAGCTTGCAAAGGTCATCCCTTTGGTTAGCCCCATCTTTTGCATGGGTCCTGGGATGACGTCTAGCTCGACAACTTTATTGTTAAAGGCGGAAACGAGTCTGTCAAATGGATTTCTTACAAAGCTAAAGCAAAAGTGTGTTCCCCTGCACATGATTGCTTCTTGATGCCCCAGCATTGATGTTTCTCCATGCGTACCTTGACTCCAGAATGCATCTGATGTTGTGCGTATTCCTTTGACCGGTTTCTGCTCAAGCAGCCGACAAAGGCTGGCTTTGATTGAGCTGTTGGCCACTTTTGGGACGCGGCCATAGATCAATGGCCAGTTTTTGAACCATATGAAGTGTCGATTCACAGTTTCCAGAAATCGAGTGGTTTTCCCATATAGGCCAGCATCTGTTGTGTATCTGGTTGAATTTTACGCAAGAAAAGTTTTTTGACGTCTGGATCCCACTCCTGCTTTTCGAAATAGTAGCGTACTTTATA
>JAAXIK010000179.1 GCA_012270385.1 Rubripirellula sp. | reverse complement strand
ATGGAGCCAGATAGCCGAACGCCTTCCTCATGATGTTCAATTCACGATCTTGCTCCGCCAATTTTATTGAATTGTTTCCCAGAGCAATGCCGAGGGCAGCGATCAAAACCATGCCTAAAACTTCGCGCAGGCTAAAACGAAAGTAGCCCTTGGCCCCAAGAGTGGTGCTGGCTTCCAAGTCGAGATCAGAACTCACCGTCGATTCGGCAGCAAGTTGGGACTGATGATCGGCGGAGTCTTCACAGTTTTCCATCATTTGATTATAGCCGAGTGTCGACTCAACGAGATTCACGACAATGATCGATCTTGCATCGAATTCCTACCGAGTAGAATCCCCGTGGTGTCTCTCAGCCCACTTCCCGTCATTCATCAGACCTCGATCATGCAACCCCCTCCTCATCCAAAACCGTCCATGTATGGGGGAAGCACAGATCCATCAGGAAAACTGGACTCTGTGGACGAGCATAGAGACCACCGGAATCAAGTAGCCGTCCTATGGGACGGCCAAGTCTCTGCCGTAATCAT
This sequence comes from Rubripirellula sp., assembly GCA_012270385.1. GTDB lineage: Bacteria > Planctomycetota > Planctomycetia > Pirellulales > Pirellulaceae > Rubripirellula. Next base: position 3,864 of record JAAXIK010000179.1, on the reverse strand, counting down.
GAAACCCGCCGGACTGGCAACCCAAGCGCCGAATGATCTACCGTGCCTCGAGCAGATTGTGCGTCAGGATTTTTTGACACGGAGCCAGTACCTCGCCTTCCCACATCGCTTGGATCGTCCAGTCAGCGGGCTAATCCTTGTCGCCTTTCAAAAACGCGCCGCCAGACTCCTGAGTTCCCAGTTTGAGTCGCGGAAGATCGAGAAGCGTTATGTTGCGTGGGTGGAAGGTGAGGTCCAAAACGAGACCGTCGAATGGACCGATCATCTGGTCAAGCTCCCCAATCAAGCCAAAGCATCTGTCGCCCGTAGCCAAGACCCAGGCGCGAAGCTTGCACAAACGCGAATGAAATTGGTGCATTACGACGCAAAACTCGACTGTAGTTTGCTTGAGCTACATCCGATCACCGGCAGGATGCATCAATTGAGGGTACAAGCTGCTTCACGAGGGCATTGCATCTTAGGAGACTCACTCTACGGAAATTGCAGCAGGCTGAGTGATGGCAGAGCAGATCTCCTGCGTTTGCTGAGAGAACCGGACTCGCCAGAGGCGAGAAACCCCAGTTCCAAAATACCGGGAAACCAGCTAACGGAAGATCAGCAATCAAAAACGAGTTACGGCAGCCCATCGAGCGATTGGATTGCTTTACGCGCCGAATCACTCGCTTTTTTCGATCCGAGGAACGCGCAGGCGGTCACGGTCACGGCGGAAAAGCGGTGGTCTGAGCTCATTCTTTAGGGACAAGCAAAAGAAGCTTGATCTACGCGTCGTAATTCACCCAATCAGTCTAAATTCAAACATCCGCGTTGGACCTCTCCTCGGTTGCTTGTTGTGCTACTCTTGCGGTCCTTGTGGTACTCCAAGATCTACGCACTACGTCTCAGTTGCGAAAAGAGAAGCGGGAAAAGCATACCTCCATGACATCGACAATTTTTCAAAAATGAGCGAGTTGATATCGCCTGATAAGCGGAAAACAGAAGGGAATGGAGGTGACGGTTTTACCATCCTCCCCCGCGTCAATTTTTTGGAGGTAGAATCTAGAGATCCCCGGGATGTCGAGGTGAAGAACAGCAACCAAGAATCTTCGGAGATGATCCTTCACCGAAAGCCGTGAGCGTGGTGAGAACTGAAGCTTTGGCGACTGAGGAAGCACTTTTAAACGAGGAATGAATCATGCTGCGGATCGGCGCAGTTTCCTACCTGAATACGAAACCTCTGATTCAAGGCCTACAGCGCAGGCTGGGTGACAGAGGGAAATTGAGCCTTGCGCTCCCAAGCCAATTAGCTGATGACCTGCGGGCAGGCAAATTAGACGTCGCCCTCATCCCGTCAGTGGAATATTTCCGAGGCTTGGCTGACTCCGCAAACCGATACCAAGTGATTTCCAATGCTGCCATCGGCTGTCGTGGTCCGGTTTGGAGTGTTCGTCTCTTAAGCCGTGTTCCAACAAAGCAAATTCGAACGCTTGCGATGGACGAGGGGAGTCGTACCAGTGCCGCAATGGTCAGGATCTTACTCAAGGAAATGCACGGAATTGAGCCGGAACCTGTTGCCTTCCCCATCAACACCAGTGCTGAATCCGTCGATGCCGACGCCGTGTTGATGATTGGTGACCGAGCTATGCATCCTGAACGGGGTGTCTACCGCGAAATATGGGATCTGGGTGATCGCTGGTGTCGACACACCGAACTCCCTTTTGTTTTCGCCATGTGGGTGGCACGAGCAAACCACTTTGCCGACACCCAAGAAAACTTGAGATCGGGCTGGAAGTCAGACGAGAGGAAGAAGGACATCTCTGGTTATCGAGGCAGCGCGGAGATGACCCTTGGCAAGCTGTCTAAAGTTTTAGAGGAATCGAGAGACGAGGGTCTCGAAAACCTTGAACGCATTGCCAAAGAGGAATCCGCTGCACATGGGCTGACAAAGGAAGACTTATTCCGTTATTTTGCGGAAAACCTACATTTTAAGCTCGGCCGTGGAGAGCAACTCGGCTTACGAACCTTCCATGAAAAATGCCAATCACAGGGAGTGGCTCCAGTAGAGTCATCTCCCATCTCTGAATCGTGTTAGACGACATGACTGACAAAGCTACCGTCCGAGAGATTTTGAACAAATCCATCGCGGGAGAACGCATCACTGCTGATGAAGGTTTGATGCTTCTCCAGAGCCATGACCTTGCAGCCATCGGTTCTGCTGCGGATCAGGTCGCACGTCGACTGCACCCCGAAAACGTCCGAACTTACAACATCGACCGCAACATTAATTACACCAATGTGTGCACGGCAGTCTGCCACTTTTGCGCGTTCTACCGAGGTCCAAAAAGCGACGAGGGCTACGTGTTATCAACGGAGCAGGTCCTGGAGAAGATTGGCGAGACCGTTGAACTCGGTGGAAACCAGATTTTGATGCAAGGTGGACTTCATCCAAAGTTCAAACTTGAGTGGTACGAGGATCTTCTAAGAAGCATCAAGTCTGAATTCCCGGAAGTGAACATTCATGCATTCAGCCCTCCTGAATTTCACCACTTCACAAAAGTGAACAACCTCAGCATCGAAGAGGTGTTGCGGCGTTTGAAAGAAGCTGGACTCGGTAGCATCCCAGGCGGCGGAGCTGAAATCCTTGTTGATCGCGTGAGGAGCGAATTGACGCGTGGGAAAGTCATGACGGACGACTGGCTGAATGTGATGCGTGTTTGGCACAAAATGGGCGGCAAGTCGACTGCCACGATGATGTTCGGCCATGTAGAAACTCTGGAAGAACGTATCGAGCACCTCGAAAGACTTCGTCAACTTCAGGACGAAACGGGAGGGTTCACTGCGTTTATCTGCTGGACTTTCCAACCCGATAACACGGATTTGTCAGACGTCCCCGCCTCAGGTTCATTCGAGTATCTAAAGACGCAAGCGATCGCTCGTCTCTACCTTGATAATTTCCCCAATATCCAGAGCAGTTGGGTTACTCAGGGCCTAAAAATCGGGCAACTGGCGATGCTGTTCGGCGCCAACGACATGGGCAGCCTGATGATTGAAGAAAACGTTGTTGCGGAAGCGGGCACGGTTCACTATCTCTCTTTAGATCAGATACGTGATTCCATTGAAGAACTAGGCTTTGAAGCTCGACAGCGGGACGTCTTCTATGATCTGGTAGATAGCGATTTGGAGCAGAAAGCCATCCAGGCAAATCGGGAACGAAAACCCAAACAGCTAGTAGAACTCACTGCGAGTTAGAACTTAAGGCTGTTGAAATCCTTGGCAATCTATTGCAAAGTATCGCATCGATAAACAACTGATTGACAAGAAACTCGGAGAGATCCTGCTATGGCTCAACTTGCCCACCACGTCTTCTTTACGCTAAAAGATCGAAGCGACGAATCGATAGAAAACCTGCTGGAAGCTTGCAAAAAATATCTAGATAATCATGATGGATTGGTCGGATTTTCGGTCGGCAGAAGAGACCGGGAATTAGATCGGCCGGTTAATCACGACTTCGATGTGTCCTTACACACGATTTTTGCAGATCGCGCAGCCCATGACGCTTACCAAGTTGCAGAGCGTCACCTGCAGTTCATTGAGGAAAACAAAGAGGGCTGGGAGTCCGTGAAAGTTTGCGACAGCTTGCTGGATTAATCCGGTAAAAAAGCTCAGCAACGGATGCATCACTGATGCAAACGGAGTCATCACCACTCACCGCAATGAGCTATGATGCGATTGTGATTTTCGGAACCAGCCGATTCCAAGGGGATGTCGATTGAAAGATCACTGTGACTGCATGAGCTACGCTGCGCCCAAAAGACTTACGATCAGCAGGAAGATGCAGAGTATCCATCTGCTGATAGCCTGCATAGGAAGTGGTGGAATAAACGGTTT
>JAAXIK010000501.1 GCA_012270385.1 Rubripirellula sp. | reverse complement strand
GTCAACCCCCGCTCGAGGTCTCGCTTTGAGGATTCCATTATCCGACTCAATCATTTCCACTTCCATATCTGCGAATGCGACCGCCACCATCTCCCAGGGTGCGAGTTGCATGAGATTTTTCAGGTGACCACCAATACGTGGCCCATAGTGATCGACCAGGGCTGTGATCGTGAAATCTTGGAGGTCAGTCGCTAGGAAACCAAGATCTGAAAGCTCATAAACGATTCCGATAGCCGGATCGTAGCCTTGCGTCACCATTGGCATCGTCTCCGGCGGAACTTGCTCCATCATCGAGGAGCCCAGCACAAATTCTTTCTTGGTAACGAGTACTTGAATCGCTTTGAATACCAAGGTCTCGACACTTTTGATCGTCTGCGATTGTTGTTGAACAAAGGGATTAACGGATTGCCGTAGCTCAGGACTGTCCATCTCGGATAGCATTTCAGTTGGCAGTGCGTGCCAAAGCACTTCTAAATGTCCAGCTTGGATCTGATTCACGATAAAGTCGACGGTCTCTTTCAGAGTCGTGCCTTCAGGAAAGGCTGGCATGGGTGAAAGTGTTGGAGGTTCTGGAGCCTCGAACGGGAGAGTTCGCTTAGGAATCGTACTCTTGGGAGAATCTTCAGCTGCCGGCGTTACCGGATTGGGCTGCATCTTCTTGTATAGGCTTTGTGCAAGTGCTTTGCTTTCAGCACTCAATTTTGCGATGGGTACAGTAATCTGAACGCCATTCTCTTTCACGAGCACGATGCTCTTTCCCTCCACCCCTTTAAACTCGGCCTCCACCGTAAACTGGCCTGTGCTATCGGTCCATGTTTCTGCAACGCCATCGGTTGGCAATAATAACGCCAAGCAGCTAACTATAAAAAAGCAGAGAGAGATACGTTTAAAAGGCATGGGTAGAAGGCTCCGTCTGGACCGGCCGATAGGCAGCGGCGAGGGTGAGGCATGTGGGTAAAAAACGACCGCATCATCCATAGTCTAGCCAATCCTGCTGATCTAGATACAGCATTGGGACTTTTTCTCCACGAATCCGAGCGAACAATCCCTGCATCTTGGTGGATGAGTAAACGTCAATCCGGTTTTCTGTCACGGAGCAGAATTGAGGTATCCATTGTGTTGTCGCGGCCGAGGTAGTGTGTTCTATTGCGGCTCTGGGACAGCAATCGACCGGCAAACCTCATAAAGTGTTTGTCTTACTTATTCATGCAAAGCCACAAGGGATCAGCCATGCTCAACATCTTACCCCGAGGGTATAGAACTCTCGCTTGTGTACCGAGGGATACGAATTTGATAGATCGAGCGTCTCTGCAATGGAGCATGAGGGGTGCATGCTCACGCTCTCTTCAAGTCTTGAGAATTACGGCTCTGTTGCTCATCGGCACCATCACTGTTTTTGGTGTTGGGGATGAGAATGTCCATGCTCAGAATCTTGGTGGGCAGTATGTCCCCAGTGACGCAATCGTGGTGGGAGAGGTGAAGGTTGCAGAGACTCTTGCTGCACCTGCCGCGGAGATGTATCCGATTGAGATCTTTGATGCTTTGACTAAGCAGAACCTAGGGGTGGGGGTAGAGTCGTTACAAAAAGTCAGATTTGTCGTAGCGGCCCCCGGTCCGGGTGAACCACAATTCGCCGCGATGCTCTTCTCGAGTATGCCACTTCAGATCGAGAAACTAAGTGGTGAATTGGTTGACTTGGAATCACCATCTGAGATTGGCGGGCACGAGTGCTACCCCATCGTGGATGCGCCAGGCGTTGTCCTCCATCAAGCGAATCCAAAAACACTGGTGATTGCGAGCCAAGGATACTTGAATGCGGTGCTTCGAGCTGGGGAGCCATCCTCACGTCGTGGAGCCCTAGCCGAGCTTGCTAACGACACACCCGTTTCAGGTAACGCGACAATCCTCGCGGCGGTTACTCCGATTCGTCCGATGGCGATGGGAATGGTTCAAGCCATGGCAGCTCAAATACCACCCCCACTGCAGCCCTTCACGCAAATTCCTGCCCTTCTCGATGCGGTTGTGATTGGGATGGACCTGGAGGAAGCTGACCTGAAGATTCAATTTGACATGCTGACCTCTGATGAGGCGAAAGCGACTCAGCTCAATGGACTGATTACCAATGGATTGCAATTTGGCCGTCAAATGATGATGTCGCAGATGATGAGTGGCATGGACGTGGATGACCCAATGGCGGATGCCACTCGTCGGTACATGGAAAGACTTTCAGGTATGTTCATTACCTCGATGACTCCTGTTCAGGATGGATCGAAGTTGTCCATGGATGTGTCACCTACCCAAGGAATGGCTGTGCAGGGAGTTCTCGTAGGTCTTCTGTTACCTGCAGTGCAAGCCGCTCGGGAGTCAGCACGACGGATGAGTTCGATGAACAATCTGAAGCAGGTTGGCTTGGCGATGCACAACTCCCATAGTGTTTATCGGAAATTTCCAGGTGATATTTTGTCTGATGATGGCACACCACTGCTCAGCTGGCGAGTTGCGATTCTACCTTTCATTGAGCAGCAAACGCTTTACGAGCAATTTAAGCTCGATGAGCCGTGGGATAGCCCTCACAATATTCAGCTTCTTGAGAAAATGCCTCCAGTCTTTAACCATCCCGGGGTCGTGGTTAAATCTGGCCAAACGGTATACCAGAAACCTATCGGTCCGAAATTCATTTTCGAGGGGCATGAAGGCACTTCGATGCGTTACATTTTGGATGGCACTTCGAACACCATCATGGTGCTTGAAACACCAGAGGAGGCCGCCGTTGAGTGGACTAAGCCCAGTGACCTCGATGTGGACTTAGATGACCTGACCAGTTCGGTCATTGGATGGGACCGTCAAGGATTCAATGCCTTAATCGCTGATGGGTCCGTGCGTTATATCAGTGCAGTGATCGATCTCGAGATTCTGAAAGCACTGCTGACGCGAGATGGCGGCGAAATTATCGATAGCTTTTAACGATGGCAGAGCAGAATCTTTGAATTCTGCAGAAGCGTAAAATTCTTTAGGGCAGTTTTTGCAACAGAATGCGATTGAGCCTCATCAATTCATTCTGTCCGTGGGAACTGCCTACTTCTGCAGTCAATTCGGTATCACCTTGATCGAAAATAACCGATCCGGCAGTGAACTCTCCAAATTGCTCAGCGGTAGCGGTCGCCTCCACTTGATGGGTCAGGTTTTGGTCGCTCACGCGTATCTTGAGTTGCCCACCAGCATTTTGTGGACTGCAGCCGTAACAGAGTTTGACCAGGTACCTACCTGGAACTTGTACATTCAACTTCCAAGTGACTGACTCACCTTCCACCTTCCAAGAGTCAATGGTATCCCAGTCGTAGCCATCAAAGGTGTATTGAATGTTCTCTCCTTGCCAAACGGCCCAACTCGGGGATAGTTCGGTCATTTCATCCTCTTTGGCATGAATCGGGATGCGGATGGGTTGATACTGCACCCCGGCGGTAACCTCCGAAAACCACTGCTTGAATTCAGCACGTAGTCTTTCAGCAATTTCAGGATGCTTGGCAATCAGGTTTTGGGACTCACCCGGATCATTTTGAAGATCATACAACCGCCAGTTTTTTCTCGTTGCCTGCACTTCGTTTCCAACAATGCATAGGAGTTTCCATCTTTGATCGCTAATACCCCACCGACGATCTGGGTTTGGGGTGTATCGATCCCATGTGTGGTAGACGTACTGGTGATGAGCTTGATTTGGGGACTGCGTCATCAATTGAATCAACGATTTACCATCTATTTTTCGGCCTGATGGCAATTTTGCGTTCGCTGCTTCACAGAAAGTGGGTAGCCAATCAATGTGACTCGTTAGTGAGTCAGAGGTGATGCCTGCGCGTATCCGGCCTGGCCATCGGACATAACATGGCGCACGAACCCCGCCTTCGTAAGTGCTGGCTTTGTTCCCGCTGATCCCAGCTTTCCAGAATTTACTTACTCCACCGTTGTCGCTTGTAAACACGACCAACGTATCGTCTTGGATCCCTAGTTGATCGAGATGGTTTAGCAATCGGTTGATGTTATCGTCCACTCTTTCAATTAACGAGTAGATGCGAGCTTCACGGATAGGCAACCCCTTATCCAGGTACTTGGTTAGGGTCTTGTCTCCCTCGGGCTGACCATAATGAGACGTGTCCAGGAGCCATGGCGAATGGGGTGCATTGAACATCAACGAGCAAAAGAAAGGTTTGCGATCATCGTGAGCTTTCTGGATAAAATCTTTTGCCGCATCGGTGAAAAGTTCACTGACATAACCTCGAGCTCTTACTGAACGCCCGTTGTGATAGACCTGATCGGGGAATTCATAGCGTTCGATGTGCCCGTGATAATGTCCGAAGAACTCATCAAAACCCCGATCTTGCCGCTGGTACCCGGGATACTGTCC
>JAAXIK010000156.1 GCA_012270385.1 Rubripirellula sp. | reverse complement strand
TACCCGGCATCCCCGCAGTTGACCACTTTCCCGCCTCATCTCGACTACATCGTCGGAGTGGACTCGATGACAGAACAATACTTGGCAACGTTTGCCAGCTGCTCGGATGCGCACATGGCTTGGTTCGTTCGTACTTGATTTCGTGTTGATCTCAGCGAGCGTGTGCTCTCCGAACTGGAATCGAAGCGTTCCCTTGACGGAAGCGACCCATTCAAAGCCGTCATATTTTTGAGCGAACTGTTGATCCGACAACGGCTCCCAGTCGGAACCGTCTCGCAAACGAATCACTTCAGATTTTAGCTCTTGTTTTGTTGTCGTGTGTTCGTCCTTTTCAGCCAAGTTTTTGAATTCGAACGGATCAGATGGGTAGTGATAGAGCTCTTCTTGTCCATCCGAAGTCAAACTGTATCGCCAGTCTTTAGAACGCACAGAAAAGTGTGGGTAGAGCGTCCCGGTATGAACACGATGTTGACTGTGGTCTTTACCAGGTAAGGCGGTGATCACAACGTTAGGTCCACCCCATTGTCCTTGTGGATTATCCAGTAGCGGCTTGATACTGTGTCCATCCAGGTCATAGCCATCCGATTTCAGATCCGAGCCATGGTTTGGATTTTTCGGGAGTTGGCAAAGATCAATCAACGTGGGGTAAACGTCAATCAGTGAGATAGGCTGCTGGCAGGTGACTCCCTCCGGCATTCCTTGGAGTCCAGCAACGATGAATGGGATTCGCGTGCCGCTATCCCAGAGGGTTTGCTTGTAAAGGGCTTGCTTTCCTCCAACATGAAATCCATGGTCGCTGGTCAGAATGACAATCGTATTGTCCGCGTAGTCACTTTGCTCCAGTGCATCAAGCACGGTGCCGACCTGATCGTCAATAAAGGCAACACATGCCATGTATGCTTGTAACCACTCTTTGAAAAGGTCGGGATGATCTTTGTGTTTGAAAAGCATTTGGTAACGACGGAAAGCATAGAGACTCTGATTGGCAAGGCTGGGTGCGCAATCTTTCAAGTCACCTTCCAGCATTCCCTTGGGGATCTCAATTTTTTCGATCGGAAAACGATCGAAGTATTCTTTCGGTGCATAAAGTGGTGTGTGGGTGCGACTAAATCCTGTGAACAGGAAAAAGGGTTTGTTGTGTTTTCGCTGTAAGATAGAGGTTGCCCACCGTGCGTTGATTTCGTCGGGCATCGGGTCACGGTCATTATCCCCGTTGTAGTGAAAAGGTTTGCCGGATAGCGTCCAACCTCGATAGCCAGCTGCACCTGACGAGGGATCTTCAGGGTAATGCGGTATTCGGCTGAGTGGACCGAATGTGTGCTCCCACTTGTAATCCATGTCAGGATCAGCATCATCACCATAAAAGTAAATCTGCTGAGGGTGAGGAATAAAACCGCGGCGATTTTTTTGTGACCCATCCCATGGCCAAGGTCCGATATTCCCGCCTGGCCCCATTTCTTTGTAGACCGGTTTGGGATCTTGATTGCCGTGGAAAATTTTGCCGACGCTGAATACGTCGTAGCCGTTACCCGCCAAGTGCTCAGGTAAGGTGACGGACTGACTCAATATCGCGTTCTGCCGATAATCTTCAAACCAGTAAAGACTTGATGTCTGTGGGTACAGTCCAGTGAGCATACTTGACCGTGATGGAGCACAGATTGGGTCGTTGCAATGCGCATTGGTAAAACTCATGCCACGAGCGGCAAGTCGATCAAAATTTGGTGTGGCAACAAAAGGCTTGCCGTCAGGATGTAGCGGCATGTCATTCAAGTCGTCCACAATCATGAATAGCACGTTGGGACGCTGTTGTTGCTCACCTTCACCTCTGCTTGCGGGTAAGCTCAGCAAAAAGGTGAGCATGACAAGGTGTAGGAAATGAGATTTCGCTGAGATGGCTACCATGTTCGACTGGACTCATGTGCGGAGCAAACGGAGGTGAAGAGGATGATCCCAATTAGCGGAGATCCCTGCCATGGAGTGTGGTGGGCATGAATTGAAAACATACTGGAGAACCCAGTTCATACTCGGTCCCAGTCGGAGTCAATTCACCTGTCCGTGTATTAATTTTGAATTGCACGATGGTGTCTGAGTTTTGATTTCCAATCAGCATCCATTTACCCGTCCTGGCGATACCGAAGCTGCGTGCGGTCTTTCCCCCGGTTGGTGTGTGGCCAACCAGCGAAAGCTTACCGTCCTTCGGGTTGACGGCGTAGCAGACGAGACTGTCGGGGCCTCGGTTGGATCCATAGAGAAATTTACCTGAAGGATGAAGAATGAGTTCCGCTGTTGAACCTACTTCGCCTTCATAGTCATCAGGTAGACTGGAAATGGTCTGGATCTCTTCGAGGACTCCGGTTGAGGCATCGAAGGTAAACGCGCTGACGCTCATTGCCTTCTCGTTGATGACATAGCAAAAGTTTCCATCAAGGCTAAATGTGAGATGCCGCGGATGGGTTTCTGGTGCCGTTGGCGTAAAGGCGGGGTCATTGGGTGTGATTTTCCCGCTCTTTGCATCATGTCGATAGGTGTAGATGCGATCTAGACCCGCATCGCATACTAAAGCAAATTGGTTATTGATGGAGAAGCAGGCGTGATGTGCGTGGGGCTTTTGATTTCCATTTAACACCGGGTATTGATCGCTCCAATCGGAGGCACTCACGCTGCCGTCATCATTGAGTAATACGATGGCTACATTGCCGCTGCCGTAATTAGAAATCAGCATGGAAGATCCCGTTGAGTCGATTCCCAAGTGGCAGGGGCCACTGCCGTGCGGCGGAACAGAGTTGACCTTGGATAGACTTCCATTCGGGTTAATCTTGAAGGCGGAGATCGCACCGCCGTTTGCGTAGGTATTCGATTCACCCGCCGCGTAGAGAAATTGTCGGTTCGGATGAATGGTAACCCAAGACGGGCTCACCATCTCCGCGGCGAGTCGCGGTTTGGACAGCTTTCCGTTTCTGCTTTTGCGACGTCGCGATTAGGTATTCACTAGATCATTGGTTGTAAACGCCGTCGAGCCGTTGCAAGAGTTGCTGTTTTCTTCTGTGTGTTCATCCCAAGAGATTTCAGATCTCTTGGGTCGATTCCGCGAGGGATTCGATCGAGATGGGCCGTGGATTAATGCTTGTTGATGGTAACGCCAGGCCAGTCATCCGTGCGGAATGGAGTGAGCGGAAGGTCACTTCGATCATACAGGTTAACCTTTGGGTTATTGGCCCATCCATACCTTACCGACTTGGGATCGCTAATCGTCTCTGCAGAGACAGCGATTCTACCGTCCTTCATCAGGGTTGCTGTTGCGTTCACAAACTTTTGATCCTCACCAGCGATAGTGAATCCTTTTAATTCGTTGGTGTCGAAAGGACGCCACCCTCCGTTTACGTTAGCAAAGCTGAGGATGATCTGGTTACCGGAGGTTTCCATCGATTGGTATTCAGGGCTGCGGAAGGGGATTTCCAATCCGTATTCGTTGGCCAAGGCCCATCTTGCGAGTCTCATTCCCACATCCACTTTATTGCTGCTGAGACTGTCTTATCCTTCACCGATGACGATAATCACATCTACTCCTTAATTGTGGAGATTTGCCATCGTCATGCATTTAGCTTCTCGAAGTTCGGCCCAGGCGCTATCCATGGGTTCGTTGTTTTCCGCCATGAAGTCAGCTAGTTGAACCCAGTAGAACGGGAAATCTCCCTCTCCCCATTCCTCACGCCATGATGAAATCATTAATGGGAACAGTTCTCGATATTGGTAAGCTCGACCCGCATTGCTTTCCCCCTGATACCAAATTGCTCCTTGGATTCCGTAGCCAAGGTGTGACTTAAGAACACCATTGTAGATATTGCTGGGTCGGCTATTACCTCTCATTTGGTTGCGGAGTCCCCCGAGTTGTTTGTTCTCCTCCTCTGTTCGCTCTGCTTTTTTATCCAAGTTCGCAAAGCGTTCTTCATTGGCTTGCCATCGCTCAAGAAGCGGCTTGAATTGAGGTTCCGCTGCTAGGGTGTCTCGATTGATCCATGCTTCACAAGCCGATCCACCCCAAGCATTATTGATCATGCCAACGGGTACACCCAAGGTTTGATGTAATTGGCTTGCCAAGAAATACACAACCGCCTAGAAACCTCCGACGTTTTGTGGATTACAGACCATCCCTTTGCGGTCGTCATGGGACCAGAGCGGCTCTTCGCAGCCCACTTGTGGAAAATTAATCATCCTGATTTGAGGGTAGTTTGCACTGGCTTTTTCAAGAGCAACATTGTTCGATGCGTTCACAGACCACTGCATGTTAGATTGGCCTGAGCAGATCCAAACCTCGCCAACAAGAACATCGGTGATTCGGATTTCATTTTTCCATTGAACGCCCAGTTCCAGCGGCTTACCAACCTGCCTCGGATCTAAGGTCAACTTCCAGTTGCCCTGTTCATC
>JAAXIK010000532.1 GCA_012270385.1 Rubripirellula sp. | reverse complement strand
ATCCGATACAGACACTCCCGTGGATGTTGACTTTATTTCCGAGTCTTGTTCAGGCTCCTGCCCATAACTTGGTTGAAGGAGGTGATTTGCTAACAGGCAAAGTACCATGACTCGCAATTTTTTTGAGGGGCGAGCCTTCATGCGGCAATCAGAATTTCCGGGCAGAGCGTGCAAAGTCATCTTGGTACCTCTCATGACTGGTTTTTGGCCCCTGTCTGGAACTGACTCTAAAGAAAAACGGTTGTAACGATCGTTTCTTTTTAAACTATTTTGCGTGGGATCTGGGACGGAGTTCTCCCCGACGTATAATAAGAGTCCAGTCAATATTCCTTCACTTTTGTTCGACTACGAAATGACTATCCAACTCAATACGATTTCTGAAGCCGTGGAAGCGATCCGACAAGGTGAGGTTGTCATTGTTGTAGACGCTGAGGAACGGGAAAATGAGGGCGACTATATCTGTGCAGCTGAGAAGGCGACTCCGGATGTGGTCAATTCTATGCTGGCCGGCCGTGGTCAATTGTGCGTTTCAATCCTGCCGGAGGCGGCTAAACGATTGGACTTGGTTCCGGTGGTCGCTGAAAATGATGCCCCGTTGAAAACAGCTTTCCTTACGCCGATTGATATTCGCACTGCAAAAACAGGGATCACTGCTAAAGAAAGAAGTGAGACCATTCAACGTTTGGCGGTCCCGGATTGCTTAGAAGAGGATTTCGTTCGACCCGGCCATGTGTTTCCTCTCCTCGCAAAGCAAGGTGGAGTTCTGAGGCGAGCGGGCCATACTGAGGCAGCAGTGGATCTTGTGCGTATGGCTGGGTTAAAGCCGGCTGCAGCTCTATGTGAAATCTTGGACGAGTCGGGTGAGAGAGCGAGTCGTCAACAACTAGCCAGTCTTGCGGAAGAAAAAAATCTCAAGATGGTAAGCATCGAGCAGTTGATTGCACACCGAAGAGTCAATGAGAAGTTGATCTCTCGTTCTGCTGAGGCAGATCTGCCCACCAAATACGGCCAGTTCCAGATCGTAGTCTACGGTGTGCAGTATGAATCGCAGGAACCCATTGCTTTGGTTCAAGGCGACCTTACCGCGCCAGGGTCAGCACCACTTGTAAGAATGCACAGTAGTTGTTTCACAGGCGATTTGATCACGTCTTTGCGATGTGACTGTGGTGATCAACTGAACATGGCTCTGAAGATGATTGGGGACGAGGGACGCGGTGCGCTGATCTACCTACCACAAGAAGGTAGAGGAATCGGTCTTGCCCAAAAAATTCGCGCCTACGCTTTACAGGATGATGGTCTAGATACGGTGGAAGCGAATCACGCATTGGGATTTAAGGCCGATATGCGAGATTATGGAATCGGTTTGCAGATTCTGAAGGACTTGGGTCTGAGCGAAGTTCGCTTGCTCACAAACAATCCAAAGAAGACGGAAGCATTTAACCTTCGCGGTTTTGATTTGAATGTGGTCGATCAAGTGCCAATCGTCCCTCCAGTGAACCAATACAACTCAAAGTATTTAGAAACGAAGAGACAGAAAATGGGTCATCAACTTCCGGAGAGATCTAATTAGGTTTTCGGATCAGCTACTGGGAGACTCACTGGATGCTGTGTGCGGATAGGTGGCCCAATTCAAGCTGTTTGGATGCAGGCTTAAATCATCCACTCATTACTTCAGTTGGTTAGACAATGGGGTCAGGCGATAACTTCGTGTTTGCTGAAGAGGAACGACTAATCAACAGCACTTCTTTCATCTTCTGAAAGTCGTTTTCGCTTCTCAGTCGCAGAAAATTTTCCGTTTTTCGGGTAAGCTATCGCTAATGCGTTAGTACCCCTGAGCGGCTGAGCCATGGTCGCCGTGATGCCATTGGCGGACAATATGACACAGCAAACATCCAGCAAAATCTCGGGCACCTCGAAGTGGCCGGTAAGAGTTGCAGTGATCGGTGTCGGATTACTCGGTGGTAGCGTTGCTAAGGCAATCCGGAGAAGATTACCGGAGGTTCAGTTAGTGGCTTGGGCGCGTAGCCATCAAAAGAAAGAGGAGCTTTCCAAGGAGGGCACTTTTGATGAAGTGTTTGACGATATCCAGGAGGTGGCAGCCGATTGTGATGTAGCCGTAGTCGCTAGCCCTGTCACTCATATCGCTAACCTGGTTTCCGAGATCGGTCGTCATAGCCCCCCGGATTGCCTAGTTACCGATGTGGGGAGCACCAAGCTAAGCATAGTCGAGTCGATTGAGAAAGATTCGCTTGTCAGATCCCGTTTCGTCGCGTCTCATCCGATTGCTGGCGACGAGAAGACGGGAATCGAACATGCCCAGTCTGATTTATTCGACCAAAAATGGATCATTCTGACTCCCGGCAGCCACGTAGCTCCAAAATGGCTG
Source organism: Rubripirellula sp. (assembly GCA_012270385.1). Classification (GTDB taxonomy): domain Bacteria; phylum Planctomycetota; class Planctomycetia; order Pirellulales; family Pirellulaceae; genus Rubripirellula. The sequence continues at coordinate 2,071 of JAAXIK010000532.1, read as the reverse complement.
GAAAAAGCCAGATCATTCTGGAGTCTTACCGGGGGGATCGTGCAAGAAATGAGTCCGAAAGCGCACGATACCCACTTGGCAGCTATCAGTCACGTGCCACACTTGGTGTCATCGCTGGTTGCAAAAATTGCGCCCGCAGAGGCCCGGACGCTAGCCGGTAGTGGTTGGAGAGACATTACACGGGTAGCTGCCGGCGATCCTGGGATGTGGACAGCGATATGTCAGGAAAACCGGGGAGCGATCTCCGCGGAGCTAAACCGTGTCCGACAGGAACTGGAACAGCTTCAACGGATTTTAGATACAGGTGATGATGCTAAGCTGCAAGCTTGGCTGACCGAGGCACAGAACATCAAAAAACATCAAACCACGAGTTGAAGGTTGAGTCGCCATGCCACTTTGGCAAATCGATATTTATCCAGCTGAGAATCAAGTTGATCGAGAAGCTATTCGCACGAGCGAGGAAATCTCGGAATTGGGCCTAGGAATGGAAGTTCCCGTTTCTTTCGCGCGGAGTTTCCTTGTTCAGGGTGACTTTATGCGAGAAGAGGCTCTCAAGCTTGCTAAGACTTTGCTCTGTGATGCAGTCACTGAGCAATCGGTGGTGGCGATTGCCGGCCAGGAGGTACTCAATCAACCTCCACGCGATGAGTGTTCCACCCTGGTCAATGTGCTTCCAAAACCGGGAGTGATGGATCCTGTTGCAGCGAGTACCGCGGGGGCGGCTCGCGATGCTGGTTTCGATGTGGAAGCAGTCCGCACAATGCGGAAGTATTGGCTAGGCGAACTGCCCCAAACGGATCTCGATGCTATTTGTCGAAGAGCCTTGTCCAACGACGCGATTGAGCAGGTTGTCGCTGGACCGCTTGAAATGGATCAGCTTGATGTGGGTTCGGTAACCGAATTTGAACTCGTGACTGTTCCAATTCGCGAACTGGATGATGAGGGACTAACGGCTTTGTCGCGAGATGGCCAACTGTATTTGACACTTGTGGAAATGCAGACCATTCGTGATCAGTTCATTGCCCTGGATCGGGATCCAACGGATATTGAGTTAGAGTCGCTCGCTCAGACTTGGTCGGAGCACTGCAGTCACAAAACACTAGCTGGACGAATTCACTATCGAGGCCCAGCAGTAGATGGATCAGAAGAGGTTGATGAGCGGCATTACGATAATATGCTGAAAGAGACCATCTTCGAGGCAACTCAAACCATCCGAAGAACGCTCGGAGAAAAAGATTGGTGCGTGAGTGTTTTCAAAGATAATGCAGGTGTCGTGACTTTTGACGAAGAGTTCCATGCTTGCTTCAAAGTGGAGACCCACAATCATCCTTCGGCCCTAGAACCCTATGGTGGAGCTAATACGGGGATCGGAGGTGTGATCCGGGATCCGATGGGTACTGGTATGGGGGCAAAGCCGATATGCAACACCGATATCTTTTGTTTCGCGCCACCCGATACTCCAGCTGAATCATTACCGCCAGGGGTTCTTCATCCACGTCGTGTCATCAAGGGCGTGGTGTCCTGAGTCCTCGATAATGGCAATCGTATAGGGATACCCACCGTGAACGGTGCCGTCTATTTTGACCCGCGTTATCTGGGTAACCCTCTTGTTTACTGCGGAAATGCCGGTTTGATTCCCGTCGGCATGGAGGAAAAGGAGGTCAAGCCGAATGATTTGATCGTCGCCGTCGGAGGACGAACGGGACGCGATGGTATCCACGGAGCGACCTTCAGCTCTGCTGAGTTAACCAGCGAGTCGGAAAGTCTCTCCGGTGGTGCCGTGCAGATTGGCAACGCGATCACCGAGAAAATGGTGCTTGATGTGCTGATCCAAGCCCGCGTTCGCGGACTCTACAATGCGGTGACCGATGGTGGTGCGGGAGGGTTCTCAAGTGGGGTCGGCGAGAGGGGTGAGGAGCTTGGAGCGGAAGTCTGGCTGGAGAAAGCTCCTCTCAAGTATGAAGGTCTTACCTACACTGAGATCTGGATCTCGGAGGCACAAGAGCGAATGGTACTTGCTGTTCCAAGAGAGAAATGGGATGAGCTGCGAAGTCTCTGTGAAAGCGAGGGA
>JAAXIK010000293.1 GCA_012270385.1 Rubripirellula sp. | reverse complement strand
TGATCAGTTGGATCCAGATTCCTCACCCGGTAATCAAGTGGGTTCCGAAGATGACCAGTCCTCCGTCTCGGTTACCGCTGCGCAGATCGACCTCGAATTGAATCACCTTGTCAATCCGGCCAATCCTAATGTCGGTGAGCAGGTTACCTTCTCGATTACGGTGAAGAATGATGGTCCCTCGGATGCGACTGGGGTTACCGTCAGTGATCTTCTGCCGTCAGGATTAACTTTCATCGAGGCGATTGCCGGGCAAGGGAGTTACAACGCCGCAACAGGGCTATGGAGCGTTGGATCTAGTGGCAGTGGTAGTACCGCTGACTTGCAGGTTGTCGCCGTCGTCGACGAAATCCTATCTACCCAAGTGATCGCTTCGGTTGTTTCTGCGGACCAACCCGACGCCGACTCTACTCCCGGTAATAACATCGCGTCAGAAGACGACCAAGTGGCGGTTGCGTTGGCAACGCCTATTGCAGATCTATCGCTGACCCTGGTGGCCAACAATGATCGACCCAACGTGGGCGAACAGGTGGTCTATACCATCGACTTGCGAAATGATGGCCCTGATGCAGCGACCGATGTTCAGGTACAGGATTTTCTACCCGATGGTTTGCTGTTCATCTCGGCGATTCCAAGCGTCGGTAGTTATGACTCGCAGTCAGGCATCTGGGAGATTCCCTCGGTCAGTGCATCGTCCAACGTGAGTCTGCAGATTACGGCATTGGTTCAAGAGCCGGGAAGGAAATTCAATGGAGCTGAACTGATTTCGGTTGATCAAGCCGATCCAGATTCGAATCCGAACAATCAACTTCCCAGCGAGGATGATCAAAGTCGCATTTCGATTGACCCACCCGTGATAGATCTTTCACTGGAAAAATCTGCGGCCCCGCTTCGCCCCAGTGTGAACGGGGAACTCCAATATACGCTGCTGCTCAGAAATGACGGTCCCGACATGGCAACAGGTATTGTTGTACTGGATCGATTGCCCGAATCCACGCAATTCGACTCTGCAACCGAGAGTGTCGGTGAGTTCGACCCAATCACCGGTCGCTGGACGATATCTTCATTGGCCGCTGGAGCTTCAGCCACCTTAGTCATCCGAACCACGGTACTGGTCCCTGGTCAGCCAGAGAATTTCGCCGAAGTGATTCAAGTGGATCAACATGATTCCGACAGTGTTCCCGGTAATGATGATTTGGTGTCAGGGAATGGAAATGATGAGGATGATCAAGCACAAGTCACCGTCATTACGGCGAGTTCAGATCTCGAGTTGACCAAGTTGGTGGACGATGATCGGCCTGGGGTTGGATCCAATGTGGTGTTTACTCTACAGGTTTCCAATGCTGGGCCAGATGATGCAAGTGATATCGTGGTGCGCGATTCATTACCTGCAGGAATGACCTTTGTCTCTTCTGCCGCTTCGGACGGTCAATTCGACCCCGCAAGTGGACTATGGAATATTCCGTCATTGGCGGTCGGCAAGCAAGTGACCCTTGATCTGATCGCGACGGTTGACACTTTTGGTGAGCGAGATAACGTCGCTGAAATCACTTCCAGCAGTCAGTTTGATCCAGATAGCACACCTGGAAATCAACTGGAGGCAGAAGATGATCAGGGTCGTGTCACCCTCGTTCCTGAGCTGGTGGATCTGGCGCTGACCAAACAGGTCGATGATCCCACTCCGAATGTGGGTGATCTGATTCGCTATACCCTGGGCCTCAGTAACGTCGGCCCTTCCAATGCCACGCATGTGGAGGTGACAGACCAAGTCCCATCCGGTCTTTCTATTGCGGGAGTGGAGGCAACGCAGGGGGTTTATGATCCAGAAACTGGGATCTGGTCAGTTGGCGAAGTTGTGATTGGAGTTCAACCGAGCTTGACGATTACTGCTCGAGTTGAAGCTCCTGATGCCGTGATGAATACAGCCGAAATTACCGCGAGCCACCAGCCCGACTTTGATTCCGCTCCAGGTAACGGTGAGGTTGCTGAAGATGACTACTCCGAAGTCATGATCACCCCACAGCAAGCAGACCTGTCACTCACCAAATCTGTCAACATTGATGCTCCGAATCAAAACGAGGAGATTCTCTACACGTTGATCTTGCAGAACGCGGGTCCGAATGACGCGACGAATGTCCTCGTTCGAGATCTGCTTCCCGAGGGTCTTCATTTTGTCTCCTCCTTTGCAACCTCTGGTACCTATCAGCCTGAATCGGGAGTTTGGGATTTAGAGGGTGTAGAGAGCGAATCATCGCATTCCCTTCAGATCACCGTTCGAGTCGATTCGAAAGTGCCGGTGATCAATGAAGCGGAAGTCATCGCGGTGGATCAATATGATCCCGACAGTGCACCCGATAATCAGATCGATGCGGAAGACGACACTGCCGAGGTGCTCATTACCCCAAAGCTCATTGATCTTTCCATTCGTAGCGAGGTCGATATCGAGGAGCCTAACATTGGCGAAGAGTTTGAGATGAGCTTTGTGGTCACCAATGACGGTCCTGATGCGGCGACAGGCTTGGAGCTCGCGCTTCAGATACCAGAGGGAATGACGGTGATCTCAGTGACTCCGAGTCGTGGGGTATTTGAGGATGGTCGATGGAGTTTTGAAACTTTGGCTGAGGGTGAGTCCGTTTTCATTCGGGTCACCGCTACCGCGCAGATTCGGGGACCCAAGACGGTTGGGCTTGAGGTGGTTTCTCATGATCAAGCCGATCAGGATTCCGACCCGGGCAACCGAGAGACGAGTGAGGACGACCACAATGAACTTGTGATCCGAGTTCCTCTCTATTCCAAACGCCTGTTTCTATCGGAGCGGGTGACTTCTGAGATGGAATCCGATCGCAGTTGGAGAAGATTTGGATGAGTTAGGGGGCGGATGGAATCTCCGCGGTTTGGCGAGGTTGCAAGTTTATCGAACCGGACCGCCAGCTTGGCGCCGCTTTTTTAAAACCTCGTTATTGGCTTCCCGATCTCGCTTCGCCTTGACTTCGGGTGCGGAGTCCCGTGGAAGGTGGGAGGCCAGCTGAGCCTGGATGACTTTGAACTTCGGGTCGCCAGCAAGATTTTTGAATTCCTGCTGATCCGTTCGGTGATCGTAGAGTTCTTCGCTGCCATCACGGTACCGGATGTATCTCCAATGTTTTGATCGAATCGCATGATTCCCTTCAAAGCTCGAGATGATAGCGGGGCTGGCTTTGGTCTGATTGGGATTATTCACTTGAGGCAGCAAGCTGATCCCATCCAGTTTTGAGTTCGAGTTCAGTTTGCACATCTCCACCAGCGTTGGATAGATGTCGATTAAGCTCACCGCTTCTGCGCAAGGCCCAGCGGTTTGGACTCCGCTTCCCGCATAGCTTAAGGGGACTCGAGTGGATTCTTCCCAGAGTGTGCGTTTGGCCCAATGCTGTTTTTCTCCCAAGTGAAACCCATGGTCGCTCCAAACCACAATCACGGTGTTGTTGGCATGGGGACCCTTAGCGAGTCCATTCAGCACGGTACCTACGCAGTGGTCTACAAAAGCAGTGGAAGCGAGGTAGGCCTGGACAAAGCCCCGCCACTGTCCCGCTTCTTGCACTTGAGCGTGTGCCGGTGCAATTTGATTCATGTCCTGAAAGTTACTGGGTATATCGTTCATATCCCACGGGGGCGCCTCGGGTAATTCGATACGATCAACATCAAACAAATCGAACCAGTGAGGTGGTACGTACATGGGCACATGCGGGCGAAAGAAACCCACGCTCATGAAGAAGGGTTGATCGACTGGCTTCTGCAGATAGTTGGCTGCTGCTTTGGCGAGTTTCATATCAAGCATCAGGTCATCCGTTTCAGGAAAAGGTCCGTAGTCCCAGATTCTTGGTGTCCAGTGAAGGGGTTTGTCGGGACGAGGGCCTCCGCGACCTTTTTGGAGAATGAGATCCACGTCAGCGGCAATCCGATCGTTGAAACCGTGATGAAGCACCTTTCCACCTGAAACCGTTTGGTAACCGTTTTGACGAAAAGTGGAGTGTAGGGTTGGCGCATCCCGCAGTCGTTCGATGGAGGTGTAGGATGGACCGAGTTCGTAGCTACCGTGTGTGGTGGCATGTCGCCCAGAGATCACACTGATTCTTGAGGGCGAGCAGACCGGAACCGCGCAGTGTGCATTGGTAAACGCTCGTCCCCTCGCTGCGAGTGCATCCAGATGAGGTGTTTGGGTTTGCGAGTGTCCCCCCATGTACCCCACCCAGTCATTCAGATCATCAATCGAGATCATCAACACATTGGGACGCGTGATCTCTTTCGTGTTGATGCTACCGACCTCCTTCGTCTGGCTTTCTGGAGTCACCTCCGGCAGGTCGGGTCGAATTACTTGCTGTGAGAGCCCCAACTGCGGACATTGAAGCAAGAAGATCCAAAGAAACGTGTAGATCTTCAACGTTGCGCCATTGTGAAGAGACATCGTCATGCTGGATATCATCATA
>JAAXIK010000330.1 GCA_012270385.1 Rubripirellula sp. | reverse complement strand
CTAACGAAGCTACCTCCATCTAGCTCTTGTGAAAGTACGCCAACGCCACCGGCCAGCTCATAGAAGGTGGGTAGAAAGTCGTAACCTGCTACGGGGACTCGGCAAACCGATCCGGGATCGATGGCTGGGCCTCGAATGAGCAGCGGTACGCGAATTCCACCCTCTTGAAGCGAGTGCTTCGCCCCGGATAAGGGATGATTCGTCGCGGGGCTTTTGGGATTTCCTCCGGGAACGGTACCACGGCCTCCATTGTCTGTGGTGAACACCACGTAGGTATCTTCAGCAATTCCGAGCCTATCGAGTTCGTCGAGTATCCGGCCGATACCGTGGTCCAGTTCCTCTAACATGCCAGCCCAACCGTGTGAGTAAGATCGGTCCGGGGCGCCCTTGTTCTGATATTTCTCAAGTGAACTCTGCTGAAGTTCGGTGCGAAGGTGCACGGCGTAGTAACTGACTTGAGCGTAAAACGGCTTGCCCGCTTGGGTCTGACTTCGAATGAATTCGATCGACCGATCCGTGACGGATCCAGTGCGTTTGGGATCTGCAACGATGTGTGCAGGCTGCATCTTGTCCTCCATTCCACCTGTCACGTTCCCGGTGTGTCCATCGCTTACGTCATAACCACACTCCTCAGGTGAAGAGATCATTCTCTCACCCCACTTTCCGAAGTGAGCACAAACGTAATTTGAATTCGCCCGTTTCAATGCTCTCGGGAGGGTCATGTGATTTGCCGGGACCCACTCACTGAGAAATTCTGAACCCGACCGAGCGGCACTCGTCCCGCAAAGTATGCTTCGCCGTGTGGGCGTACAGAGGGGAGCAGGTGAGTAGCCACTGGTGAAACGCATTCCCTCATTGGCGATCCGATCCATCGCGGGGGTATGCAGGTAGCTGGATCCTGAGTGTGGATGATCTGGATCCATCAATCCCGAACGCTGACTCCAGCCTTGGTCATCCGTCAGAATCAGTAGGATGTTTGGGCTTTCCGCTGCGGTCGTGTTCGATACTTGGAACACCACGAGTATCGCGGCCAGCACGATTGCTGTTTTTGCTTTAGTAGTAGAAGGACGCTTCTGAAGAGAGTAACGGATCATCTTGTATCCTTGCTGCAGGAATGCTTCTCGAACTCCATGAAGTGTCCGAAGTCTAACCTTGGCCTACTCATTCAAGTAGACGTGGTCATTTATGATTGCTAATTCGATTTGTCTTTGATTTCGTTCTCAGCCACAACCGTGACCTCCGTTGTCTCTCGCGAGACGTCATCCGACTGTAAGAATTTTATTTTCCATTGATCATTCCTCTTCACCATGTAAACACTTTCGAGCCACTTCAAGTCGGATCTGAATTTCTTACCGTCCTCTTCGTAGTAGAAAACTCCAGTATTCACATAACTGGCATGCGCGGAGTTCTGATCGAGAGAGACTCGGAATTCACTAAGCTTCCAATCGGTTGAAATCCATTTTCGATTCTTAGTGTGGAATAATTGGATAAGCTCCTCCATGGAGTACTTCTTACCCATCTCATAGATGAAGAAGTCGTCGGTGATGACTTGGCGATAGAGTTTCGATTTCTGATTTTTAATTTTCAGGCCATTGAAGAACTGATTAACCACCTGGACGACATCATTTTCTTGGGTGTTCTGCAGCGGATCAGGATTTGCAGCGGTGCTTTGTGTCGCAGTGTTGGGCTGCGTGGTGATTTTAGATGTGTCGCCCTCTGCTTGCGATTGAGCAAGCGTCATGATCAGTGCAGTGAAACAGAATACACAGCAACCCATGGTTTTCATCAAATTAAGTCCTAACTCTATTCTGGTTTATGAATGGATTTGCGATGCCGTGCCAAGGCTAAATGCAGGCCGACTGCTGGTAATAGTAGGAATACGATGACAAATAGTTTCAGCATCCCCAGAAGAAGAAACATCAAAGCGTTATAGGTCGATTCCTCGAGAGGGATGATTGAGTTGTGCAGCGTATAGAATTCCGCACGCAGGAACAGCCATGGGATAGACAGAAGCAAGAAGATCGACCCTCCCAAGCTCGCCAAATAGAGGCCTCGGATAATGATCGAAAGGATTTCCCATTTGTCTTGTTCGTTTTGATTCATGCAACGCTCACTTTCTAAGGGATCGATATTGAGAGCACTTTTGAAACTACGATTTGACAGCGAACACGTTCAGAATGTTGTGTTTCAGGTAACGAGAGTATACCGCTAGCGATGGAACGGAGTGGACATCAACATCAGAATAAAATCATACGAACTTACATGTGAAAAAATAACGAGGGGTGAGGATGTTATCTCGTTCTATCAACGATGATAGTTCTGATTGGGGGACAATTTCTCGTCTTTCAGTGGCTCTAAACACTGTGTTTGGGCGTTGCATCCGCAAAAAAACGATTGAACGGGATAGCGTTCACCTTTCGCATCCCTCCTGCCCTCTATGCGTAGCGAGTATCCTGTAGAATCAAAAGGCAGTTGGTAAACGGGGGCACTCCCGTTTTTCTCTAGTATCTGTAAATCAATAGGTTGCTACCGATGCAGATTAGCTTCTTACGCACACGTTACGTTTGGTTTCGGGTAGCGATTCTGTTTGTGCTTGGCGGTCATCCAATTTCGGAGGCGGCAGATCAACCCAATATTGTCCTGATCATGGCGGACGATATGGGGTACACCGACATCGGTTGTTATGGTTCAGAAATCGACACCCCCGTGCTGGATCGACTCGCTGGAAAGGGTGTTCGTTTTACCCAGTTCTATAACACGTCGCGTTGCTGTCCCACCCGCGCGTCATTACTGACCGGACTGTATTCTCATCAGGCTGGTATTGGTTTGATGACAGGGGATCGCGGGTATGACGCGTATCGCGGTGACTTGAATCGGCGTTGTGTGACGCTCGCAGAGTCTTTGGGGCTCGCTGGGTATCGCAATTACATGTCTGGAAAATGGCATGTGACCAGGCACACAGGACCGGATGCTGATAAATCAAACTGGCCGTTGCAGAGAGGTTTTGATCGGTTTTACGGAACGATCACAGGAGCCGGTAGTTTTTTCGATCCCGCCACACTCTGTCGCGAAAACCAATACATTACTCCGGTCAATGATCCTGTGTATCAGCCCGAGACTTTCTATTACACCGATGCCATTAGCGATAACGCCGCAACCTTTGTTTCGGATCATTTATCCAGCACACCCGATGCCCCATTCTTTCTTTACGTCGCTTACACCAGCGCGCATTGGCCCATGCATGCGCCGCAGGAAGAGATTGAAAAGTACCAAGGGGTCTACGATGAGGGTTACGAGGCGATTCGTAAGAAACGCTATGCGGCTGCGATCCAAAATGGAGTCTTGGATGAGCGTTGGGCGATGAGTCGAGGGGCTGCCCGTTGGGAGGCTTTCGAGCACAAAGAATGGGATAAGCGTTGCATGGAGGTTTACGCCGCGATGGTAGATCGCATGGATCAAGGGATTGGACGCATCATTGAAGTTCTTGAAAAAAATGGTGAATTGGACAACACGATCGTGGTCTATTTGCAAGACAACGGAGGCTGCGCTGAAGGCTATGGACGAGCGTCCAATTCAGATAAAAAAGATCGCTTTGCATTGAAGCCGTTTGGACCCGATGATCTGCAAACGAAAATTTGGCCTCCCATGCAAACCCGAGACGGTCGTTGGGTGAGAACCGGCCCCGAAACCATGCCGGGGGCGGAGGACACCTTTGTCGCTTATGGATTGGGTTGGGCGAATGTTTCCAATACTCCCTTTCGGGGTTACAAGCATGATGGGTATGAGGGAGGAATCAGTACGCCGTTTATCGTCCATTGGCCCGCCGGGGTTGCTGAAGCTCAGATCGGTGGTGTGGTCCACGAACCTACCCATCTGATCGATATCATGCCCACCGTGCTGCAAGCTGCCGGTGGGGATTATCCCGCCACCTACTCTGGGCAGCCCATTCAGCCGATGGAGGGTAAAAGTCTCCTCCCACTACTGGCTGGGCAATCGATTGAACGCGAAGCGCCTTTGGGGTTTGAGCATCATGGTAATCTTGCGCTGCGCGATGGCAGATGGAAGATTGTCTCGGCTTACCGCAGGGATCAACCTACCAAGTGGGAACTTTACGATATGGATGCAGATCGTACCGAGTTACATGATCTCGCCAGCCAGCATCCGGAAAAGCTAGAGGAAATGGTCAGGCAGTGGCAGTCATGGGCAGAACGAGTCGGTGTTCAGCCGTGGCCTTTTGAAAATAAGAAGTGATGCGAGAGAAATAGGTCCTGGCTTCCGCTTTCCCATCGCTTCACCCAGTCTGTTCATTTACTTTCAGTCAGTTCGTTTTGGTAGGAGCTGTTGGAGTATCTATCCAGTGCTGATGTGAGCTCCGTGGAGTGTACGGGTTTGGATTTGCAGAGGCGCGTATGCGTGAGCCAGTCCGTCTGCGGTGATCTTTTTTAAGACTTAGAGGGCATCACCTGTTTGCGACTTTGGTGAGCGGTTGGGCATGTAT
>JAAXIK010000336.1:9490-22325 GCA_012270385.1 Rubripirellula sp. | reverse complement strand
CGGTTCTCTATTGCGAAACCCAGATACTGGAGAAATCCTCACATTACCACCCGAAGCTTTTAACGGTGGCTCACCCGAGGCTTCCATAGCCGCTTGGATTGACGAGGAAGGGCTGAGCGGCATCGAAACGCTGATGGTTCTTGATCCTTACACTGGCGACGTGACCGGTGAAGACCTAGCTTTTGCTGCGAGCGTCTTCGATGAAAATGGTGCACCGGCAGTAGCATTCACGCTGACCGATGCCGGATCAGGAAAATTCCTGACACTAACCACCAATAATGCTCCGGTAGGAGATCGGACCCGGCAACTGGGGATTGTTCTCGACGATGACCTGCTCTCGGCACCAAACATTCAGTCACCGATCCGAAAGGAAGGACGCATCACCGGTCGTTTCACTCGAGAAGAGGTAGATCGATTGGTGCAGATTCTCAAAGCGGGTCAGTTGCCCGCCGCTCTGACGAAGCAGCCGATCGCAGAAAACCAAATCGATGCAACACTAGGTAAAGACACGATTGACAAAGGCTTCAAGGCAATCGGTGCTTCACTCGCTTTGGTACTCGTATTTATTTTTATCTACTATCGTACACCCGGGGCTGTGGCTTGCATCGCTTTACTCCTCAACCTGGCGATGATTTTAGCCACCATGGTCTTGATCAATCAGCCACTGACTCTCCCAGGTCTGGCCGGTCTTGTGCTGACGGTGGGTATGTCGGTGGATGCGAACGTCTTGATTTTTGAGAGAATCCGAGAAGAACTTAAGAAAGGTGCAGCGGACCGTATGGCTGTCCGAAATGGTTTTTCCAAGGCAACCATCACCATTGTGGATGCAAACCTTACCACCCTGATCACTGCCATCGTCCTTTACGCGATCGGCACCGACCAGATTCGAGGCTTCGCTGTCACGCTGATCCTCGGAATCCTATTCTCAATGTTCACCGCCATCTACGTATCGAGAACCATTTTCGATGTGGCAGAGCGATTCCGCTGCTTAAAGCTCGGCATGTCCGACGCAGTCAATGCGATTCGTGGCAAACTCACCCGCGACGGGAATGTTGACTTCATGGGATTGGGAAAACTCACTCTCAGTGCTTCAGCGGTACTGATCCTCGTCGGCATCCTTTCACTGACACAGCGAGGACGAGACATTCTAGACATCGACTTTGCCGGTGGATCCTCCGTTCAATTTCGCCTTGATCGAGCCATGACTACCGACGAAATTCGGGAGATTGTGCAACCAGAGATGCTCAAGCCCTACGGCTAAATTCTCGTTGACTGCGGAAAAATTTCTGAAGACGCCTTATCCGAAGCGATGAACTTGGCCAAGTCGCAGGGAATCGATCTGGAGAAGGCTCTGGTTGATCAAGGCACTGTAAGCGAAGCAGATCTGCAACAAGCCAAGTCGGCTGCGGACGAATTACCTTGCACCGTGAACGGTGTATCGATGGAAGGAGCAGAGGAGGGGACGATCTATAAAGTCGACTCTTCATTCCGCCGCGTCGATGATCTCAAAGCGGCAATCGTTCGTGCATTCAATGGATCAACCGATGTGAACCTGGTGACCTACGAAATCTCAGTAGAAGGTGTCGCCGAACCTGCTCCGGTCGAGGAGAGCCCAGCTGAAGAGAGCCAGTCATCTCTTTCCACTTCTGACAACGGCTTCTATTTGGTTTCGGCTGTCTCACAGGATGAATCAGATGATGACACACCTGGAGACTCTTAGGATCAAAAGGAGGACCCAGCAGGGGAAACAGATGACGAGCAATCCGCTGGCGCAGACAGTTCAGAAGATAGCGTCGATGGAGACACTCCAGTCGAATCGGATGCTGTCGAAATCACCAGTGATGTCATTAGCAAATTTGAAATTCAACTTGGAATCGCCGGGCAGCCGACTGCGGGGGAAGCGAATCAGCAAGGAGCTGCAATCAGTGAAGGCACACTCAAGGACACATTGATTCTTGCTGGCCGAGAAGCTGGAATCCCACTCACCAGCCGGGTGATTACCGCTTCTCCAGTTCCGGTTAGCGTCGGCGAAGAAGATCAGTTCAGCGAGTGGAACACGGGCTCACAATTGCGATTCATGAGATGGAGCATCGAGCTTCCTCTTGATGACACTGACTCGCTAGCTGTGCTCAATTCGATGCAAGCTCGAATGAACCAAGATCCGGTATGGGTTAGCAGCAGTGCAGTAGGATCCAGGGTGGCGGGTGACATGATCGGCCGAGCATTTGGTGCTCTGTTTGCCAGTATCCTTTGCATCATTGGCTACATTTGGTTCCGTTTCCAGCGTGTGATTTACGGCTTTGCTGCAGTCGCTGCTCTGATTCACGACGTTTTGATTACCTTAGGTGCAATCGCAGTGAGTGCCGCGGTAGCGGACTATCTTGGCTTCCTGCTCATCGACCCGTTCAAGATCAGTCTTACCGTCGTTGCGGCAATCCTCACCATCATTGGTTATTCACTCAATGATACGATTGTGGTGTTTGATCGTATCCGTGAAACCAAAGGAAAAGCGACCAAGCTCACTGCAGAGATGATCAATTCGAGCATCAACATGACTTTGAGCCGAACCCTTCTCACCTCTCTGACCACTCTGATCGTGGTGGTACTCCTTTATTGCTTTGGCGGGGAAGGTATTCATGCGTTCGCGTTTGCATTAGTCGTAGGTGTTCTGGTGGGTACTTACAGCTCAATCTTTATCGCCAGCCCCATCCTACTTTGGCTGATCCGTCGCGAAGACAAAGCGGCAGCATAGAAAAGCTAATTTTTGGAGCGGAGTTCTGAATCGCCATAGGATTCAGGCCAACAACGTCTTTCAGCCGAGGTACTCATCGAGCATGAGATACCTCGGTTTTTTTTACCATTTCAAGAAATCCATCATTGCAGTCGAGCCAGAGCGGATTCTCATCGTTAAGCTCACACTATACCTCCGAGTCCGTAAACGGATCCTGCGGGAAAAGATGAATAGAACCCATTCGACAAAACAGCCACGCATTATGCTCATTCACAACTCTCGCCGTTTTGCTTACCTCAGCTTGCTCCTACTTTGGAATGGATCAGACATACCAGCGAGCGGCCAAAATTCCGACACCAAAACTAACGCTGCGAAAACAAAACAGCTCAACCAGCTTCGAACAGATATCGAGTATCTGGCAAGCGACCCACTCCGTGGAAGAGGCGTCGGTGATGACGGGATCAATCTCGCTGCGGATTACCTCGAATCTCGAATGCGTGAAATCGGCTTAAACACTGAGATTTGGGATGGATCTCCCAGGCAGCCTTTCCAAGTTCTACTCGGCGCGCAGGCGACCAACCGCAAAACGAACTTCGTTGAGATCTCTACGAACGGAGAGAAGGGTGGTGAGGAGAAAAAAGAGAGATGGGAGCTTGAAAATGGATTTGGTCCGTTGGCGATCGGCACACCCATTGGCAAGGAACAGGGGCCCCTCGTCTTTGCGGGTTACGGAATTACCGCAGAAGATCTGAACTACGATGACTACCAAGGGATCGATACCGAGGGTGCAATCGTTGTTGTTTTGAGAAAAGAGCCTCAGCGAAATGACGAAAGTAGTCGCTTCAATGGAATTGAGAATACGAGGTATGCACTCTTCAATGCCAAGATTCAAAATGCCATCCAGCATGGCGCCGCTGCATTGCTGATGGTTAATGACCAAGATTCAGTTTTAGCCGCGAGCCAAGAAATTGACGCAGAAAAACAAAGGGAGGAAGAACGCCTGCAGAGTATGAATCAGCAGCTTGCTGCCTTACCTCGGTTCAGTGCCGCAAAACGAAGACAACTTCGTGAAAGCCGGGCGAGAATCCTCTCGTCCATTCAGTCGCTCGAAAAGGAAAAACTCAAGGCACTCAGCGGAGTGATGCCGATGTTGGAGGCCGGTAGACTGCGTCCGGGTCAGAAATCCATTCCGGTTGCTACCCTCGGTCGTGATGTTTTAGATCAGTGGATTCAATCGGCATCGAAAACCTCACTTTCGGAACTGGAAGCCAAAATTGATGAGACAGGAGAACCTGCCAGCTTTGCTTTCCCTGAGGTTACCGCTGCCCTCTCAGTGGGTATCGAACCCCTGAACGCAGAAGCCAATAATGTCCTCGGCTATCTCGAAGGCAAAGGTGAGCTATCTGACGAAATCATCGTCGTTGGCGCCCACTACGATCATGTTGGAATGGGAGGCAACGGATCCCTTGCTCCAGGAACCATCGCTGTTCACAACGGAGCCGATGACAATGCTAGCGGAACCGTTACCATGCTCTCGATTGCGAAGCAAATGACAGCAAGATTAGCTGACACCGAAAACCATCGCCGATTGGTCTTCATGGGTTTTTCGTCTGATGAGAGAGGACTTCTAGGCAGCAAACACTACGTCATACAGCCTCGTTTTCCATTGGAAGACACCGTCAGCATGATCAATCTGGACATGGGCGGGCTGCTCAATGACAACGAACTCACCGTTTATGGAACGGGATAGGGCAAAGGTTTTGATGAGTTGGTTGAACGCTGGAATGGCGAACAGTCGGAACCCTTCGACCTCTTTAAAATGAGCAGCGGGTACGGCCCCAGCGATCACCAGTCCTTCAATGAGGTAGGAATCCCCGTTCTGTTCTTCTTCACCGGGATTCACAACGATTACCACCGCCCAAGTGATGATTTTGACAAAATCAATTTTGGTGGACTAACCCGTATAACCGATATAGTTTCAGACATCGTGCTGGATTTGGCGACTCAGGAAACGCGTCCCGAATTTTTGGAAACCAACCGAAGAGTCCAGATTCGCCGACAAAAAACGGCTTTTTTGGGAATTAGTCTCCAAGACACCGAGGGAAAAGTCATCGTGGCTCAAGTCACCAAAGAGGGTCCGGCTGAGATCGCTGGAGTCAAAACGGGAGACCAAATAACAACGATAGCAAATAAAAAAATTACCACCGCATCGGAGGTAACGGATTGGGTGAGAACTCAATCACCTGGCAAATCAATCCAACTCAAGTTAATTCGAGGTACTGAAACCTTAGAACTGACGGCAGAACTTGGAAAACGAGAAGCACAATAATCGCCGTAAGGACGGTGAAATCACTGTGAAGACGCGTTTTCCAGCAGGTTCCCACCTGATCCAAGGCGTCCATCCGGGATGTTCTTGGGGACCGGCGGGGATCATCAAACATGGGCGAGTACAACGGAGTGGTCGCTCACAAATTTTTAATCTTTACGGCTACACCGAGTGGTGACACAATCGCGAACGCTGGAATGCATTGAAACGATTCAGTCATTCCATGGAACTGAGATTCAGGGCGTCGGACGCTCTGGTCTCACCATGCCCCACAGCAGCTAAATCGAGATTTGACGCGCATTCATAACGCAAGGAGAGCGGACGTGCGACTTTTTGGTAAACAAACCCTTCTTTTGGGCATCCTTTCACTGACTTTTTTGGCCCCTAATTTCGCCAAAGCTCAGGACACCGCGCATCGCATCGCGGTAGTAGATGTCGCTCACATTTTCAAAAACCACCCCGGTATCAAAGCTCAGGTTGAGAAAGTTGAAGCGGACTTAAAAGCTTATGATACGCAACTCCAAGCTAAGCGAGAAGAACTCAAGCAAGCTGCGGAGCAACTGAAATCCTTCAAGGTGGGTTCGGCAGAATATGCTGCCCAAGAAGAACTTGTCGCGTCCATGGAATCGAAGCTTCGACTGGACATGGCGAGAACACGTAAGGAGTTGTCAGACGCGGAAGCCAAGATCTACTTCCAGAATTACAAGCTCATCGCCGACGGTGTTAAATTTCTAGCCAATCATTACAAGATCAATCTTGTACTCCGCTACAACAGTGAAGACATGGATCTTGCCAATGGTGAGTCAGTGATTCGAGGTGTGATGAAAAATATCGTGTACCACGATGAGTCACTGGATATGACAAAAGGTGTCATGCAGTACCTGGATCAATCCATGAAGACTGCAAACAGCGGCGCGATTAGCAATCAGTAATTTGCAAACTCGCAATCTAATGGAAGAGAGGCGAGTGCATTGGAACGCTGCGGATGACTCACTGCAAAGTGTAGGATTCGAGAATGCTTTCCAACTCGCCAGATGTGGAGCGGAGATGGTTTTATCACTCTCCGTTTAGTGAGGTGGCAAGAGCTGTCTCCGAAAGATCAAATCACCATCAAGCACACTTGCTTTGGGCAAGTCTGCTCAAGGCATGGAGGCCAGCGTGAATCCATCACGCAATCAACACTCTCTCGCCGTCTCGTGTGAGATCCGTGGCCAAGGCTATTGGACAGGAAAGCACGTCCGGGTTGCGATACATCCAGCTCCCGTCAACACGGGCATTCGTTTTATTCGTATCGATATGAGCGAACCAAATGAATGCCAAGCCAGCGTTGACTTTCGTGAGGAGGCAAGTCTGAGAACGAATCTCGTTGACGGCGGGGTTCGCTTGCAGATGGTCGAGCACCTCATGGCTGCTCTTTCGGCCTTGGAAATCGACAACTGCATCGTAGAAATCGATGGAGAAGAACTTCCAGCCTTAGATGGAAGCAGTCTCGGCTACGTGGAGGCTCTTTCTCAAGCCGGTTTGATTATTCAAGCCGCCGAAAAGTCGAGGTTGATTATCCGCGATACGGTATTGATCGAACGCGGCAACAGCTGGGTTGAACTGAGCCCTGCATTGCACGGTGAAACGCATTATGAGTATCGCCTCAGCTTTGATGATCAAACCCCGATTGCGTCGCAAACATTCGGGATTCACCTGACTCCTGATCGATTCATCAGAGAGGTTGCTTCGGCTCGCACCTTCGTCACCGAAGAGCAGGCGGCTGCGATTCGATCGCAAGGTATTGCAAGTCACGTCACGAATCGGGATTTACTGGTCATTGGAACGGATGGTCCCATAGAAAACAGTTACCGATTTGAGGACGAATGCGCTCGACACAAAACCTTGGACCTGATTGGCGACTTAGCACTTTCGGGCGTCGAGTTTATTGGACGTGTCATCTCATACCGGGGTGGTCACAGCCTAAACGGTGAGGTGGCAGAGCATCTATCCAGATTAGCTCATGACCAATCAATCAATGAAAAGAAACAACGTCTCGAACAGCCTGTCCTGAGAAGAGCGGTCTAAGGGCGAGTCAATGTCCGCGGTTTCGCGGCCATAGAGGATCACATGGAGAAGCCATGACTAACATGATTGCACCAACCGCGGTAGTCGACCCGGGAGCCAAGATTGGCGAAAATGTCCGCATCGGGCACTTCTCGGTCATCGGTCCGGACGTTGTTATCGGTGATAATACAACGATCGATGAACACGTCGTCATGACTGGAATCACCGAGGTGGGAGAAGATAACCACTTCTTTCCCGGTTGCGTGATTGGAGCCGCACCTCAAGATACGAGCTATAAAGACTCACCCGCCCGCGTGGTGATTGGCGACGGCAACACGTTTCGAGAACATTGCACAGTCAATCGCGGAACGGAAAAGGAGCAGTGCCTCACCAAGATCGGAGATCATAATTTCTTCATGGTCGCCAGCCACGTCGCGCACGACTGTGTTCTTGGGGATCGCATTGTCATTGCGAACAATTGCATGCTTGGTGGTCACGTGCATATCGGGAATGATGTGACCATCTCAGGAGGTGTTGCTGTACACCACTTTGCTTCGATCGGCCAACTGAGTTTTGTAGGCGGAATCAGTCGCGTCCTGCAGGACATCCCCCCGTTCATGCTCTGTGATGGAAATCCGGCTAGGCCCCGTTCAGCCAACACCGTGGGATTAAGACGACACGATTATTCATCAGAAGATATAAAAGCATTGTCTTCGGCATACAAACTGTTGTATCGTTCTAAGATCGGAATCGAAAACGCCAGGGAAGAACTACTCGGCAGTGGACCGATCAGGCCTGTTCTCAGGCACCTTTTTGACTTTATTGACCACACACAGGGCGGTCGCAATGGACGCGGCCGAGACCGACGAAGGAGCGCAGCGTGAGCCAGTTACGGATCGCGGTTATCGGAGCAGGACATCTTGGACGCATTCATGCCAAACTGCTCGGATCAGTCGAAGGCGTGGAACTTGTCGGGATAAGCGATCCATTTGAGCAAGCCAGAGCAAAAGCCAGTGAGCTTTATCAGGTCCCCGTCTACGCGGACTATCGTCACTTGATTCCATCGATCGATGCCGCTGTCATCGCCTCGCCAACCGATTCCCATTCAAAGATCTGCCGCGATCTACTCAAAGAAAGCAAGCACGTCTTTGTAGAAAAACCATTGACGATCGACCGAAGTGACGCCACTCAATTAGCCGCACTTGCCGGCGCCAAGAATGTCACACTCCAAGTCGGTCATGTCGAGAGATTCAATCCTGCTTTCACGGCTCTGGGTGACTTGGCCGTGGACGTCAAATATGTGGAAGCGGTCCGAGCTTCACGATTTCCCGGACGCTGTCTGGATGTTGGAGTTGTGATGGATCTTATGATCCATGATCTGGATCTTGTACTCTCCTTTACTGACGCACCCATTCGCTGGATTTCAGCGAGTGGACTTTCGATCGTCTCCGACCACGAAGATATCGCGGAAACACGTATCGAGTTCGAATGTGGATTGGTTGCGAATCTGAAAGCTTCACGCGTCAGCCCCACACCTGCTCGCGAAATGCAGCTTTTTGGAACTAACGGATTCGCTCAGATTGATTTCGGTCAGCCCTCACTTTCTGTCTTAAAACCTTCAACCGATATCGTGAATCGCAGTTTTGATCTGAGCGAAGAAGCAGAATCCCCCCTCGGTTACGCCGATGAACTCTTCACTGATAAAATTCAGTGCGAGACGGTAGAACTATCACCGAGAAATGCCATCCTCGATGAGCTCCATGATTTTGTCATTAGCATTCAATCTGCCTCGGCACCGACCGTAGACGGTGTTGCGGGGGCTCGAGCAGTCGATATCGCTCAGCGAATCCTTGAGTCAATTGAGGAGCGTGTCTGGTACTCCAACGCAAAAACATCCGAGATGGGTCCTCATGCATTCCCACGCGAACGCGTCGAGAATGCCGCTCGCCGCGATCTCAACATTCGACGTGCTGCATAAATCGTGCCCCTCGGGCATTCAATTCCTCCACCGTTTTTGGGCCCGAATTGGGGTCCATTCAACACTTCTTATCCGCGAGGGATTCTATTTTTGCGGGTGCCCTGAATGCCAAAGGGGTAAGCTACCGGTGGGCCCCCTTGCTCTCACGGGGGTGTGTTGCGACTTGAATCACTAAAAAGTCCTGGGAACGCGACTGCGAGGTTCATGGAGTGTCCACGCTGCAAATCGCTGAAAAAGTCGCTAAACTATCGCCTCATAAGACTTTGGCTGCATGGATTTTCATCCATCCACTCTTCTACTCGCGAAAGCAGATTGGCAAACATGACCGAACCCTCCGGGCAAATTGATCACGTTCTTACTGAAAACCGCTCTTTTCCTCCTCCTGCAGAGTTCACCGAGAAAGCAGTGTTCTCGAGCATGGAGCAATATGAAGAGGTTTATCGCCAAGCAGCAGAGGACCGAGACGGGTTCTGGCGTAATGAAGCCAACGAACATCTCCACTGGTTCGAGCCATTCGACGAGGTTTGCCAATGGGATGCTCCACACGCTAAGTGGTTCGTTGGTGGAAAAACCAACGCAAGCTACAACTGTCTGGATCGACATGTTGAAGCGGGTCGAGGCGATAAGGTGGCAATACTCTGGGAAGGAGAACCGGGTGAGACGCGTACTCTGACCTACAAAGAACTTCTTACGGAGGTATCCAAGTGTGCCGCGGCACTACAAGACCTTGGAGTCGGAACCGGAGACGTGGTCAGCATCTACATGCCCATGACTCCAGAGCTCGCAATCACGATGTTGGCATGTGCAAGGATTGGTGCAGTGCACTCGGTCATCTTTGCCGGCTTCAGTGCTGAGTCGATCGCGGACCGCAATCAGGATGCAGGTGCAAAACTGATGGTCACTGCCGATGGACTTTATCGTCGCGGGAAAGTACTCGCGTTGAAAGAAACTGTGGATGAGGCCTTGGCAAAATCTCCAACCGTTGAGAAATGCCTCGTCCTCAAGCGTGTAGGCCAGGACGATGTTCCCATGCAGGAAGGTCGGGATGTCTGGTGGCATGACTGCGTTGATTCGCAATCTGGAGATTTGCCAGCAGTTCCGCTCGACAGCGAAGCCTCTCTCTTTATCCTCTACACCTCCGGGAGCACAGGTAAACCCAAGGGAATTCGACACACCACTGCCGGGTATAACCTCTGGGCAAAACGGACCTTCGAGTGGGTATTTGATCATCGAGATGATGATATTTATTGGTGCACTGCTGACTGCGGCTGGATCACAGGACATAGCTATATTGTTTACGGGCCCCTTGCAGCAGGCGCCACGTGTCTGATGTACGAGGGTGCCCCCAACCACCCCGCCGAAGATCGATTCTGGGATCTAGTTGAAAAATATAAAGTCACCATCCTCTACACCGCCCCGACTGCCATTCGAGCGTTCATCAAATGGGGTGATGAGCATGTGGATAAACATGATCTTTCGAGTCTCCGGCTGCTGGGTAGTGTTGGAGAAGGTATCAATCCAGAAGCATGGATGTGGTATCACGAGAAGATTGGGCAGGAGAAATGTCCCATTGTGGATACATGGTGGCAAACAGAAACGGGCGGAATCATGATGAGCCCACTCCCCGGCATCACGGCCACCAAACCTGGTTCCTGCACACGCCCGCTTCCAGGTGTTATTCCCATGATTGTCGATGAGTCGGGGAACAACGTTGATGCGAATCAAGGTGGGATGCTTTGCATCTCCCAACCCTGGCCAGGGATGCTCCGAGGTATCTGGGGAGACGAAGAACGCTTCGTAGATCAGTATTGGTCGAAAGTGCCTGGGATGTATCTGACCGGGGATAATGCGAGGCAAGACGAAGACGAATATTACTGGATCATGGGACGCATCGACGATGTGATCAACGTATCCGGTCACCGCCTTAGCACGATCGAAGTGGAAAGTGCTTTGGTGAGTCACGAACAGGTATGTGAAGCAGCCGTCGTAGGACGCCCCGATGACCTGAAAGGGCAAGCGATCGCAGCATTTGTGACGGTAACAGGCGAAGCAACTGAAGAGTTGCGTAAGGAACTGAGAATGCACGTCCGCTCTCAGATCGGCGCTTTAGCGCAACCTGATGACATCCGATTCACGGCGTCCCTTCCGAAGACTCGAAGTGGGAAAATCATGCGTCGCCTTCTGCGTGACATTGCATCAGGCAAAGAGGTAGCGGGTGATACCTCAACGCTTGAAGATTATTCCGTTCTGGCAAAACTTCGCTCAGACGACTGAGAATCAAAGTGGATCAGGTCAGGGACCTCTGCACACTCGCAGGGGCCCGCCTGCATCAAGTCAGTCTGCCTGAACAGGATCTTCATTCGCCGAATGACATGTCGGCAAACTTACATTTTGAGCGCAGTGTCCCTAAACACTCCGATGACTGAATGGGTGCAGACGCAATTGAAGAGCACGAAAGTCTTGCACAAGAGGGACAAGACTTTAGAGCGTTGTGCTACTTTTCAGAACTGGAACCAATAAGGCAAGTACGACGCCCAAGACCAGTACCGCCATCACCAACAGCATCAATGGCTCCAACAACCTGACGAACAAATCTAATCGCCTAAAGGTCGTTTTCTCCAGAGAGTCTGCGATGTCCGGTAGTACTTGATCTAAGGTGTTACTCTCTTCACCTACGCTGATCATTTCAACCACAGAAGGCGGGAAGTGACCCGAACTTCTCAGAGGTGATGCTAGGCTTTCTCCACTCTTGATATTTTCTGTCGCATTGGAAACCGAGTCGCGAAGCAAACGATTCCCCGCCGCCGTACCACTGATCTCCAGACTCTTGAGAATGGGTACGCCATTACCCAGCAAGGTCCCGAGAACTCGGCAAAACCTCGCCACGGCTAGATTCATGAGGATATTTCCAAGAACTGGAATCTTCAGTTTTGCTCGATCCGCCAATTCTTTTCCAGCATCGGTTTGCAACTTGATGCGGATGGCAATCAGCCCAGCGAAAACTGCTAACAAAAGGATCCACCCGTATTGCTGCAACAGATTACTAAAAGCAAGAAGCATCTCGGTGGCGTAAGGCATTTCACCTGTCTTACGAAGACGCTCAAATAGCATGTCAAACTTTGGAACAAAGAAGACAAGTAAGGCCGAGAGAACAACCGTACCCACCGAAAACAGAAAAATCGGGTAGGCCAGGGCGCTAACGGTTCGGCCCTTGAGATCCTCCTGTAATTCGGTAAACGATCCAACCCGGTCGAGAGCGTCCTCCAGGAAGCCTCCCTCCGTTCCGGCACGAACCATATTGCACGCCATCTCGCTAAAGATTTTGGGGAATCGCGCCATCGAATCCCCAATCGGCTCTCCGTCTTCCACTTTCACACGAATCTGCGCGACCACATCCTTCAAAGCTGCATCCGATGATTGTTCGGATAGCACATTGAGCGATCGGATCATTGGCACACCTGCACGTAGCAAGGATGCCAACTGAGAATAGAAAACGGCCATTGTCTGGCCTTTCACCTTTTTCTGTCCACCGAATATTCCTTGCGATGGATTCACTTGCTCCTTAACCGTGACGGGAAAAAGTGATCGATCGGCCAAAACCCCCGCCACTTCTCTCTCACTGGTGGCCTCCAGCGTTCCGTTAACCAGTTTGCCCGACAATTCACGAGCGGTGTATGCGAAGACAGGCATCCTAGATCGCTTCGCCTTTCGTCACGCGTAACAGTTCATCAACCGAGGTATCTCCGGTCACCAC
>JAAXIK010000336.1:0-9480 GCA_012270385.1 Rubripirellula sp. | reverse complement strand
TATCCCACTCATACATTCGCAGAGTGATCATGCCAGTTTTGACCGCAACCTTTCTAATCTCCCAGCTACTGGTTCGCTCAAGCGCTAACTGGCGAATCTCATCATTGGCGACCAACAATTCATAGATCCCCATCCTGCCCGAGTACCCCACGTTCCTGCACTCCCTGCAACCCACACTGCGATAGACGGGTTTGCCCTCTAGGCGGTCCCAAGGGAAATCAGAAGGAACATCATTTCGATTGGGTTCATATGCTTCTTTACAGTGAGTGCATAAACGTCGAATCAGACGCTGTGCCATCACCGCCTCCACCGTACCGGCGACCAAGAACGGCTCCACACCCATATCGCTCATCCGCGTAAACGCTCCGGCCGCGTCATTGGTGTGAAGCGTGCTGAAGACGAGGTGTCCGGTTAAGGAAGCCTGAATCGCATTCTCCGCAGTCTCCAAGTCACGAATCTCACCCACCAACACAATGTCGGGGTCATGACGGAGAATACTTCGGAGTGAGTTAGCGAAAGTTAGCCCAATTTTCGAATGCACTTGAATCTGGTTGATTCCGTCAAGTTGATACTCAACGGGATCCTCTGTGGTGATGATCTTTGTCTCTGGGCTTTGAATTTGCAGGAGGCTACTGTAGAGGGTGGTGGTCTTACCAGAACCCGTTGGCCCGGTCACAAGCACAATGCCGTGAGGATAGTCGATAATCTCGCTAAACTTCGAATAGATCGCTTCCGACATTCCAAGGCTGTTCAGATCAAAGACCATGGCCGATTTATCGAGAACACGCATTACCATGCTCTCACCATGAATCATCGGTATCACACTGAGTCGAATATCCACATCTCGACCGTGTACTCTCAGCTTGATTCGACCATCTTGAGGCAATCGCTTTTCAGCAATATTCAGTCGAGCCATAATTTTTAGACGACTGGTAATCGCTGCTTGAAATCGATTGATTTCCGGTGGAGTTGGCTGAAGATGAAGAATGCCATCGATCCGGTAGCGAATGATGAGTCCTTTCGATTGTGACTCGATATGAATATCACTCGCACGCGATTGAATTGCTTCAAGAAGAATCTCATTGACCAAGCGAACCACGGAAGCCTCTTGAGCCATCTCGCTCAGTTCACTTCCATCCGATTCGATTTTCTCGAGTAATTCTACTTCTTCATCCGACTTAGCCGCCATGAGACCCTCAACGGTCTCACTCCCCACACCCAGGTGCCGGTTCATCAAGCGGGCAATTTCAGCACGCTCCGCAACAACGGGCACGATATTCCTCGACGTCGCGGCACTCGCTTCATCGAGAGGATAGAGATCCAGGGGGTCGGAAGTGGCAACAATGATGGAGTCACCCTCAAACCCAATCGGGAATAGCGATTGCCTGTAAATGAGCTTCTGAGGAAAACCCTGTAGAGCCTCGAGATCGACGTCCGTCTCACGAAGGTCGACATAGTCCAGCCCCACTTCTTCGGCTAAAGCCTGAAGTGCTTCGCGTTCCTCGACGAACCCCAATGCAATTGCAGCCTGTATCACGCCGGTCGCATCACGATCCCGGCTCTGCGACAGCTGTTCTTCATTGAGTAAACCACGGCGTTTAAGAATCTCGCCTGCGTGCATAATCATATTGTTTCAATTTCCAAACTTGCGAGCCGCCTAACACCTATCTTCCACCACCTGGGCGACCGCCGCCTGGGCGACCACCACCAGATGCTCCACCGGCGTCTCCGCCGCCAAACGAGGGCCGTCCCCCGCCCATTCCTCGGAAACCACCACCTGAACCACTAGGGCCGCCACCGCCAAATCGTGATCGGAAAAACTCAATGCGGCGTTGAATGTCTTCAGGACTTGGTGAGCTACTTGGCGTACTCGGTGAGGACGAATTGTTATTGGAGGAGCTACTACTGCTGGAGGATTCGCTGGTGGACTTTGCTTGAGTACCAAGGATCGACTCCAGTGCAGCTTTGAGCACATCAGGGTTGACCTTGCCCGAAGGAGCATAGGTGATGATCGTCTCTTCCGTCACCATGCTGCTCTGATCGAGTGCTTCGACGAGCTGCTGAATCTCAGCAAAATCCTGAGGAGTGGCAATCACAACAAGAGAGTTACTTTTTGCATCCACCGCAACGCTTATTTTAGTTCGTTCACTTTTTGCTGCTTGGGAGGCACCACCTCTTCCCCCACCACCTCGTAGAGCGTTGAAGAAATCTTGTGGGGAAGGTTGGCCGCCTCGTCCACCACCAGAACTGCTTCGCTGAGCTCCAGCGATTCTTTCACCGAATACTGATTTGACCACATTGGCAACATCATTAGCATCCTGATAGATCACAGGAATGAGCATCGGCTTTGCAACCGTTTCAATATCCTCAGGACTTTCCTGGATATCAATCTTTTCTAGGATCATCTCGATCATTTGCATATCGATGGGATTCGCATGAATGATGAGGGCATTGAGCCTTGCATCAGGAACGATATTGACCGATCCGGTGGAGGTTAAGATCGAGCGAGCTGATGGTGCCGCTCCACCACCTCCGCCGCCTCCCATTCCCATTCCTAACAGTCCAAGCATTCCACCACCAAGTCCCCCCGTTACTGTGTCCACAGCAGAGGCGATAGTGCTCTCTCCACCACCAAGAACACTTGAAACCAATTCAGCAGCAATCTCTGCCTCGATGTACTTGAGCCAGATGATCGTCGGAAGCTCGGACTGAAGAGTTGAAGGAGAGGCGAACGACTCCATTAAACCTTGGAACACATCCAAAGCTTCAGAATCTTCTGACGCGATCACCATCCCAGCTGGAGTGAACTGAACGATAATGTCCGCACCATCGACGTTTAGAGACATCTGCGGACCGCTCGGCTCCGAACCCCCGACACCTTGATCGGAAGGAGAAGCCACGGTGGAGGGTTCATCGGTCACCTGAGTAACCAATTGATAGGCATTTGAATTAGAGAAAGATGCTTCCTCCGATGCACGCGGCTTGTCGGTCTGCTTGGGCACGACTGGAGCCCGAGGAACCATCCGATCTGGAATTCCTCCGGAACCACCACTCGCTCCGCCGCCACGGGCAGGTGTTACCGTTCGGATCCGATTCGTTCTGCCGGTAGCTTGCCAAAGACCCTGAATTTGCTCAAACGCCTGCTGAGCAGAGGATCCCGTGTAAGGTAATACTCGAACTTTATCTCCCAGCGACCCAAACGCATCACTTCCCTCCAATTCGGAGAGGAGATTTTCGACTAACTCAATTTGCTCGCTGGTGCCGCGAACCCAGAGCTTGCCGGTGACAGGATCGCCATCAACAACTGGCCCCTCACCGCCCTCCTCAGTAATCCCGAAGAACTTATTGATCGTGAGTAATGCCTGAGCTGGATCAAGACGCTTCAAGTCAACGACTTTGAAAGTCGTACCGGATCCCTCCATCTCGCTGATCGTTTTTGAGATCACTTGATGAGTCTCAGGCCGAGCCCAGGCAACAATCGCGTTGGTTTTAGGATCGATTGCGATTCGAGCATCAGGACTACCGGCCAAAAGGGTTTGCAAGACGTCAAAGACCGTCGCGCTGTCTGAGCTACTCACCACATGTGTCTGGAAGACCGGCGTGGTCATCTCACTTTCTTGGTCCGACGTCGCTGTAGTCAGCGGCTGATCAGCCTTTTCGATGATGGACTGCAATAGACCTGTTTTTCCAGGAAGCCCCGAAGCGTATATCTTTTCACCAAATAATCCGACTGAGATTCTTATCTCATCACTGGCGTTCTCACCCGGCTCAAGTCCGAGCAGCGGTCTCGCAAGCTCCAGGAGTTCTTCTGCACTCCGATTTTTGAGGATGATCTCAATGACATCAGTGTCAGCCATCGCTGCCGTTTTCAAGAGATCCCGGATGGCAATTAGCTTTTCGGCCGTCTCGGTGACTTTGACCTGCCTGGCGGAGTCCAGCACCACCAACCGGCCCCAAGGACCAATCATCAGTGCTAACTCGGTCTTCGCCGCGTCGGGGGTCATACTGCCCAATGGAAAAACACAGCTCACGATGTCACTCCGACCTCGTTCATCGAGCGAATCGGGAGTAACCAGCTCAGCAATTTCGCTGATCAACTTATCCGCGTTCTCAACTTCCAGATCGATGACTTGCAGCATTCGACCGCGCCGAACCAGCGAATACCCTCGCTTCATCAACGCCAAATTGATGACGTCCAGCCCCTCGGCAATCGTGTAGGTCTTGGATGGGTCTGAAAACGAGAATGTCCCGATGGGAGGCTGGTCAACCTGTAAAGCCAGATCCGCTTGCGATGCGAACCAATCCAATACGTCGAGCCACCGAGTGCCGGAGAAATTGAATTGGAGGACTTCCGGTTTACTCACTTCGACAACGGTCTCTCCGGCCAAAGCCTCGCTGATTGCCTGAAATTGAGGCTCGGCAGGCTTATCTTCCTCCTCAGGCTCCACCGCAGGAGCTTCACCAGAATCCACCGCCGGAGACTCAACTTCCCCCTCTTCAGGGGCAACCAGATCGAGCGTCTCTGCAGGGGCTTGGTTATCCACCTCTTGGCCAACGAGTAGCGGCACGGGAGAAAGCAAGAAAAGAATGGTCAGGCAAACCGAACGAGACAGTGAGAAATACATGCTTCGGGAACCGAATAGGGATGAAGAGGATCGCTAAGGGACTCTAGGATAGTTGCAACCGCGCCAAATCGCGCACATTGGAGTCAGGCTTCATCAATCTTTGTCGCCAACTCCGCCCATACACTGTATTCAACCCCTCTTCACTCCTTGAGTTCTGCCGAGATCTCTCAGTTTTCCATCTAACAAACCGAATTATCGGAGTAACTGGGTAGGTGGTCTTCTTATTCGTCAAGGTAGACTGGATTCCCCCTATTCGGGGCCGTTCTCCCCTTTGACGGAGTGCCGGCGCCAGTCCGTTCCCCCTCACCGTTCCGAATACAGCAAAGTCGATATTCGATCTCGGAAGTGGTGGATAGCCGTCGGCAGCGGCCATTTTTCTGTTAAACTTCCGAAGTCTACTCTTGGTGATTGGTCCCCCGCGATTTGTGGATCGCTCTCAACAGACTCCGACCGCTGGAACCCGAACTCGGGCTTGGTGCTCAAACCTGGCGCTACGTACTTTTGATCGATGATCGATCGAAACCTCCTGATGGAAATTGTTCGTCGGCAAATATTTTTCCGTGGGAACACCCCGGACAATTGATGTAGTGAAGCTCTCACGGGAAGAGTACGGTGATTACTCCGTAATGAAATCCTTGAGCTTTTTTCCGAGCCAATGGAGACACCCCGATATTTTCACCTCGCCTGTCTGGGAATGACATCGAGGCCGACAGACCACTAACGCTCAAGCGACCCTAAAAGTTGATACTCCGTAAAGAACACCAAGATGCGATGCGTCGTGCAGGACGTGTCAACGCACAGTTGATGGATTACCTTCGTCCCCATGTGAAAGCTGGAATCACGACAGGTCAGATCGACGAAATGGTGAACCAGTGGACACGAGATCATGGACATATTCCTGCAACTCTCGGATATCAGAACTATCCAAAGAGTTGCTGCACCAGCGTGAATGAGGTGATCTGCCACGGCATACCGGATGAATATGTTCTTCGAGATGGAGACATCATCAACATCGACATCACCACGATTGTCGACGGTTGGCATGGCGATCAAAGTGAAACTTTTTTGATAGGTGAAGTCTCGGAGATTCGCAGGGACGTCACCCAATGTGCGTTCGACTGTCTCTACCTAGCGATTGAGGCTCTTACACCAGGGTGCCAAGTCAGCAAGGTAGGTGAGACCATCGTTCCTGAAGCTCATTCACGTGGATTCAGCGTGGTGCGGGAATATGTGGGACACGGTCTAGGGAAAAAATTCCACCTTGATCCTTCCATTCCCCATTTCCCAAATCGTCAAAGCAGGATTGATCGACTCGAACCCGGAATGTGCTTTACCGTTGAGCCAATGATCAACGCAGGCACGCGATACACGCAAAGTGACAAAGAGGATGGATGGACTGTGAGGACACGGGACGGTGCTGCATCTGCACAGTTCGAACACTCCATTCTCATGACCAACCAAGGCCCCGAGATTCTCACGCTAACGGAGAACGGTCCGAAGCCCGGTCATCAGTTTTAACTCCATCCATCAGCCATCATTTGCATGGCGAGCCAATCGGCTGATGCCAGTTTGCAATCTGGCCTCTTGTTTGCCGTGCACCTCAAAAGCATGGACAACTCATGTAATTAAAGAATCATCCGAGCTGAACATCACACGCTGGCGTCCATGACGAGTGCTACTTGAGTGCCTCACCTTGATGGCCGTCGCCTTGCAATTCAATGGCAACTGCTCCCATGCGTGTTGCCGCAGAAGGAGCACGACTGACCAGTGGCATTACCGAACGCAGTGTGGAAGCTAAGCGTTCCGAGTAGCTGAGCTTGCCCTCCTCGGTATCGACCGCCCCACCTTGGCGGATTAACTCCAACAAATTCTCCGCTGACACCGAGATTCCCGATGGGACAGCACTATCGACTGGATTCTTCAATCTCACGATGGATTCAGGGTGATCACTTGCCGTGAAGAAAAATCCACCCTCGGTCTCATCCCAAAACCACTGAATCTGCTCGTCCATGAGTCGCGATGCCATGGTAATCAGACGCTGATCCGCAGTTGCTCGATGGACAGCAAGAATACCTGCGATGAGGAAAGCGTAATCATTCAGATAGCCCTTCAACTTTGCCTCACCTCTGGCATAGCTGCGGAGGAGGCGTGCATCCGAACCTCGAGATTTCTCCAAGAGAAATTCGAGGCACTCCACAGCGGCACGAATATATTCTTTCTTGCCAAGTAGACGTCCCGTGTCAGCAAGCGAGGCAATCACCAGTCCATTCCAGGCTGTCAAGATTTTGGTATCGGTAATGGGTGCTATCCGTTCTCCACGCCGCTTGAGCATTTGTGATGTGATCGGCTTCAACGGGCTTAGCATCGCTTCGATAGATTGTTCGCGTGCTTGGGCTAAGCTTTGTAAATTCTGCCGAGGCGCAAGCACATAATATTCGTTCTCAAAATTTGGCTCTCCATCAAGTTGATAGATCTTAGAGAACTCAGCGAAGGATTCCATGGACTCGAACGCTCGAAGTTCTTCGCGCTCCCAACGATAGTACTTACCTTCTTCGCCTTCGCTATCCGCATCGATCGAGCTGTAAAATCCACCCTCGGGACTTCGCATTTCCTCAAGCAGAAAATCACATACACCTTCTGCAATCCAACGATACTCCTCGTTATCAAACATCAAAGCTGCCTGTGCAAAAATACTGGCCAGCTGAGCGTTGTCGTAGAGCATCTTTTCAAAGTGTGGAATCTGCCATCTGGAATCAACACTGTATCGATGAAAGCCACCGGCCAGATGATCGTACATCCCTCCACGGATCATTCCATCCAGAGTGCCCCTGAGCATTTCCTCAGCGGAAACCCTCTGCTGAGTTGAGGCGTCCGCTTTCGGGGAATTCTCTCCATTCGATCCGCCGTCCTTGGATTTCTCAGACATGGCCAGAGCCATAAGAAAACGGAGGTTAGATGGCTCTGGAAACTTCGGTTGGTTCGGGCCGGATGCGAAGCCTCCGTAGATGGGATCGTATTGATCTTGAAGCGATCTCAACGTTTGCTGGATCATCTCACGATCGTAAACTTTCGCATCTGTTCCATTTTCAGAAGAGACTTGTTGAGCTCGTATCGCTTCGGTCACTGCTTGAGCTTGTGCACGAACTTGTTCATTCTGTTCCTTCCACGCAAGATCAATCTGCGAAAGAACCGTCAGGAAACCCGTCGCACTTCCTCGGTCTCCGTCACGAGCTGGGAAATAAGTCCCTCCCCAGAAAGGTTTCCCATCAGGCAGGACGAATACTGACATAGGCCATCCACCACTCCCAGTCACCAGCTGGACCGCGGTCATATAGATCTGATCAACATCGGGCCTTTCTTCACGATCGACTTTGACGCATACAAAACGCTCATTGAGAATCTTTGCAATTTCATCATCTTCAAAGGATTCGCGTTCCATCACGTGGCACCAGTGACATGCAGCATAACCAACGCTGAGGAACACCAATTTATTTTCACGTTTGGCCTTATCGAATGCCTCTTGTCCCCATGGGTACCAATCCACAGGATTCATCGCATGCTGTAAAAGATAGGGACTCGATTCACTGGCAAGCCGGTTACTACGCTTGGTCGATTCAGAATCTTTCTCTCCGGATGTATCAATTGCTGAACTCGAC
The DNA here is from genome assembly GCA_012270385.1 of Rubripirellula sp. GTDB lineage: Bacteria > Planctomycetota > Planctomycetia > Pirellulales > Pirellulaceae > Rubripirellula. The sequence goes on along the minus strand of JAAXIK010000336.1, from coordinate 1,199 downwards.
GCCTCAGGTTTCTTCTTACTGTCGTCAACGGTTTGGGGATTACCACTCTGAGTGACATCGGTTTGCTGACCGTTTACTGGAATGGCAACGAAAAGAACAAAAATAGCCGAACAGATGAAATGAGATCGAAATTTGTACACAGTCGCGAATCCGATAAAGGTGGGGTAGTGAGAGATTCTTTGGAACTCTATCACGACGATTCAGCAAGTAGTCTCGCTGCGAAGAGTATATCGACTCGTCACCTAGCGTGCTCGATGACTCGAAGGCTCAGCGCAGATCACCACCCAAGGAATGGCTATGCATCGGGCAACCTTCCGTTGCATCGAAATGCAAGCCCGATCCGAAAGGGATTTCCTGATCAACTGCAGTCGAAAAGATTCAACCGGTACTCAGTCCGACTTTTCCCCTCGGCGAGCTTTGCTTGTCCGCTGAATCCGATGCAAATCTTCATCCACCGTAAGCATGCCCCAGTTTAAGGCTCGATCCTGTTCGTAACGCTTACCAAGCGTGATTGCGGTATTTGCTTTGGCCATTTCGTAACCGAGATAAAAAGCATGCCCCGGGTCGACGTTGGTTGAAATCTCTTGTTTCAGCAAACGATCGAATAAACGAAACGGATCACTGTCCGAAATCCAAAGCTTTGAGCTCACCAAATGTATCTCACCATCTTGGGCGAAGATACGGTAATTATTATCTTTGATCGTATCAGCCAGAGCGCGAAACGTGTCAAGAGAGTGTGCCATCAATCGATCATCTCTCAGCATCACAAGCTCATCGGAAAGACGCTTGGGTGGCACCTGATTGACATGACTGTAGTGCACTATCCGTCGAGCAATGTCGCATTCGCGAACCGAAGTCCTCGCCCAGTTAATCACTTCCGTGGTTAGAATACTGCTAATCTGAAGTTCCTCGCAGATTGCGAGCAGCAGGAGGTTAACGCCCGCTGAATCGACATCAGATAGTTCAGTAACGTTACCAATTCCCATCATCATGGGGAGATCGGGGTATTCAGAGCGGATGGTTGCATAGCGGGTCAAGCTTTTCATCAACCCCGCACCGATCGGCTCCAGAATCGAATCCAAGCGAATCTTCATCCCAAGTTTGCACAGGTAGTCAATGGTGTCATGGAAGGAACGAAGGTCTTCTACGGCATCGGGTATCACAACCTCTTCACAGCCCCAATCTAAAGCTCTATCTCG
>JAAXIK010000189.1 GCA_012270385.1 Rubripirellula sp. | reverse complement strand
CTAGTGAAGTCCAGGCATATCCTCGCGTCACGCTATCCAAAAACCCTGAAAAACTGTACTCCAAACAGATCAATGATTTTGTCTCTCTTCAGTCGACAACAGAAACATCACTTTATGATCTCGATCGTGAACGCATCAATCTGCTCAAGCCCGATCTGATGGTTACCCAAGATCTATGTGGAGTTTGTGCTGTTTCGGAAACCGCAATCCGCGAGACGTGTGAGAAAACCGAGCGAAATGTTTCCATTTGCTCTCTTAACGCAACCTCCCTTCGGCAGTTCTTCCACGACATCGAGCGTTTGGGTACGGCAACCCAGGTGGAGGCTAAAGCGAAGCAGTTGTCTGATGAACTGCAGGGAGAGCTAGAACAAATTCGAAAGGCAAACCGGCAAACTAGCCATCTACCCTCCGTCGTCCTACTCGAATGGCTGGATCCGCTCTTCTGTGCCGGTCATTGGACCCCTGAACTGATCGAAATCAGTGGCGGAGTAGAATGCATTGGACGAGCGAACCAGAAAAGTACCACCTTCACGTGGGAAAGACTGCTCGAGGTGGATCCTGAGGTACTGATCTTGGCCTGTTGTGGTTTCTCAATCGATCGGATGAAAGATGAACTTCAATCTTTCCCGCAACAAGAAAAACTGCGTCGTTTACGAGCTGTCAAGACAGGTAATTTTCATCTGCTGGATGGCTCTGCCTACCTCAATCGCCCTGGCCCAAGACTGATTGAAGCGGCTCAGATCTTGGCCTCTATAATCCACCCAGATCTTCATCCTCGGATATTGAATTCCCAATCCACAATTCACCTACAGCTCTAACAGAGCAACAAGAATACATCGACCGTCATCGATCACGTTGATCCCAGCATCCCGTGCAAGTTGCCCAGCTTCGGAATGTTGCGCTCCAGGTTGCACCCAAAGGGATCTGACACCCAATTCGATGGCTTCCTGAACGAATGATAAAGTCACGGAGGGGGGTGTCACCAAACAGACAGATTCAGGACATTCTGGGATTTGTTCAAGACGCCGATACGCAGTACAACCCTCCACCTGATCGGCAACTGGGTTTAGAGGAATTGCAACTCGCCCCGACCTGCGGAGCGCTCGGAATATCTGATTTCCATATTTTTGCCTACGCTCTGAAGCACCGCAAACGGCGAAGAGATTCCCGTCAAGAAAATCACGGACCGAAGCGTCATCCATCAGACCCATGCTTGTGAACCTATCTTTCTAGAATTGGTATACTTGTTTTCTCTCATGGAGTCCGACTAGCCCTCATGCCGACCAGAATCGCTTTGCAAACTAATCTATCCAACCCACGCATCGCAATGAAGTCAGGATGTATTGCGGGGAGGCCTATTCCAAATGGAATGCAGCTCAAACTAACGCTCGTCCTAGTGAGCTTCGCCTTGGTTTTATCTCCCAAATCATCAAGCGCAGAAACTCACCTGAAAATACGCCAACTCACACCTAAAGTGTCCTACGGATCAACCCCCCTCACCGCAACGGAGTTTAATCTCCTGAAGGCCAAGGGTTTTAACACGATCATCAGTGTAGACGGCGTTGCACCGAATTTGAATTTTTCTGAAGCGCGATCACTCGATTATGTCCATCTTCCGATCGGGTACTCGGGTGTTGACCGGCAACGAGCACTGGATCTATCCAAAACCGTCGATGCAGCATCCGAAAGAATCTATATCCATTGCCATCACGGAAGGCACCGTGCCCCGGTTGCCGCCATTATTGCATGTGCAGGGAATGGAAGCCTGCCGATCAACAAGATCACCGAAGTCTTGCAGACAAACCCATCTGTAAAACGATACGAGGGACTGATGGAGTCGGCTAGATCTGCTGAGCTATTATCGCTAGAGACTTTGCAAGATCATCAAATCGATCCTCACAGGCAAGAGGATCTATCCATCACCACTTTTTGGATGATCGAGTTAGGCCAAAACGCGGACATTCTATTCCAGACAGCCAGTCAACCAAGGAAGTTTAAACCTTCTTCCGTCGTGGGCTTGGCTAATCGAAGTCTTGCGGTGGTCGAAGCTTTTCAAGAGTTGATTCGTGTCAATGCTACGAGTGATGACCTCTACCTCCAACCATTACGAGCGGGGCTCAACACCGCTGAGGAGATTCATCAAAACCTGCTTGAACTGCAAGCGACATCGGGAACTGACAATCGATCTGAACGTTGGCAGGAGTCGATTGATCTGATGATAAAGCTGCGAAATCACTGTACCTCCTGCCATCGTGACCATCGATGAGGATGTAAAACTTACAGGCTAACCCGTCATTGAGAAGCCAAATCATAAGCTCTTCACTCCATACCCTCAGCAGCTAGCAATACTCCATGCGTAACTCGGATTCGTCCAAACAACGCAATCGGCTCCTCGCGATTGAACCCTACTTCGGAGGTAGCCACCGTGCTTTCCTTGAAAACCTGAGGGACTTAAGTGCACATGATTGGGAACTACAGACGGGGGAGCCACGGTTCTGGAAGTGGCGGATGCGATCATTCCCTCTTAGTGTGGCTGAGAGGCAACGAAAATGGTGGAGAACAGCAAACCCAGACGACATTCCCCTACCGGACGCAATCTTCGCCACATCCATGCTGGATCTACCATGTTACCTCGGCCACCTTTCACAAGCACTAACTGATCCACAAGCGACACAGACAGAAAAGAGATATTGCCAACATCTATTAAACATCCCGATTGCCCTTTACTTTCATGAGAATCAGCTGACCTACCCGATCTCTCCGAAATCAACTCCTGACTTTCACTACGGATACAGCAATTTATGTAGTGCGTTGCTGGCTACCGAGGTCTGGTTCAACTCGGATTACCACCGTCGAGATTTCATTAACGCTGCAATACAATTTGTCAACAAAATGCCAGATGATCATGGCATTCATCAGCTGGACAAACTTGAAGACAAGTCACGAGTACTCCCACCAGGATTCTGTTGGGTCGGAGCTTCAGAAAACGCACGAACTGAGGCAGCACACCAAATTCCGTCCATGTCGCGTCAACCACTTCGGATCGGTTGGGTTGCGCGTTGGGAGTATGACAAACGCCCAGATCGATTCGTTGAACTCTTAGCTAAAATGGATGGAGAAGGCTGCGCTTTCCAATTGATACTACTTGGTCCCCGCTCCGACGATGTCAGCGAGCTTAAGGTCATTGAGGAACGCTACGCCGACAAGATACTTTTCAACGCCAAGGCAGAGTCCACAGAGGAATACCGAATCTGGCTCCAGCAGATGGACTACGTCATCTCCACCGCAGATCATGAATTCTTCGGCATTGCTGTCTGCGAAGCGATCTCAGCTGGTGCGATTCCAGTCCTACCTAATCATCAATCCTACCCCGAGTTAGTTCCGGCGGAATGTCTCTATGACACCTATGACGAGGCGTTAGCCATCATCAGAAACAATCTCGATTCGAAGAAACGACGCAGCACGAAAACCGCATGCCAAGAGCATCTAAAATCATACGAGAGCCAACGCTGCGTCGAAAACATCGATCTAGCGGTAAGCAGGATCATCGACCCTAGCAAGGGTCAATGAGGGACCACATACTCTCAACCCTCACGGTCCGCACTATCTCACCACACTTGCTCGCGGTGCACCTCGATGTGTTTACGGATTATGAAAGAATTTCTCGAACCACGCGTGCGTCCTCAACCCCGGTCAACCGAGCATCAAGACCCTGAAACTTAACCGTGAATCGTTCATGATTAATTCCCATCAGATGCATGATGGTAGCGTGAAGATCACGCACATTGATCGGGTCTTTGGTGACGTTATACCCGTATTCACAGGTTTCCCCCAAAACGGTACCTCCACGAACTCCTCCACCTGCAAGCCACATACTAAAACAGCGAGGATGGTGGTCGCGTCCATAGCTGGTTGAAGTGATTTTACCTTGAGAGTAATTGGTGCGTCCGAACTCACCGCCCCAAATCACGAGGGTATCCTCAAGCATCCCCCGTTGTTCAAGATCTTGCAGTAAAGCAGCTGCGGGTTGATCGGTCTCCCGCCACTGCGTACGCATACCACCAGGCAAATTCCCGTGATGATCCCATCCCTGATGGTACAACTGCACGAAACGAACGCCACGCTCTGCCAGTCGTCTCGCCAAGATGCAATTGGACGCAAAGGTGCCCGGCTTTCGGGCATCTTGACCATACAGATCAAAGGTGGCGGCGGGCTCATCAGAGAAATCTGCCACCTCTGGAACGCTAGCCTGCATCCGGTATGCCATTTCATACTGGTTGATTCGTGCGTTGAGCTCACTATCACCGGTCCGCTCTTTCTCCGCAGCATGAAGCTTAGCAAGGGAATCAAGCATGGTTCGTCGAGACTTCCTGCTAATCCCCTCTGGATTGGCAAGATAGAGGACAGGATCTTTCCCCGCCCGAAATTGCACTCCTTGGTACTCGGAAGGCAAGAATCCGGATCCCCAGAGTCGCGAATTAAGAGGTTGCGCTCCTGTGCG
>JAAXIK010000009.1:506-4504 GCA_012270385.1 Rubripirellula sp. | reverse complement strand
ATGGTGATGATGGCCGGCATGGACCTGCCTTCTCGAGCCATTCGAGAACAGGCAGTCTCAGCGCTAAATTACGTGGTGCACGTCCGTCGCTACGAGGACGGAATTCGCCGAGTGGAGAGAATTGCCGAAGTGGTGGGAATCGAGGGCCAAACACCACAGATGCAGGATATTTTTCTGTTTCGAGCAACCGGGCGAATCGACCATCGCAGAACTGGGAATTTCAAAGTCACGGGAGTCGTACCGCGCATCGTCGACGAACTCGCCAGTCGCGGCATACAGGAGATTGACCGAAACTGGTTCGGGAGACAGGCCTGATGTTGCAGTTCCTCGTTCCCCTTCTCTTCTTGATTCTCGCCAGTGCAGTGCTAGTGTTGTATTGGGTGCGTGCAGCAAGGCGCGAAACCGTTCGAAGACGCTTGGACGATCAGCCCGAAGAGAGGGTCGAAGAGCTGCCTGAGCCACCCTTCGCGTCGAGGCACCGTTGGATCCCGTTGATTTTCGCGGCCTTCATTGCGGCTGCTTTTGCCTTGCTGACCACCTGTCCTGACAATATTGCTGCAGGTATCGGCTTTGTCTTCCTGTTCGTTGGAATGGAGGCGGACGCTTGGATTTATCGTTGGCGTATTGCGAGAATGGAATCACAACTTGCAGACACGACGGACATTTTAGTTTCCAGCATCACTTCGGGTGCTTCCCTCCAGGCATCACTGACCCAAGCTGCTGAATTTTCACCCATTCCCCTTCGCTATGAACTTGAAGAGATGGTTGTTCGCCTTCGCCTTGGGGACTCACCCAATGATGTCTTTGAAATGCTCGGTCAGCGTGTACCCACCGAAACCTTCAAACTGCTCGCCACCACACTGATTGTCAACTGGAATGCCGGAGGTGAACTTTCGCCTACTCTGTCTTCCATCGCGAGCACGATACGCGATCGTTTAGCCATCTCAAGGCAGATTCGTACACTCAGTACGCAGGGTACGCTGACAACCGTCATTGTTCTTTCGACGATCTGGTTTATGGCCACCATGATGTGGCAATCTGATCCGATCCGCTTTGAAGGATTTATCCGCAGTGAATCGGGGTCGTGGTTAATTTCTGCAGGATTGTTGCTCCAAGGAATTGGCGTGGCGTTAGTTTCAAGAATTAGTCGGCCAAAGCTCTAAGGGGAACCAACGAATGCAAAATCTTATTCTGCCAGCATTAATCGTCTCCGCAAGCATTCTGTTATTTGCCGTCATCTACATGATTGCGTTTCGATCGGGCATCCGATCAAGACTACAAACGCAGCAGGACTCAACTGCCAGCGGATCCGTCACTTCCGCGCGATTGCAAGACTACCGTGGTTTAAGCGGGTGGCTTTTTCGTGCGGGATTTCGCGGCAAGAGAGCTAGCTTATTTTTTCTGTTGTTTACCGGACTCTTGATGTTGACCGGCCTCGGCTTTCGCTATCAACTCCAAATCACCGGTGTGATTGACCTGACAGTCAACACAGTGCGAGCGATCCCCGGGGGCGTGGGAAACGTAGCGGTGCCCTTCATACTAGGCGTTCCTTGGTTCATGACTTTCGTGCTTTCCATCCGTCCCTTGCTGATTGTCCGATCGGTTCGTCGACTACGTGTGAAAGAAATAGAACAGGACTTGCCTCTGCTACTTGATCTACTCAATACGCTTGCTCAAGCAGGAATTGCGTTTGATGCTGCGCTCGAACAGGTTCTTGAAGCTAACTCGCCACGGCGGCCACTCACGAAAGAGTTCCGAATCTTTCAAGTCGATGTTCTGGCCGGTCGATCAAGAAGCGACTCCTTGAGAATGCTAATGCGACGAGTGGACATTCCTGTTTTTTCCTCCTTTATTTCCGCCATCCTCCAAGCAGAAATGATGGGAGCCGGGATGAGCGATACGCTAAAAACACAAGCGAAGGAGATCCGTGAGCGCCGGAAAGAGAGAGCACGCGCCGCCGCGATGTCGATTCCCACCCTACTGGTACTGCCGATGGTCATCGGCTTCCTCCCCGGAATCTTCATTGTCCTCATTGGGCCGTTACTGTTCGATGCTTTTGGTGCGCTTGGACAAACACTGAGGGGGGTTTCGGGGTAATGCAGCATGCAAGTGATCGATATAACGACCGACCAAATCGCTATCCAAAATCTAACCGTGGCAGACAACCTCTGGTCGCGGTTCCTGGGTTTGATGGGCCGCAAGCGCTTCGAGCGTGGTTACGGCATACTACTCAAACCCTGCACTTCCGTGCACACCATGTTCATGAGAGTGCCCATCGACATCTATTTCCTCGACGAGAGCAATGTGATTGTCGATCGTCGACTTCAAGTCTCACCATGGCGGATTGCGATCCCCAAGACGAAATGCTGTGCCGTGCTGGAAGTTCCGATACCTATCCAAGACTTAGCGATATGATCGCAGCTCTCCATTCAAGCTTAGGACTCCATCCACAACTGCAGCGACGAAAAGGATGGTATCGCCAACGATCCGGGCAGGCGTTACTGGAGTTTGCTTTTCTCATTCCCGTCCTGATCATCCTGATTGGAGCGACGATCAGTTTCGGTCTTTTCTTTTACCAAGCTAATGTGCTTCAGCAAGCGGTTGATATCGCTGCTCAAGAAATCTCTCGCACCCCATTCCCTCCCAATCATGCATTGGGGCTCGGCAGATTACAAAATTGCGATGAAGCCAACCTGGTATCACAAGATTCCAATTTCCTCTCTGAAATCTACGATGAACAGTATTTGGTCATTCACGACACCGAGTGGGGATCCGGAACAGCCTACGACGGTGATTTCCAGGCGTTCGCTGACACATTACCGCTTCTGAATCGACTTCTGGTTCAGGTGATGGTCCGCGATAACGACATGACACGCTACCCGGGTACGCTCGTCCAGAATTCAGCGGGTGAAGAGACCATTCTGATTCCAATTGTTGAATACCGCTCTACCACCGCAGGCAATGAAAACTCCAACGCAGTCCCTTCATCCATTCGAGCAGCTGGCGAAACCGTGTGTGAGTGGGTCGCTCCGGTCGAGGAAATCACCGTCGACCACGACGGAGACGGTAGCACACCGGACGTGGGACCGTATGCTCTGGATTCTGGCGACTCCGCCGTTCTGACGTCCTTCCAACCAGGGATGGTAGCACTGCGGATCAACTACCCAGCCCAGTCCACCACCCTCATCAACCGCACCAGCCAATCGGCAATCGGCAGCGGGTCCAGCTCAACGCTGGGGAACGTGATTGTGATTGTTGGTGACACAACACTCAAAGGCGGAGCTACCACCGGATGCTACAGCATCATCGACCCCTCGGCTCGAATCTCTCAGGGAAGTGGAGCTGCGGGATCGAATCCCCATGCAGGGCTCTATGGACTAGGGGAACTTGAGGCGCTGACGCGCGTCGTGCGACCGTACCGAAAGGTCATGACCTTCCAAGCGATCTATCGACGAGAGGTGTTTTCCCATGCCTCGGAATGAATTTCCAAGACGTAGCGGACAAGCCTTGATTCTCTTCATCCTCGTCCTGCTCGCGTTGGTGGGCGTGCTTGCATTAACGCTTGATTACGGATTCGTCTTACTGTCCCGTCGAGCCATGCAGACCGCGGCAAACGCTGGCGCGTTGGAAGGTGGAAAAGATCGCGATAGCACGGGCAGAGAGAACGCTCAGCGTGTCATCAGGAATCTCTTCGATGATGACTTGGACCCCACCTCGAACTCCACGACACTCAGTGCGGGCATCAGTCATTCCCTTGTGACGATCGACTCTACAGGCTCCGTGCTGGGTTCGGGAAACGGATCACAGGACCTCCATGACAACCGAACCCAGTATCTCTATCGCCCAAACCCAGAGCTGAACCCGTCAAATCTGGAGCACGGTGATTTCGTCATTGGGAATTACCTTGATGGATCCACCAGTCATGGTGAGTCCGCGTCGTATGAAAGAGATGATTTTGAACCAGACAATAATGGCGATGCTTTTTTGACTCGACTTCG
>JAAXIK010000009.1:0-486 GCA_012270385.1 Rubripirellula sp. | reverse complement strand
ACGATACGCGCCACTTCGATCAGCCATGCTCAACCTGTCGTTCAAGTAGGTGAAAGTACATCGACTGCGGTTTACGTCTCCCTGCCCTACGCGAAACTGAGCGGATCTTCAACGGTTTATGAAATCGCTTCACCGGTTTTCACACTTGGCCAGCAGGTTGTTTTAGGCGATGAAGTGGATGACCCCGCAACCGTACCCTCGGGCTATCTCCCCATCTTGGGTACCTTTGACTCCAACCATTACGTGCTCGCCTTTCAGCTCCAAGAAGAGCCTGCCGGCGGAGCCTCCAAACAGTACAACGCGAGTCCCCATCTACATCTGGCCATGCCAACGCTGAGTACCCTGAGTCCAGATGCCTACGACTTTGTCATCGAAGGCCACCAAACACTCGCCGCCGACGCGAACGCGGGCGTTGCCACCATGCCGGCCCTGGTGCGATCCACCCACTGATTCACCAAACCCGAACACATCCTCTCATCGTGTAAA
>JAAXIK010000129.1 GCA_012270385.1 Rubripirellula sp. | reverse complement strand
GCTGGAAGTTCGAATTCAAATCGGCCCGAAACTGGTCCACAATCAACTAATACTCGATGACGCTTGGGTCGCCCTCTCGCGATAACCCCCCGATGGCCGCCTTGTTAACGATGTCGGTTTGTCCGAGCCCTCCGCTGGTCAGGCCGCCGAGACGATCCGTGGGTTCGATGAGTAACACAGAATGACCCAGATTCTGTGATTGGATTGCGGCAATCACGCCTGCTGACGTTCCCCCATAGATCACCACGTCATAATTATGGCTCTCGCCACTTGCATTCACTTGAAGAAGGTTCAATGCGAAAAGGCAAAAAATGTATCGAGTTTGCATGACGGTTACTTTATCGTGAGCGGGGTCGTGTTAACTTAGCGATCACACAAGTTCGCTGGCATGAGGAATGGCTATGGAAAATCGATTTAATCGTATGATTGTCTTATTAAAAAAATTCAGGATGACTGAGGCAATCTCTTCGAACGCTGTTGAGAGCAGTTCAGTTGTTAGGCGGTGTGTCATTACTTTTTGTCTCGCTCTTGTTGCGATATCTTCTTCTTCAGCCAAGGTTAGAGCGGAGTCAGTCGGTCCGCCGAATTTTCTTGTTGTTCTAGCAGATGATTGCACTTACCGTGACTTGGGATGCTACGGTGGGCAGGCGATCACCCCGCACATTGATCAGTTGTCACGTGAGGGAATGCGACTGACTCGATGTTTTCAAACGGCACCCATGTGCTCCCCGACTCGGCATAATTTGTACACCGGGCAGTACCCCGTAAAGACGGGCGCGTATCCAAATCATACTCAGACCTTTGATCACATAAAAAATGTGACACATTTTATGAAGCCAGCCGGCTATCGGTTGGCCTTGTCCGGCAAGGTTCACATCGGACCACGTATGCTTTTCCCGTTTGAGTACAGTAGTGATAAAAATAATCCGGATATGGACTCGGTGGAATCGCTTCTCAAGGAATGTAAGAAGGACGCCACGCCATTTTGTTTGTTTGCCTGCAGTAATGAGCCGCATTCGCCTTGGAATAAGGGGGACGCTAGTTTGTATCCCGCCGACAAAGTCAAGTTGCCGGAATATCTCCCTGATACACCCGAGATGAGAGACGGATTTAGTAGGTACCTGGCTGAAATCACCTACTACGATAGTCAGGTGGGACAGTTGCTGGGTCTGTTAGAAAAGTATGAGCTTGCTTCGAATACGGTTGTGATTGTGCTTTCGGAGCAAGGCAACTCGATGCCCTTTGCCAAGTGGACCTGCTATGACAACGGATTGCAGTCCGCAATGTTAGTCCGTTGGCCTGGGCACATTGAAGCGGGGGCCGTCTCGGATGCAATGGTTGAATATGTTGACGTTCTGCCCACGCTGATGGATATCGCTGGGGTTGAAGAGTCGCAGCAGGTTTTGGACGGCAAAAGTTTTTTAGGTGTCCTTCAGGGAAAGGAAAGCCATCACAAATCTTTTGTCTACGGAGCCATGACAACAAGGGGAATTATAAATGGTAATCAATCTTACCCCATTCGCTCTGTGAGGTCCGAAACACACAAATTAATTCTGAACCTTGACCATGATCAGCCGTTTACCAACGCTTGTGTGAAGAGCCGAGAGTTCATGTCCTTGGTCAGGGCTGCAGAACTGGGGAATGAAAGCGCAGCCAAGGCGGTAGATCGGTATCAGAATCGTCCCGAGGTTGAACTGTACGACATTATTGCTGATCCATTCGAAATGAATAACCTGGCTTCGTACCCAGGAAGTGCAGAGATCATTTCTGAACTCCGGGCTGAGTTGCAGTCTTGGATGAAAGCTCAAGGGGATTTAGGGGTCGCTACTGAAATGAGAGCGAACTCGCACAAGAAGAAGGGCTCTAAGCCCCGCGCCAGGCAGTAGTGAATCACATAGAGTATCGTTCCGAAATCTGGGATTGGTGACTCCGTCTATACGCTGACGGGGTAGAGCCCTCATGTTTTTTGAACGCCACACTCAGGTATTCCGGATGATCAAATCCGGTTCGGTCCGCAATTGCACTCAATCCAAGTGTCGTTTCGCTGAGCAGCTGTTTTACCTTTGTTAGACGCTGACGCACTATTTCTTGATGTGGAGTTCGTCCGAGCCGCTTTTGGAATCGGCTCTCGAGAACACGTCGCGAAAGTGGGACTTCCTTGATTAAGTCAGACACATTGATACCTAAAGTTGCGTTGCGTCGGATAAATCGTAGGGCCCTTGCTACATCAGGATCGTCGATCGCAAGCGTATCCGTTGACTGGCGAGTTTGGATTCCGAGTGGTTCGATAAGAAGGGCATCATTGGTGACTCGATGGCCCTGCATCATTCGGTCGAGTAAAGAAGCGGCTTCGTACCCAGCTCTTTTGCTGTTGGGGATAACGCTTGAAAGCGGGGGGTCTGAAAGATTGCAGAGTAATTCATCGTTGTCAGTTACAATTACAGCAACTTGTTCTTGCACTGCGATATCGAGTACGCGGCAGGCATCAAGCACTTCTCTCGCTTTTATGTCATAGCATGCCATGATTCCGATGGGTTTAGGGAGTTGTTGCAGCCAGCTTGCTAGTTCCCGCTGTTCCTCCGCCGGCGAATGGTGCCGCGGTGTGCGATAGATGTGGTGTTCACATTTTGCTGCTTCGGCGGTTTGACGAAAATAATGTTCTCTCCAATGTGACCACTTGAACTCCGAATCTCCTACGAAAGCAAGATGCTTAAAGCCTCGTTCTCTCAGGTGCTCGAATGCAAGTTGCGAAATTTTTGCATCGTCTGTTTCTACCCAAGGGATGTTGGGGACGTGTCGAGCAGCGCTCACATCAACAGTAGGAATCTTTTTCTTCGAGATGGCTTCAGCCATCTCCTCCGTCTCGATACGAGCGAGGATTCCGTCGCCCTTCCATTGATCTAGCCACGAGGGAGGCGCTGCGGTTCTTTGTAATTCCGGAAGGTGTATGGACCAGGCGTCGTGGCCGCGTAGGTAGTCAATTGCTCCAGAAAGCAAGCCGCGCGCATAGGCATTGGAAGTTTCGATCAGGAGGGCGACCGATTTACGTGTTTTCATGGGAATATTATTCAATAAGACTTTGCCGATCAGAGATATTTGGCTGATAGGATACGTTTTTAACGGCTTTCTGCAGCGGCTTGGAAGGTGAAAAATCTCAATTTTACTGCGCAACTTCTCATGGACTTGCGACGTGTTTTCGCGACAATGCGGGAATATCGAAGAGTCCGCCCGCCACAATGCAAATGAGACCAACTTGACGTTCCCTGGATCGTCGATCGGTGCGGGCCGGATTTGGGCAGAGCGTTTCGTCTCTGTCGAGAGGTATTCAGTATTGGCCTGAAAGACAATTAACAGAGAGACAGGAAAAGTAGATGACGAAGACAGTCAATGTTGCGATGGTGGGGCTTGGTTTTGGTGCTGAATTCATTCCGATTTATCAATCGCACCCCAACACAAATGTCGTCGCAATCTGCCGACGAAACGAAGTAGAAATGAATAAGGTGGGTGATCAATTCGGTATCGCCGGCCGGTACACACGGTTCGAAGACGTTCTAGCGGATCCAGATGTAGATTTCGTCCATATCAACAGCCCTATTGCGGATCATGCTTGGATGTCGCTGCAGGCACTTGATGCTGGCAAGCACGTCATGTGCACCGTCCCCATGGCAACCACGATTGAGGAGTGCCAGCAAATAGTTGAAAAAGTCCAAGAAACGGGTTTGAAATACATGATGGCTGAGACGGTTGTCTACAGTCGCGAATTTCTCTTTATCAAGGATCTTTACGAGAGGGGTGAGCTAGGGAAGATTCAGCACCTTGCCGCTTCGCATCCTCAAGATATGGACGGTTGGCCCGAGTACTGGGAGAGCATGATCCCAATGCATTACGCCACACACGTGGTGAGTCCGTGTTTGGGATTGGTGAAAGGACTGGCTGAGTACGTGAGTTGTTTCGGTAGTGGCGCAGTGCGGGGTGAGATCGCAGGGAAGTCTGGTAATCCCTTCGCGGTTCAGAGTTGTCATATCAAAGTCAAGGATTCCGACGTCACAGCACATATCTGGCGTTTCCTCTACGATGTGGCGCGGCAGTACCGAGAAAGCTTTGACGTCTATGGAACGAAGAAAAGTTTTGAATGGACGCTGGTTGAGAATGAGCCTCATGTGATTCACACTGCCAAAAAGCCTGAGCCGGAGATTCCCGAAAAGGTCGAAGTCCCTGACTTTGCTCATCTTCTGCCTGAAGAGATTCGTAAATTCACACTCCCTCAGGAAATTCATGACGCTGAACACCTCTCCTTTATTCAGGGTGGGGGACACGGTGGATCGCATCCACATCTTGTTCACGAGTTTGCCAGTTCATTGATTGAGGATCGTGATCCATGGCCGAATGCGGTGACCAGTGCCAATTGGACATGTGTTGGGATCTGCGCACATGAGTCGGCAATGAAGGGTGGAGAGCGGGTAGATCTCCCCAAATTCACGCTGCAGTAGGTTTTTGGGATTAAATCCCACCACATCTTTTC
>JAAXIK010000365.1 GCA_012270385.1 Rubripirellula sp. | reverse complement strand
CCGAGTCCTCTCCTCCGTCCATTTCGATCGTTCTGTGTAGTCTTTAGGAAGACTATTATGAATTTGCTTTGTCGATGCAGGAGACTCTCGCCGTGGGTGGCTTATCCGCCAACGTCATCCCCACAGCAGGATCGATCCAGAACGCTGAACTGATCGAAGAGGGTGGTGGGATGGTCATTGGATTTGTTCAGGGAGGGATAGGCGACCTGCAAAACAGCGAAAACCTGATTGGGCTGGCAAGTGTCTTCTATGAACCCATTTGGGTCTTTTACAACATAGACCGAATACGCAATCAACAAGCTCAAAACCAAGAAAGCAACTCAACGCGGCGACAAGCGGACCTTGAACAGCTCGCGGGTAAGAAAATAGCCATCGGCCCAGAGGGAAGTGGAAATCTGTTCATCAGCAAACAGATCCTTGATAAAGCAGGCCTTACTGTTGACTCGAATCAAACTGAACTGATTCAGTTGCAACCTGAACAGGCAGCATCCATGCTGGAGAGAGGCGAGGTGGACGCAGCATTCTTTGTCTCCGGTCTCCAATCGGATCTGATTCAACAGCTCCTTCATTCCCCAAAGCTGAGACTGGTTTCCTTTGACAGGCACCTTGCCTACATCAATGAACTGCGTTTCCTCAGAAGCATTCATATACCAGAGGGATTACTCGACCTGACCGCCAATATTCCCCCAAGTCCAGTCACCTTGCTTTCTCCCACTGCAAATCTTAGCGCTCCCCGGAACTTCCAGCCGACTGTCGGTGAACGCGGACTTGCCGCAGCAGAAATCGCGTGCCGTGGTCACGGCAAACTTGAGGAAGATGATGAATTCCCATCAAAAAGTGGATTGCGGAACATTGAAATGGATCCCACCGCGGAACGATTACTCGACACCGGCTCCAATGCCATGTCAGCGTTACTACCCTACTGGGTTCTCAACTTCCTGAATCGTTTGAAAGTTTTTGTTTTTACCTTTATCCCGACCATCCTACTCATCACAAAAGGTATTCCGCTAATTGTGGATCAACTGGCGAGTAGAAAAGTCTACAAATACTATTCCAGACTCTATGTCTTGGAGCATCGAACCTACAAGAAAGAGAGCATTGAGAGCATCTTGGATGAACTGGAACAGCTTCGCCAGGAGGTTGCCAAGATGAAAACCACGATGCGATACCGAAAAGATATTTACAACCTACGCTTACACATCAACCTCGTACGATCCGACTTAATTCAGAGCGAACAAACCCGTGCCGAGAACGAGGACGACTAATCCCTGAGAACATCTGCAAAGATTGCTAACCCATCGCATCGTCTTCATCGAATCCATCGAAAAGCAGTTCATCGCTCCGGCGACTAATCATCCCACTCTTAAAATGCTTTCGGCATACGGTAACGTACTGATCGTTCCCGCCAATTTTGATTTGGGCGCCCTCCTTGATGACTCTCCCCTCTGAATCAATTCTCAGCACCATATTTGCTTTTCTGCCGCAGTGACAAATTGTTTTGAGTTCAGTGAGTTCATCCGCCCACGCCAACAACTGCTCACTACCACTGAAAAGCTTACCTTGAAAATCGGTTCGAAGCCCGTAGCAGAGAACAGGAATATCAAGCCGGTCAGCGACGTCAGACAGCTGCACTACTTGCTGACGCTCTAAAAACTGCGCTTCATCAACAAGAACACAATCAATCGTTTCTCGATCATGTTCCGATTCAACGAGAGTGAACAACTGATCGGTGGTATAAAAGGAGATGGCAGGAGCTTTCAAGCCTATCCGAGAAGATACATTTTTCTCACCGTCTCGGTTATCAATGACCGGCGCGAGGATTAGCGGGTTCATGCCGCGTTCACGATAGTTGTAACTGGCTTGCAACAACATCGTCGACTTACCGGCATTCATCGTTGAATAATAAAAGTAAAGTTTCGCCATACTTTGTCAGTCCATGGAAATATCGTTCCCGATGCTCTATCTTAGCACATCGGTGTTTTGCCTTTTGCATTGATTGCTCCCTATCGATATCACGACGAATGTGGTCGTATTGGCAGGGGGTTTTGGATTGACCCAATCTATCCCATCGACGGCAGCGTTTGTTCAGTGCTCACTCCCCAGACACTAACTTCATAATCAAAACGGAAACCATGTCCCTGAAATCGAAATTCCTGACTCTTCTGCTCTCCGCTTTCGTCGTTTCCAGCACTCAAGCCCAAGAGTCGGAGAAACGTACACTCGAGCGTGACCAACAAGAACGGCCAGCTCGTCAACGTGACAGCGTGCCGGCTACCCCTTCAAGGGAACGCAAGCGAGATTTCGTCCCACAAAATGATCGCGAACGCGCCCTATTTGAAATGATTCGCCAACTACGAGCTCAGGTTGCCGAACTGGAGCGACGGTTGCAAACAAGAGAGACAGGTCGCCGAGAAGAACTTGTTGATCGACCTTTGGATCGACCGGTGGAAATGCGTTCCCGTGAGCGATCTGACGTGTCACCCGAAGCGACGCGGGACATCGAAGTCAATAGACGCAGCCCAGTCATGCAAAAAGCACAAAGGATCTTCGCCGCCTACGACAAGAACAAAGATCGTGTGGTTTCGTTCGAAGAATGGTTAGCGATGCGAGAGGGAGAAATCACTTCCGAACGCCGTCTTATCGAGCAGAGACATTTTGCAGAGCCTGCGGGTGATGATCAAAAAATCACGATTGAGGAATTCTATCTCTGGATGGACCGTCGCTCTCGAGGAGGAAGTCGAGAAGCAGATTCACGGCGCCCGACAGCAGAGAGAGAACGCGAGTAGGAATCACTTAAGCCGGAGGAACGGATCAAGTCACTCCCCTCCCAGTGCACGCTGCAATAGATTCGCTGTCATCCTCTGGACACGCGGGTCCGGCCAGTGTGGCCGAGACCAGTGTGACCATGGCAGAATATGCCCGGGTGGGCTAGACATCGCCTGCGCCCACCAAATGGTAGAAGCGTTGAAAACAAAATTCCCTTTGGGTCCTGGGTAAATCGTAGCCGTCCAGTGCTGCGGATTAACTCCTCCTTGCAAGGCGGTTCCCTCCGCGATGATCTCGAGGCCCGCAAGGTCGCTCGGCGGATCACCGTGATATTCCCAACCAATCAAACCGGGGATCGTTTCCCCAAGTTTCATACCGGTCCCCTCATAGATCCAATGATCGGGTGAGGTACAAACCCAGTCTCCCCCTCCGTTGACCGGATCAACGTTCCTTGCACCGATTAAGTAACCCTCATCCGGTCCACGATGAGGAAAGGGTCCATGTTCCAAATTTCGTGACTCAGCGAGCGCGTAGTTACCGCCATAAGGACCGCCGCGGAATAGGATTCGGTTCTGACGTCCATCGAAACTATCGCGATATGGACTTACCCAACATACTGAATTCCCTGACAAGAACATCAAATTTACACCGGCATCGCGCATTGCAACCACGCTGTCATACTGCCGACGGTCCCAATACTCATCATGCCCTACACTTAAAAATGCCTTGCATTTCATCCCACGATGCGGGCTCAACATGTCCGAATTGCTGCAGTAGGTGACGTCATACCCTTCTTTCTCGAGCCAATAAGACATGGGAAACTCAAAGCAGAGCCATTCGCCGCTTCCCATCGTCATTGGGTGATCAAAGATCTGGGAATACTTACCATAGGGTCGGTCGAAACTGACATCAGCCCAAGGTCCCTGGTTACCCTTGGGATGAGTGTAAACAGAATCTTGATCTGGCCATTGGTTGTAAGCTTGCCAGGTATTATCACTGCATTGAACCAAAATATCCGCCGGTCGATCGTCCTTGACGATGAATACAATGTACCTCTGCCAGTAGCCGTGGCCACTTGAATCCGACTCCGTTGTCAATCGACCCACATAAACTCCGCTAACCCACTCCTCGGGTATCTTAATTTCAAGCGAGGTCTCCCATCTGCACTCTCGGAGTCTCTTTGGTCCATATTCCGGCACCTGCTGAGCCTTACCGGCTAGTTGGGTGTAGGTAGCCATCAACCTAGCACCGCGTCCTTGATAATAACCGGTACGAAAAATCTCAATTTTAAAATTCTGAACAGGATTAGTTGACACACAAATCTCTAAAGCCTCACCCGCCCTTACACTCTGAGATTTACAATAACCTTCTATGAACTGTGTTCTGATTCCTGAAGGTGAGGTTGGTTTCATCCGAGTCAGTTGCCAATCCCTCGATCCTTCTCTTTGGTTCTCGATGCCAATCCTCGACTTACCCTCCTGCAAGCTAAAGCCGTTCGCAGAGATCAGGCTTCCTGAGCACGCAGCAGCCGCTGTTCCCTTCAGTAGATTCCTCCGAGTACTCATCGTTACCTCCGATCTCGATGAAACAAAATCTTTTGGCCTTCGATAAACTTTATAAATAAAAAAACCCGACTGCCACTCCGGCAACCGGGTTTTCAAACTCTTTCATGAAGCTCATGGCTTACTCTTCACAGCAAACTTCCTCTGAGCAGCAAGCTCGCTTGGCTTTCATACGCTTCATCAAGCCGCAGCGTTTTTTGCTGTCGCAGCACTCCGTGTCAGCTTCAC
>JAAXIK010000284.1 GCA_012270385.1 Rubripirellula sp. | reverse complement strand
TATTGAAGCGATTCAACAAATCTGGCGGATCACTTTCAGGATTCAAGCTTGCTGGCGGTATCCTCCGTTTGGCCTTCGTGTCGTAGTCGCTCTCCAGCTTTTCGAACATCGACCCCATTAAGCGAGGGTGATAACAGACATAGGACCACCAAAGACCAATTGCGGCAGAACCACAAAGGTCACTTAAAAAGTGGGAACCACAATAGATTCTTTGCATTAAGGTGCCCAAGCACAGGGTTGCGAAAAGCATTTTCCCGCGAGGGTAGAGCGTCCATAGACCGACGGTGAGTGCAGTGGCGGTGGCGAGGTAAGCACTTGGAAAGGCTCTTGAGCTTGGTTCAAAGTCAGCGATGTGATTCAACGTCCAATCAAAGGACCAGATCCAAGCGGAGTCGTTGTTTGCGCTGCTAAGAAACAGCGAGTTGGGACGGGGACGCAGAACAAACATCTTGGTGAGAGTTGAGATCGCTCCTCCACCCGCTGCCAGGACGGCAAGTCGTGGAATGTTCCATCGCTTGGAAGGCGCGAAAAGAAGCAGTCCGAGCAGAATCACAGCGATCCCAGTGCCGTGCGCGTAATAGAGTAGACCCTCCAGGGCTAGACCGACCCAGCCGGGTAGCGGCTCTTGAGCAAACCACTTCGCAATGGGAATATCCAGTAGCGTCGCCATGGGTACAAGCAGAAGCGTGATCCCGGCGAACCAGAGTAGGGTGCCGAGGCGAAATTTTGCCGCCTCCGCAGTGGAGGGGCGGTGATGCATCGCGTGGAGGCGGCTCGCTTCGGGAGATGCCCACTGACTAGCCATGGTTACCGGTTCCTCTCTTGATCATTCCCGAGTGTCTGCGTTTCAGTCTCCAACCCAATCGGTTCGCAGCCTGTCTTTTGGAATCTTTATCTCTTTATCTAAGACGCCTAATAGGACACTACGAAAAGTCATCGATCGACGGGAAGACCGGTATTGCCGAACTGAGCTCGGAAGGCCAGCGGTGAGGTGAGCGGCGAGTGCAGTGAGGCAAAGTGCTTTCGCGAGAGTTTTATCTCCCGCGATTCGGGTTTGCTAGCGAATGTGGTCTGGGTTCAATTCAATCAGTCTTGCCTTTTGCCCTCATCTAGGACTACAAGCCCTTACATAGCATCGGTGCAAGTGTTGTGTCGCATGTGATGTATTGTTGAATGCTCTCTCCTGTTCTGAAGGTCGACGAATGCCGGCGTTGATTCCATCTCGAGTGACTTGGTGTGTGGGGCTGTTTTGCTGTCTGCTAGGTGAAACCGCTTTCGGACAGTTCACCACGACACTATCTGATCAGCAGAGCCCGCCCGAGGAAAAAAACGAAACAGAAAAAAACGTTGTATTGCCGGAGGATCCCGCCGCAATCATCGCTTACGTCGGTCGTTCACCTATTCTGATGGGCGATGTATCAGGGAAAGTCGAGTCTCAGATTAATGAGGCCATTTCACGAAGCGGTGGACAGTTTCCCGCAGAGCAGCTTCAGGTAGCTCGGGTCAATCTAACGCGTAACTTACTGCAGCAGCTCATTCAAACACGAATGATGAGAGAAGCCTTTCTCCTAGATCAAGTGGGAACCGAGTCAGCGGAGAAACGAGCGGAAGCAGATTCGAGGCTGACCAGTCGAGCGCGGCAGATGTTTTTTGAGACGGAAGTTCCAGAATTACGCAAACAATACAAAGTCGAAGAATTGACGGATTTGGATGCAGCGTTGAGAGAGAAGGGGAGTTCACTGGCTTTGAGGCAACGCGAGTTCATGGATGCGATGCTGGGACACCTGTACATTCGCAGTAAGGTCGAGAGGGAGCCAACCGTCACGGTTGCTGAGATCAATGAGTACTATGAATTGCACACCGATGAATATCAGAGACCTGCCCGAGCGAGATGGGAGCAGTTATCTGTAAGATTTGATAAGTTTCCAGATCAGAAAGCTGCTCACGCAGCGATATGGGAAATGGGACGCGAGGCGTACTTTGGTGGCAGTATGCAAGCGGTTGCAAGACAGAGCAGTCAGGAGCCGTTTGCGAGTCGTGGAGGATTGCACGAATGGACCTCCAAAGGTGCATTGGCATCCGATCCCATCGATCAGCAAGTCTTCTCGATTCCACTCAATGCAATGAGTGAAATCATTGAAGATCAAGATGGCTATCACATTATTCGAGTGCTTGATCGTCAGGACGCCGGGATCACTCCGGTGAGTGAGGTTCAAGATTCGATTCGAGGCATCATTCGTAAGGAGAAGATAGCTGAGAGTCAACGACAAGTGCTTGATCAAATGCAAGTCATGGTTCCCGTCTGGTCACTCTTTCCCGAGGACACTCCTGGTGCCGAGCCTTTACCCTTGAGTATCGCCAATCGGTACTCAGACGCGACCACAAGGAGGTAGCGGTATGCCTCGGATTTTCGTGGACCGGAAACACCAACCCCCAAGAGTGACATGGCAACCGATGTCCCTCTTCTGCATTCTGCTTGGGGGACTATTACTCATCGCCAACGCTGGATGTGGCTCTCTGCTTGCGCGATTTTCGGATCAATCACCACCTGTTTTCGTGCCCAATCCGCTCGACCTGCCTGATGCGAAAGCCGATTTCGTCTGGTCTCAGGTCGTCGATACGGTAGATGACTATTTCAGGGTCGCCCGTGAGCAACCCGTTCAGAAGGCAAATGGCGTGGTTCTCGACGGTCGTCTCGAGACCAGCTATCAGATTGGAGCTTCGATTCTCGAACCCTGGCGCAAAGATACGACCTCTGGATTCGAGCGGTTGCAAAGCACGCTTCAGTCCATCAGGAGACGAGCTATTGTCATTGTTCGACCTTCCACCACTGGGTATAGCTTGGAGGTCATTGTGCAAAAAGAGATCGAGGATACCGATAGTAGCCAGTGGTCCAACGAACTCAGTGGTAACACGAGGCATGATGGAACGATTGTGCGGCAATTTGGCGGTGAACTTGATGGGCCTCGAACACTCGGTTGGATACCACTCGGTAGAGATTCATCGCTGGAGCAGCGTTTACTTCATGAAATTCATGGTCGCATCACCCAGCCCGATCGCTGAAACGGGTAAAACTTGGAATGGGTAAAGCTTCGGGAACTTTTGGGATTCCTGTGGGTTCGATTCAAGAAGAAGAAACTTGAATCAAGATTTTCTTGGGTCTACTTTTTCCGTAGTTGCTTTGGAAGAATCGACTCGCACCGATCCGTTTTGACTTTTGTCGAACTGGGAAAAAGACCGAGTTTGTTGCAATTGAAAAAGTGGCTTAATGCATGAAAACGGCACAATCGGTAAGACTTACCTGACTTGCGAATTGCCGGACTATAGAGTTTTTTGGGAACTAAATTTCCCACGCCGCGGCGCCGATACCCAAGCTGAACAGAAGGGAAACTGTGTTTTCCAACTGCATCTCTTTTCTGCTTGTTCTAGCCTCAGGGTCGCGGATGATTGGTCTGACTGCTCACAAAATTGATTACTCAAGTCTCTGTACGACGATCGAGGAAAAATTATGTCAGCTGGGTCATCTGGTGCCCAACCAATTCCCTGTCACTCAACGTGAAGTGATTCGTGGGGGAAAAGCGGTGGGAGTCTATTTTTGCTTGCATGGTCCACGGAGTGTGAAGCTGACTGCCATTTGCGACTACAAGAAAGATACCGTGATTTTCTACGGTAGCGATGGCGTTCGACGCGAGAGTATGGTCATCCCGCGATTGCGACAAGCTGCCGTACAGGCTGCTGCCTGAACGATCAGAACTTGACTTGAAACGCCCGGAAAGCCTACATCGGTTCTATGGAACCTTTGCTTATCCGACGTGGTTGTGCCATCTTTTTGATCTTCTGTTACCTCAGCGGATGTAAGGTCAGTGCACCGATTCATCTTTGGCATCCCCCCGTGCTTTCCTCGACGGTGGGAAGCAAGGTGGTGGTTTCGGAATTGGTAGGTGATCAGGCTCTCGTGCAGAGCATCAGAAATCAACTTTTTGAGGATGTACCGAATGATCCGGGGCGAAGGGTTGAGCTGGTAGATTATCAGACGTTGAAACGCGGAGCCGCGGTCCAGCTCGTTTCCGCTACCGATCAAGAAGTCAATGATGTGGCTTTAGCATCCCTCGCAAGACGATCGGGTGCACACTTTCTCCTGCGGGGAGAAGTGTTTGAGCGTCGGGGCGGCAATCCTGAGGATGCAATGCAGGACCAGCAGACGATCTCGGGGCGTTTGCCTCCGCTAGTCAGTGATCGCGACGGCGGAGGCTTACCGGTTTCTGTGACGATTGATACCGCATTAAAGCGGTATCCCGATCTTGCGCTCCTGAGTGCAACGGACCAAATTTTGTCCACCGCAGCGGTTCGTGAAACCTATCGCCTGATGATGCCCTCGGTTGAATTAGAAGGGGTCGAGCTGGAGTCCTCTTATGGATTTCCCGGAAGTCGAGAACTTCGGAAAGGTAATGCACTGGCGCGAGAAGGGAGATGGAGTGAGGCCGAGCAGATATGGAAGACACTGTATTCGAAGAACCCATTTCTGATTCGTGCGTAACATAATCTAGCTTTAGCCG
>JAAXIK010000514.1 GCA_012270385.1 Rubripirellula sp. | reverse complement strand
GGAGTGCGGGCCTGATCTGGAACTCACCAAGACTTCGGACTTCCGACTGCAACGCCGATCAGTCTCATGAAAAGTAATCCACCGACTACTTTGTAGCGGTGTAGGCGTACCGGTTATTCACCTCAGGATCCATAAGTCCCGCGGAATTCCAAGGCTCCAGCTTTCGGCGAATTTCTGAGATCACTCTTTGGTCAGCATGATCAATCACCGAATCCACCCAATCAACCAAATCCGTGAATTGTTCCTCACCTGCGTTCCAAAGATGGGACGGGGTGAGCCCAGCTTGGTAAGTTTCTTCGCATCGGATCGCAGCTGCAAAGTAGAGCATGCATGCGACGGTGAACCGTTCGAAGTGGCTGACATTTCGGTATGCCATGTGAACCATCTTATCTAACAAATTTGTCTCGCCGGAGAGTATCGACTCGTATTGCTCCCAAGCGGATTCAGAGGTGCTTCCATTTAGAACCCTTTCTGCAACACGATCCACACCCGCCAACGCGTGGGCAATTCCGGTACTATGGAGTGGGTCGAGCGTCAACGCTGCTGTCGGTAACATGACGCACCTTGGATGAGGGATGGACGAGAACCAACGCTGCAACCTAGGAGTTCGCACCCAACCTCCTGCGGGCGCTACGATCTCCGCCTCCGATAGCATCGCTTTGATCGAGGGATAGCGTGACTTTAAGGACTCCAGTTCAGGCAGAGGTTGATGGGAGAGAGTGGTGTAGCCCACACTCGTCACTCCTTGATTGAAACGAAGCATCCACATCCACCCGTGATCGATTAAGTGATGCTGAGCAGCGTCATCTGCAGAAAAAGGATTTTCGAAATCAGCTCGTGGTGTGGGATCGACAATGTCAGTCCAGTTCATAACTTGATGAAAGTGTCCAAAGCAAGCGTGGGTGCTTGTTCGAAGTTGATCTGTCTTCTTGTCGACAGGAAGATAACGAGAAACAACGCAAGACGATCCAGAGGCATCGATCAACCAATCGCTTTCAATCTCGAAACGACTTGATCCACGGGTATCTGGATCGGCCGATTCGCAAACCACTTTAACCGGACCGCTTAGAGAAACTTCGATCCCCACAACGGCGTGCCCCGTGAGGTCGACCACACCATGTTCCACGGCCTGTCGCCAGAGGAACTGATCAACGCTCGAGCGGTGCCAGTGAGTGGCAGATCGATAATCCGACGGGCTCGCTGCCACAAGCAAACTCCGATCACCAAGTGCTTCCTCATGGAACTTTTCACCAGGTTGATGCACAAGGTAACTGAATCCCCTTTTACGCCCGCAAGCGAGTGCGGGGTAGTTCTCCTGCCAACTCCCCCAGCAAGACAGATTCCTTAGTGTAGGGATGTCATACTTCTGGCCCAACCGATCCAAGATCGCATCAGCAATCGGCGTGGAGGACTCTCCGATTGCAAAGCGTGGGTGCCGAGCTTGGTCAACAAGAGCCACTGAGCGTCCTTGGGACGCGAGGATCCAAGCAAGAATGGAACCGGAAAATCCAGAACCAATGATCGTGACCTCCGCTCTCAAAATCCGACTCCTCTTTCTATCAAAGCAGATCAATACAACTCAGTGGATCGCTAACCAGCGGCTTGCGTTTTACCTGCCAACTCAAAATCCACTCGAGAAGCTCCCACGCAGTAGCGCCACTCTACACGACCTGACCAAGGTTTAGCTTCTGAATCCTTCCTACCTCTGGATCATCCGCATTTAAGTCCCAAGGATCAACCGTGATGATCACTTCACCTGACGCCCAGCGAATACATTTCCGCTGCAGCGTCAGTAAATCAGTAGGTCGCATGGTGGGGATGGGCCCAAAAGTCGTTCCCCAAGTGGATTGACGGAAAGGTTCACCACTGAATTTTTGGCGACTACCGGCCTCAGAGGTGCCATTACCCCTTGCGGGAATCAGGCTGATGGACCGAGCGCCCTGCAGCGCTGCGTGCCTGACAGATAATTCAGCCCAACGCAGTGACTCAGCAACGGAGGATCCTGGAACACCAACGATGAGAAAGACTCTTAAATCAATTCGATGCTCGTGCAGTTTCCTTGCGTATCCGTCGAACTCATCTCGAGTAATCCGCTTACCCATTCGGCCAAGCCATCGCGGCGGCACCGTCTCCAGCCCCACGGCAACCTCGAGTTGCGCACCAAGTCGGGAACGAAACTCTGCTAAACGCCGGTCACCAAATTTTGGATGATTCTCAACCACCACACGTTGGTATGGCGATAACCTTTCGAGAATCGCCTCGTAATCGTCGGGAGGAATACTGCGAGGATCAAAAAAATTACCGCTGTTGTACAACTTGATCCAGTCAGTACCCGGGTAAAGTTGAATCGCGTAGTCGATCTGATCCGGAATTGCACCCCTCGGAGTAGCGGTGCTTAGAGTGTTCTGATGTAAGTCGCACATGCTACAACCGATCGGGCAAGTTGATGCAGTGAGAAAAACCGTCAGACAGTTTCGGATTTTGCCAATGCTTTCGGCTTCCTCTTCCCGCAAGACAAGGTAGGGACGATCAATCGTAAGAGGCTTCGAGCTAGACACGAGCAATCGGAACCTCCGAAGGCAGGCAGAGAGTGAGACTCAAAAACCCATATTTGTGGGCTTCCACAGCTTAAATTGTCTTTCCGATCGAGAACATAGCCTCAGAGATTGGCTCGAGACATATCCGGCCTGAAAGTTTCCGGTGCTGTCCGAGCCAAGCAACCAAGATGGCCACCCAAAAGACATTTCCTAGGTCCGAGAACTTAGGCAAAGTGACTGATGCTTTGGCGAAGCAGAAATGCATGGCGAAATTACAAAAAAATCAGTCACAACGAATCATAGCATGCTTTGGCCCACTAGACTTTTCGAGGAAAAACCCGATCATATCGGTCCGCAAAAAAACTGGAGATCCAGGCAAACCAAGCCAAGCTTGGAGCGTATTAGTGCATGAAAAGCGTGGTGAAGTTCCCTCTGAAAGGCACACCTCTGATAAGCAGTACTGGCTTTCGAGTACTTTGAGCCGACGCAAGCCGCGGCTCATGTGAAAAAGAGAACCAGAAAGAAATAGACCGTTACGTCTGAAAAAACTGCGATAGGGAGTGGATAACGCGAGGGTTCATGACACATTTGTCTAGCTGAAGCCTTATATTGTTGGGCTTCGACTTCCTACGCAAATGCGAAGGTGCTGGCAGGGTCCCCCCCTGATCTACAGCACATCGCGAAACAAGATCTGTTTCAATCAGTGATTGAGTCCGGATCCGATTTGCACTGGAAATGATTCATAGAAACGAGCCGCCTAGACAGGTGATGTCTGCGGCGGATCAATAAAAACGAAATCGATAGAGTGTTTTCAGGAGAAACCGATATGACGATGGTCGAAGCGGATGCGTTAAGCAAATTCTATGGAGAATTTGCTGCGGTCCAAAATGTGACCTTCTCAGTTCCAGCCGGTCAGGTCTGTGCCTTCTTGGGACCCAACGGCGCAGGCAAATCTACAACCATGAAGATGCTGACAGGATTTCTGTCACCGACTTCAGGCTCTGCCAAAATAGGCGGATTTGAAACTCAATCCAATCGACTCGAGGCAGCTGAATTGCTGGGCTACTTGCCGGAGAACGGCCCGCTTTACCCTGAGATGACACCACAAAGCTTCCTTCGCTACGTCGGAAAGGCTCGGATGATGTCATCGGGTGATCTCTCCGAGAGAATGGAATATGTGGCTGAGCAATGTGACCTGGGGGATGTCTGGGGAAAATCGATCGGAAAGCTGTCTCGCGGATATCGCCAGCGGGTCGCCTTCGCACAGCCTTTCTTTCAATATCCGACGGTGGATTGCGGCAACTGATTGTGGAACTGGGAAAAACAAAAACGGTTCTGCTCTCAACGCACATTCTGCAAGAAGTCCACGCGGTCTGCAGCCGTGTTGTGCTGATCAATGAAGGCCGCTTGGTATTCGATGGATCAGTCAATGAACTCGGTCAAGAGAGTGACTCGATGGAACAAAAATTCCGCGAGATCACCAACGCATGATTTCCGAATAAGAAGTTAGATACAACTACAACATCCCACGAAGGAGATTCATTATTAGACTTAAAAATCATTAAATATCGCAAGCAGCAATCAAATCTCATTCGCTGAATGCTAAGTAAAAAAACCGTTTGACCCTCAATTGACACTCAATCACCATGAAGCTCAGAAGACAAGTCATCGCTGCGATTTTCCAGCGCAATTTCTCGGCATATTTTTCCGGGATGCTCGGCTATCTGTTCATCATCGTCTTCGTTGTTGCATGCGGCTGGTACGCATTCGATGGAAGGTTCTTCACTGCGAATGAACCCAACCTCGATCAACTTTCCATCAACTACCCCATGATGATGCTGATCATCATTCCAGCCATCGCAATGGGCGTTTGGGCGGAAGAGAGAAAAACAGGTACGGATGAACTGTTGTTCACAATGCCCGCCACGGACATTGAGATTCTTCTTGGAAAGTACCTTTCGGTAACAGCCGTTTATACGGTAGCGCTGTTATTTTCGCTGACCCATGAGCTTGTTTTAATGTACTTGGTTAA
>JAAXIK010000008.1 GCA_012270385.1 Rubripirellula sp. | reverse complement strand
TCCCTACGCCTATTTCAGTGTTTGATCTGTGCGATTGCAGTGGGTGCCTTAGGCTTAGCGGGTAAACACTTCTTCCGGCCATCTATTGGCTTAATCCCGGCGTCCCTTTATGAGTTTTACCCGCCCGCGATTTATTTCGATGGCATTATTCAAAAGACCTCTCTTGCTTCATTTCTGCTTTGCCTTCTGATTTATGGAATTTCTTCCGTTTATCGAAACCTACAAAACAAATCCGAATTGCAGAAACTACTGTTGCGAAGTGGTATGGTTGGCTTAACGCTCGCTCTTCTGATGCTTACCCGCGAGAACTCCATTCTTTGGGTGCCGATCTTTCCAGCTTGGATTTTGCTCACTAAAAGCCTCACTCGTAAAGCACACCTGAAAATCATCCTGAGCTACGGCTTGGGCCTCGCTGCCATCCTACTTCCAATCGCCGCGAGAAATGCATCGCTTGGTGGGGAGTGGTCACCTACAACATTCCAAGCCGGCCCCAATTTCTTTATCGGTAACAACCAAGCTTCCAATGGTCTCTATCAACCTTTAATTCAAGGCCATGAGACACCGATGTATGAACGGGCGGACGCACAGCGACTCGCGGAAGAAGCGATGGAACGCGAACTGAGCGCTCGGGAAGTGTCGAAATATTGGTTTGGTCAGGCATGGCTCGAAATCTCAGATAGCCCCACTCGCTGGATTGAATTGTTAGCGATCAAAAGCTTGATGGTGGTGAACCGATTCGAGGTACCGGACGTTGAATGCTTCTATATCTACAGTGAGACTTCGTGGCCTTTACGTGTCTTTAGTCGCTTTTGGCATTTTGGAATTCTCTTCCCATTGGCTGCTTGGGGAATGACAACCAAAATCGAAAATCGATCCCGCCTATGGATTCTCGATGCAATGCTCGTGATCATGATCGGAGCGATCGTTCTCTTCTTTATCCTCGGTCGCTATCGACAGCCTCTAGTACCGATGTCTGTCTTATTTGCTGCTGTAGCGATTTGGGATATATCAAAGAGAATCCGTACAAGATGTTGGCGGTCCATGCGACTTTCCATAGCGGGTTTCCTTTCCACGGCGATTCTTTGCAACCTACCGGTCCATGATGAGTCCATGCTCCGCGCAAGCTCCTATATGAATATGGGAATCGCAGCGGGTCAGGCGGGTAACCTTGGTGTCAGTATTCCTGCACTTTATCGAGCAGTGGAAGCTCACCCCGAAATGGTGGAAGCCTATGTGAATCTCGGTAAGGCGATGCAAATGAGCAACCGGCCTGAGGATGCGATTGCATGCTACGAGGCCGCTCTGCAGATCGAACCCAACCTATCGATGGTGGATGCTGCCTTAGGTGAGACCTATGCCCTCATCGGAGATCGTCAACGTGCGATCTACCATTTTGAGCGAGCGATTTTAATTGATCCGACCGACATTCAGTCCATACAGCTGTTGGAAGCACTGCGATCAAACTCAAAGTAGAGCGGACCCCAGTCTCATTAAACCACCCATCTCAACAAGCGATCGGAACTGGTGAAAAGCCCGGCTCAGGCTTCGGCTCACAGCGAAACCAGTGTACACCTGAACACTTCCCCTAGGTGTGTTTTTGACTTGTCACCGTTTGCACGCTAAGCTACTGAGAATTGTCTGTGCAGCGATTCCCATTTTCTGGTGGAAATTCCCCCAAAAACGGCAATCGCTGATGATGATTGCGCACTTATACGATGCCAAGAAACACGTTGCTATCATTGTGTTCCGCGGCAATCGTCCTGTTCTTTTTCTTTTTCTTTTCGATTCGCAGGAGCGTTTTATGCACCGTCTTCGAAAGACTCGTCAGGGTTTCACCCTGGTCGAGCTGCTAGTGGTCATTGCGATCATTGGTATCCTTGTGGGCCTACTCTTACCGGCTGGTCAAGCCGCAAGGGAAGCAGCCCGCCGTATGTCTTGTAGTAACAACTTCAAGCAAATTGGCTTGGCAGTTCACAACTACCACAGCTCTTACAAGCAGTTACCACAAAACGGTACCGGTAGTTCACGTGCGCTTGCTGGCAACACAACCAACAACAGCAACCGACTTTTCTTGAGCTGGCTTGTTCCGTTGACTCCTTTCATCGAGCAGCAAGCTCTTTGGGAGAAGATCTCGAATCCAAGTACCGAAGTAACACCCGGTTACACCATGCCTGGTAGTGTGCTCCCCGGTCCAGGTGGTGTACGAGCATGGCCACCGATGGGCCCATCAACCTGGCAGCGTCGTTACGCTCCTTGGGAAACCGACGTTCCCACTTACCGCTGCCCTAGCGACCCAGCCTACGGATTGCCAGGACACGGACGTAATAACTACGCCGCATGTATTGGTGATGCGATTGACCGAGTCCATTATGGTGGTACAAGTGAGTTCGGCTTCTTCCACAACAACCGATTCACCGGTAATCGAGACCTCAATTGGATGGCTACACGATCACGTGCAGCATGTCGGGGTATGTTCTGGAACCGACGTGTCACCAAGTTCCGTGACGTTCTCGACGGTCTCGCCAACACCATCATGGCAGGCGAAATCGCAACCTCATTGGGACAACGCGAAGTCGTCGCAGATTGGGTTCGTAACTTCTCTGGAGGTACTGGCTCCAACTCGCTTCAAGCGAACCCTAGCCTTTGTGCCCAAGGCGACCACATTGACGTGAATCGTCCTAGCTTCTACTCGGCAGCCGCAAGAATGCCTGGTAGCGGCAGCGACCAGTGTAAAGGTTGCCGATGGGCTGACTTCCGTCCGAAGTATGCATCCTTCAATACAATTCTTCCACCCAATAGTCCTAGCTGCCAAGTAGGTGGTGGTGACTATAATGAAGGCGTCTTCTCCGCGAGTAGTCGTCACCAAGGTGGTGCACACGTATTAATGGGTGACGGTGCAGTGGTCTTCATCACCGACTCGATCGAAGCAGGTGATGCAACTCTGCCACCTATCGAACGTGGTGCGGGTGGTAATCCAGGTTGGTTCCCAGGTGCAGAGCCAGGTGCTCCAAGCCCATACGGTCTCTGGGGTGCTCTGGGTACTCGAGCTGTTAAAGAAGTTATCGAAGAGCAGCTGAATCAGTAGAATTCGCGAAGCTTGCGATCAATCGTAAACCGCGTCTGCTCAAGCAGACGCGGTTTTTTTATTGCATGACTTTACGCTCAGCCACCCAATGCGAGACCAGCATTTAGTTTGAATTCAGGTAGTTCTCGGTCGCTTTCTGATCAACCCGAATGTGATGATCGCGTAAGGGCGGAAAGATCTGACCCACGGATGTCTCAACTCGCAATTTATCCGTTGCACGCTTAGGCATATGACAATCAATACAGTTTTCTCGTAGCTTCGGACCAAGCTTTTCATGCATGCCACACTGGTTTTCCTGGTGACACTTTAAACAACGCTGTGAAAAGACCTCCGTCATTCCCCTCTCATTCTTGTGGGGATTATGACACTGCACACAAGCCATTTCCGATTCTTGAAAACAAGCACTCAGTGCCAGTCTCCCAATCTGGTTCGAGGCATGGACGCTGTTAGCAGATTCATCATGGTCTTCGAGCAACTCGTAATGTTCTTCGATGCGATCACCTGGGCGAAACTGAAAAGCACCTGCAGCTTTTGGAGCCTTATTCCCCATATGACATTGACCGCAGACGTCCATTTCTCGTTCTCGACTGAGCTTACTGGGCACAACCATGTATTCTGATTTCTTCTCATTTGGATTTGCCCTGTGATAATCAACGTGCTGTTGCCCCGGACCATGACACCTCTCGCAAGAGATTCCGAGAATCAGCGACTCGGTTGCATAGAGGTTGGGCTCCTTTTTCAATTCCACATACGTGGAGTGACAATCCAAGCAGCCAGAGATAATCGGTCGCGCGTAAGCAGCATCACCATCTAAGTAACCGGGACTATTGATCCATGCATCCGGTTCAGTGAGATAGGTACAGTTCAGCTGAAATAGTTTTTCACCATGCCAGTAGAGATAGGTCTCGGCCATTTTGGATGATCCCATGATCAACTGCATCGGAACTTCGAACTGCCAATCGAAAAAAGAGACTCTTTGAAATGCGGTATCGTCCCTTTCCAGCATCTCAAACCGAATCTCGGGATGCAGCGTTCGCATCTGACTCCGCTCGCCATTGAGGGGACCTGTAATCTCCTGCAATGATGCTAAACGAGAGGTTTGGTGGTGTGCGGTGTGGATGAAGGTGTCGTATTTATCAGCGTGACATTCCTGAAAGGATTCTGCTCCCAGGTAACCAGCAGCGTTTGTCTTTGATCCACGTTTAGATTTTTTCGCAGGTAACGTTCCGGGCTCGAAGGGTATCTCCACGCCAAACTCACTTGCCGGATTCCCGACAAGCCAAACCTATCAGGAAGTATCAACATCCGTTGCTAAATAATCGGCAAGTGGCTGCCCTTTTCCTTCTTTTGCCAAAACTGACAAATCCGATTGGCTAGCGAGAGCGTTGGATTGCTGCAGCGAATCCCTTCTTGCCTTTTCTCTGGCAAGTGCTGGCACATCCGCACTTCATTTAGAAGCCTCTCGATTGTTTATCGAGCATACCAG
>JAAXIK010000500.1 GCA_012270385.1 Rubripirellula sp. | reverse complement strand
TATCATTCCGTTAACGAAAGCTGGTGTCGGTTTTTTGGGTCAGGGCAATCGCAGCATGGATTAGGTACCTCACCAAGAATCCATGGTGAGGTTGTTCTACTTTTCAATTCGCAGCAAGCAGATCAACTACGTCCAGGGCAAACTCCCGGAGTCAGCCGCATTATCGCTGTAGATCGAAACAGTGGGCAGGACGTCTGGGAAACCGAGTTAACCACCACTCGGTCGTGTTATGGGATGCCTGCCGTTTACCAAGGCGGCAAACGCCCTCAGGTGATAAATGCCAACACGGGGGATGGATTGTTTGGCTTGGACCTGAAGACAGGAAAGAAACTCTGGAATCTGGAGGTCTTTGAAAAGCGAGTTTGCAGCACACCTTTGATCCATGGCGATATTGCGATCGGCACATCAGGCAGCGGTGGAGGAGGCAACCACCTTGTTGCAGTAAGAATCCCAAAGAGTGCTGGAGAAAAACCCGAGCAACTCTATCGCATCGATAGGGGTGCCCCTTACGTGCCAACACCCGCGATACGGGGAGACCGCATGTACATGGTGGACGACAAAGGAATCGCCTCTTGTATTGATATTGAAACCGGCGACAGCCTCTGGATGGAGCGAATTGGAGGCCGTGGGGGCTTCGGGGCATCTCCGATCCTGATCGGTGACAAACTGCTTATCATTAGCCTAGGCGGTGAAGCCACCGTTCTGAAGGCCAGCGACGATTTTAAAGTTCTCGGCGAGATGGACCTGGGCGGACCGGTCGGTGCCAGCCCCGCATTTGCGAGTGGCTGTTTGTTACTTCGGGTTGGAAACGAATTGCGTTGCCTAGGAGGCAAATCCATCTAGCCTCAGCTTGCGTCTCCATGAAAGGACATTCAGTGAATCTTTTCTCCCGCAGCAGTCTCTCTTCCCGCTCGCATGGCCGCACTCTTTTACTGGGCTTTGCCGTTTGGCTAATCAGCTCAAGTCACCAACTGTCATGGTGTGAACAAACTTCGCCGACCGACCGTCTTCCGAACACCGCACTCCTTGAGGAAACGGAACCTCTGGATGAGGTGATGGTGGCGGGCATCGATCGCTTCGCACTCAAAGAGATTCAGCGAGCCTCCCAGCAACGCATTAAGCAGTGGGACCAAGATGTGCTACAAGCGGAAAATCAGAGTGCGGCCTTCAAGCAAAAAAGGGCGGAATTCTCGCAACTCATTGGATGTATTGACACTCGAATTCCTGCTAACGGAATCCATCTGATCTCCCAAGTCGATCGATCAGCATTGATCGTGTCAAATGATCTCTTTGAAATCCTGCATGTAAAATGGCCCGTTCTCGAAGGTCTCGAAGCGGAGGGTTACTTCCTTCGACCCAAGTCAAAACCGATTGCAAGAATCGTAGCCATCCCTGATGCACAATGGACACCCGAACAAATATGTGGCTTATCCAAATCTCCAACGCGTTACGCTGCGGACCTAGCTGCACTGGGCTGCGAAGTGCTTGTACCCGCGATTGTCAATCGCAGCAACGAGTTCAGTGCGAACCCCACGATAGGTCGCAGCACCAATCTCTCCCATCGTGAATTCCTCTATCGGCAAGCTTTTGAGCTTGGGCGACATATCATTGGCTATGAAGTTCAAAAGATACTCGCAGCCGTTGATCAGTTTGAGTTTCGGAATTCGAATGAGGAGATACTGCCGATTGGGGTCTGCGGTGTTAGCGAAGGAGGGCTCCTTGCGTTTTACAGCGCCGCGATTGACGAGAGAATCGATGGAGCTCTTGTAAGCGGATACTTCAATCAACGTGATGAGGTGTGGAAAGAGCCCATCTACCGAAATGTATGGCGATTACTC
This sequence comes from Rubripirellula sp., assembly GCA_012270385.1. GTDB lineage: Bacteria > Planctomycetota > Planctomycetia > Pirellulales > Pirellulaceae > Rubripirellula. Next base: position 2,760 of record JAAXIK010000500.1, on the reverse strand, counting down.
GTCACATTCGGCGATGCCCAGATCGCATCCATGATCGCACCGAGGGAGTTGCTGATTGAGGTGGACCCGATAATACCGATTCCAAGTCCACTTCCAGATCGAGGCCGAAAGGTTGCTGCTCCCGGTGAAATTGCTCGGCCAGTCCGTTCACGGGTAGAACAGGAGTTGACGATTGCTCGAAAAGCTTGGGACCAAGTCGAGGCGTTGAGCAGCCAATCTCAAGGCCGATTGGTAGCCAAAAATTCCGATCAAGACTCCAACCAGCCGATCGGACCGACACGTTCATCACAGTTTGTTCAACAACTTACCAAGAGGGTTTCGCCTCCTCCGGCTATCCAAAGCTACAAACTCTCCAACACCTCCGACGCTGTGAATCCACTTGACCGACAACAGCGGATGGTTCAGGCGATCACTCGATACACCCAGCGGAAGTTACAGCTTTCACAGCGAGAGCGTGACAAAATATGGTCCCCCTTGAATCGCACAAGCGTTGAAGAATGGAAGGAAGATGCAGGCAGTGTGCGGTCGAAAATGCACGAGGAGTTGATTGGCAGGCTCCCCAAACCTACTCTTCCCATCCAACCTCGCACACGTCGGATCATTACCGACCAACACTACGATGCCTATGAGGTAGTACTTGATGTGTACCCTGACGTCATTGCGTCCGGGATTCTAATTCTTCCGAAAGGCATCAAAGAAGGAGAGAAACGACCCGTTGTTGTCTGTCAACATGGGCTAGAGGGAACGCCTATGGATACAATCCATGATCAAGAATCGCGTGGCTACCGCGCCTACAAATCATTCAGCGTTCAACTGGTGAAGGAAGGCTTTATCGTCTACGCGCCTCAAAATCCCTACCGAGGAAAGGATGCGTTCAGGACCTTGCAGAGAAAGTCCAATCCTCTCGGGCGAACTCTGTTTAGTTACATCATCCCACAACATCTCGTCACACTGCGATGGCTCTCACAACTACCGTCGGTTGATGCCGATCGAATTGGATTTTATGGGCTTTCCTATGGAGGCAAGACTGCCGTCCGAGTGCCTCCCTTCCTACCACCGACGGAAGATGAACCAGGCTACGCCCTGTCAATCTGTAGTGCTGACTTCAATGAATGGGTTTCTAAAAATGCCTCGATCGACGCACCGTTCAGCTATGTCTGGACACCCGAATACGAAATCTTTGAATGGAACATGGGTAATCTCGCTAACTATGCAGAACTGGCCATGCTGATGTCACCTAGACCCTTCATGGTAGAACGCGGCCATGACGATGGAGTGGGTATCGACGAGTGGGTGGCCTGGGAATTTGCGAAAGTCCGCAGGCACTACGCGAAACTGGGAATTGCAAATCAAACTGAAATCGAATTTTTCAACGGCCCCCACACCATTAATGGCAAAGGGACGTTCGACTTCCTGAAACGACATCTGGATCATTGATCCAATCTTTTCCCTCTATGATGTGAGCGGAACTCTTTGTTCAGCCTTTTCAGAAATCATTTTTCAAACACATCCACGCCAGCCGACTTCAGCTGGTTGATCCATTCGGTTTTCTTACCGTCATCGATTGGATTTTCTCCCAGGTAGACCTCAAGGTATGGAGCGAAGCGTCGCTCTCCTGCCGAGTCAGCCGCACACATCTCGGCTAGTGGTCCGAGGTCCGCGATCTGATTCTTTGAGATCAGTAGCAGATCGAGATCAGAGAGGGACCGCAAAGCACTGAGATCCTTCACTTGATTGTCAGTGATATCCAGAGTAGTCAGCCACTTGAGCTTACCCACGACGGTTAGGTCTACCACTTTATTTTTTGCGATGTCGAGATACCAGATTTTGGGCAGATTACTGATGGGAGTTAAATCACTGATCTGGTTATCCGCGATCCAAAGATCTCGTAGATTCTTCATCCCGGCTACGGGATCGATTTTCTTAATGTTGTTGCGAGATAGATCCAGGAGCTGAAGATTCACCATAGATTTGACCGCCGAAATTTCCTGAATCTTATTGCCGGCAAGTGAAAGAGAGATGAGTTTATTCAATTCACTAATAGGCTTGAGATCACTGATTTCGTTGTCTTCCAGATCGATTTTCATCAGCGAGACGCAGTGCTGAAGACCTTCAAGACTCTTGATACCCTTGCCGCGCCCGATCACGTGGGGAATTTTGGCGACATCGTCTTTGGTGAGAGGATCCTGATTGAATCGTTTGTCAAAAACCACTGCTCTGACAGCTGCTTCCAATGCTTTGTCAGGAAACAAAGGCTGAGGAGCTGACTTGACCTCTTCATCTTTTTCGACTTGAGCAGGGGTTGAATCCGCAGGCGTTTCTTCCTCTTTCTTCGATTCAACTTTCGGTTGTTCCGCTTCTTTTGCGACTTCTTCTTTTGCGACTTCCGCCTTTTTGTCCAGACCGTCCTCTTTCTCGTCAGCCAGACCCTGCGATGAGACGCAGAGGGTGAGAATCAAGGCAGTTAGGAAATAGCGAAAACGTGAATCTGTACGATACGGAAGCATGGGAACGCTCGGAAAAGTGTGAACACCTGATCGAATGGAAAAGATTGTGCGAAGCAGAGTTTACTGTGCTTCAAAGTGGTGTTCCACAACCTGGGGCACGTTTATTGGGACAGAGCAAAGCAATTCACCACTATTTTCCGCTGAAACGACCGTCCGCGACGCAGAAAAGCGAGTGAACGCGGACAATAGTCCTCACGAATCGTGGGAGTTCCCTATTTCTAAAATGTGTGCGACAGCGCTACTTCGATCTCAA
>JAAXIK010000116.1 GCA_012270385.1 Rubripirellula sp. | reverse complement strand
GCCTGAACAAGACTCGGAAATAAAGTCAACATCCACGGGAGTGTCTGTATCGGATGGTGAGCAGCCCCCCCACAAAGTCCGGATGATGAAAGATGTCATCTATCAAGAAAACTTGCCACGGGCGGGCAGGTGTGATGTTTTCCTGCCTGATCCTCTGCCGAACGATCATTCACTACCGACCGTGATCCTTGTGCATGGGGGTGGATGGATAGGTGGTGATAAGTGGAATTTGCGAGGATATGGTTATCAGCTTGCCGAACACGGCTTTGTCGCCATATCCATTAACTATCGTCACGCCCCAAAACACCAATTCCCAACCCAAGTCGATGATGTACGGCAGGCAATGCTTTGGGTTCGAGAATCACAAAAGCGATTCAATCTCGATTTGAACCGGATTGGCATGTTTGGCTACTAGGCAGGTGGCCACCGCCCCGCTTTAGGTGGATCGCGTGCCACCCAACCCATCCCCGAGCAAGCCACAGCCAGCCAATGGAGTTTGAGTGATCCCCGCTGGAAAAACCTTCCCGAAATTAAAGCGTTATGCATCGGAGGACCACCCTGCGACTTCCAATCACTTCCGCCGGATAATACCTCAATGAGTTTTTTTCTGGGTGATACACGACGCAAAAAGCCTGAAGTCTATCGTGCTGCATCCCCTGTTGCCCATGTCTCAGCAGGAGATCCACCGACCACGATTATTCATGGTGAGACTGACATCATCGTTCCTCTATTAAGCAGTCAGGTGTTTCACGAAGCTCAAAAACGCGAGGGTGTAAGCAGTCAACTCATCATACTCCCCAAGCACGGGCATTTCCTCACCTTCATCAACCCTTCAACAGCCAAGCATATGATCTCCCACTTCCGAACCCACTTGGCGAAGTAACTCTTAAAAAGCTAATCGTCCCACACCAAAGCTTCTCTTTGGTCATCATGACCCAAGGATGTAAGCTCACTATCGAAGACAATATCGAATGTTTATTACCCTCCGATCGGAGATGAACCGATCTTGTGCGCGGAGCACTCAAGGGGCAATGACATTGGCGAAATCAACACTTCAAACGGCCAACCGCTTCGTTAACAAATGCCTTGAGAGTCGCTTGCTGTTTTGAAAGATACAAGTCAGTGAGACGTAGGATTTCTTCCTTGTCTTGCACTGAATCTGATTTATTCCGCCACAACTTTGATGCAAGAAGGAAGTTCCGAATCGTTCTTTCATCGGCTTCGAAATGGAATTGAAAGCCGAGGATTCGATCGCCATATTGAAAAGCCTGATTCTGGCAAACGCGACTGCCATACAGGGGAACTGCGTCGGGTGGAGTCTCAAAAGTATTTTGATGCCAATGAAACGCATAAAAGGAATCAGGTAGGCTGTTAAAAGCACTTGCTGCCTGTTTGCATGCAACCTTCCGAACGGGATGCCAACCGACCTCGGGTGCGTCATTACGCTTGACCCTCGCACCAAGCACGATCGCGAGCAACTGAGCTCCAAAACAGACCCCAATGATCATCTTTTGCTGATCAACTGCAAGCTCTATTAATTCCTTTTCTTGCTCAACCCATCCCGGCACCCTTTGCTCAAGCAGTGAAATTGGTGCTCCGAAGGTGAGCAACAGATCACAAGCCGCCACCTTGGGGAGAGCTTCACCACGATCGAGCCGAATACACTGAACCGATACTCCCAACTCATCCAAAAGGGGTAAGAATGCTGCTGCGGTATCTGCCGCAGTGTGCTGGATAACGATTGCCCGAGCCATTTAGACACTCTCCGTATACCCGATGATCATTTTCCCAAGCATAGCGTCATTAATTGCCGTCGACTGCCCCTGAGCAATACAGACTAAAGCATTGCCAATCTCAGATAATACTGAGGTACAACAATGCATTTACTGCGGTCGAGTCAGGGTTTTGTTAAAAAGGTGTGGTTAATTCGTGGTAATTGCCACTGCTTCAATTTGAAAATGAATCCAATTCAGAAACAACCTAGGAAATTGCTGCCAAGTGATTTGAGACAACACTTGGGTGGTTATCTATTCCTGATTTCGCTTTTCATCTTTTTTCTATCCAGCATTTTACTCTACGGGATTTATGCGTATTCTCGTCGCAATGATGCACAATCCGATACACCTTTACCGAGTAGCTTTCTTGTAAGCACCATTTGTCTGATTGCAATTAGCGGTCTTGTTCACGCAGCATCACGAATGGTTCGCCGCGATCGTTACCGCGCAACCAGCATTCTACTTTTTTCAAGCAGTGTCACGGCTGTCGGCTTTATCTGGATGCAATGCCAAGCCATGTACGGCATGCTGGATGGTCCCGCTCTCGCCGAGGGCACCAGTAAGGGTGTTGCAGGAATGCTGATTGTTCTTGCATTTCTGCATGCTCTCCATGTAGCGGGCGGAGTGATCGCACTAGCAATTGTCTCCTTCCACTCGATGAAGGGACGGTACGATCATGAGAGGCACTGGCCCGTTGACTTCGCTGCCCAATATTGGCACTTTCTGGATGTCATCTGGCTATTCATGCTAGCCGTCTTTTGGACAACCACTGGCGGATTCGGTTTGTAGGGCAAAAGAGCTTGCCTTGGCTGAAATCCTATCCCCACGATCTTTGGTTCAATCATTGGCTCGAATTAACTCGATCGAATGAACATCGATGACTTCGTCTCCGGGTATTTCCAATGCGGAAAGACGAAGGATCGCCTTACCTTCTGGGAATTTCATTTTTCCAAGAGATAGCCTTGCAAAGTCTTTCATCTGGTAATGTGATTTTTTGACTCGCTCTTTTGACTTGTCATAGAGCGGTGGATCAAAAGGCTTCGTGATTCTGTAGGTGAGACCAGGAATCTGACCTGCTTCATCTAGATTCACTGCAATGGTCGCTCCCACATCGACTTCGCGACAGGTGTAATGGAGCACCACATCGAATACTCCAGACTCCGCAACTTGAATTTCCCAAGTCAACTCACCTGATCGATCCGTCCAATTTTCAAAAAAAGAATTATTCGGTGATTTTGAGCTTCGGGAGACTGATCCATGTGCAACTCCATCCCTTGCCGGCAACACCGTCTTGTCGTGATAACCAACGGTGAAAGGACGTTCCGCGTACCGAGCAAAACATTGCTTCATAACCTCGCGATGATCACTCGCCAGAACATGAAGCTCTTCGGTCAATTTTGGATATATTTTTGATAGATCATGATCCTGTCTTGGATCCTGAACGACATTGAACAAGCTCTTTGAATCGTCAAGACGATACTCACCCCGCCTAACGCTGACCTGATCATTTTTGATGGAAAACAGCGTTCGATAATCCGTGTCTAATCGTTCTCCTCGCAACCAGGGAGCCATACTTAAACCATCGATTGCCTTGCCAGATGGTGGTGCCTCCAGTCCAACCAGATCGATTACCGTGGGCAGCAAATCGATCGCACCCGAAATCTGATTGATCAGACTACCCGGGGGTATTTGTTTTGGCCAGCGAATCAAACAAGGTGATCGCAGACCTCCTTCATCAATGGATCCTTTCTTGCCTTTCATTCCGCCATTCCAACGAAAGGAGTTCGGTCCATTATCTGAAAAGAAAATCACAATGGTGTTCTCTTCAAGTTCCAACTCCAGAAGAAGGTCAAGCACACGACCAACATTCCAGTCAATATTTTCCATCATGGCCAAGGCAGCTCGAGTCATCGCCAGGTCCTCGCGACCTGGATCTCGATGTCGCATGGAAAGATTAGAATTTGAAAACTTCTGATAGAAACGGTCGGGCACCATCATGGGCGAGTGAGGCGTATTCAGTGGTAAATAACAAAAGAATGGGCCATCTTGGTTTGCATGAATGAACTCGAGTGCACGATTCGTAAAATCATCGACAACGAAACCCGTCCCACGAACACTTTCACGATTGTGTTCCAGTGGCGGACTGAAATAGTGACCCCAATGACCTGAGGTAAATCCATAGAACTCACCAAAACCACGATCATTTGGATGGTAAGGTGATTGAGTTCCATTATGCCATTTGCCAAAGATGCCCGTTGCGTATCCCGCAGAGCTAAGAAGATCCGCAATCGTTGTCTCATCCGGATTTAATCTTTCTTGGCCAATACTAACCCCCGACACACCGGTTCTGGGATAGTACCTCCCAGTAAGAAACTCAGCTCGTGTCGGAGCGCAAACTTGACAAACATAAAAGTGATTGAGCGTAGCGCCCGCGTTAGCGATCGAATCAATGTTCGGAGTCGAGAGATTCTCATTCCCATTTAAACTCAGGTCGCCCCAACCCTGATCGTCAGTAAGAATGACTAGCACGTTGGGTTGTCCAACTCTACTGGCTTCAGTTTGTGCTTGCGTGTGCAGAAACATCAAAGAAGCCAAAATTGACGCGGAAACAAGAGCTCGGTCAGTAAGACCATGAAATCCCAAGTTGTTTCTCCACCCGTCAAGATGATCTCGTCAAATACATAAAGACAGTCGTTATGCTTGACCGCACAAATTCCTGCCATAGGGTCAACGTTAAAGTCCAATCCCAAAATTAAAGGTACCCTCTGTAACTCCTGGACTTCAGAACTGATGTTGTCATCGCTGAAACTGACAGCCACCCATCCCGTAAGA
>JAAXIK010000286.1 GCA_012270385.1 Rubripirellula sp. | reverse complement strand
GAAGTCGGTCCACAAGTCGGGCCCATACTTCCCTTCGGTATCCCTTCTCTCTTTTCCATTCTCAACAATCAATGGATCCGCATAACGGGATCCCTTGGACTCGGTGTGGCCGACGTGCCATAGCGAATATTCATCGAAGCCCGCCTGACTGGGATGGGTTCCTGTATTTCGACGAAGTGAAGCTCCTGGGTAATCGGGTGGATCGTAACTGGTGAGCTGCCATTTACCGGCAATGCAGGTTTTGTAACCCGCTTTCTGTAGCAGTCGGCCGAAACTCGGTTCGCTGGGGTCAAGAATTCCAAATGCTTTCCAGTTTCTAAAATTGTATTTACCGGTCATCAGTTGAATACGACTATTGGTACACAAGGGCATAGCGTAGGCACGGTTCATACGAAGACCTTCCGCAGCCAATCGATTGAGATTAGGTGTCTCGTAAGACTCTCCACCCATGCACTCGACCGTCTCGTAACCCAAATCATCAGCGAGTATGAATACAAGATTTGGCTGCCGTCCACGAGCGGATGACGACATCTGCAACACCAGACAGCTAACTACCAGAAACAGCAGTCGATTAATCTTAAGCCTGAAACGCGGCTGACCCGCTCCGTGTCGAGAACGTTCTTTTGCAAGCCAATTTGTCATCATCTAACTCGTCTTTTCTCAATGAACCTGTCAAAGCGTCCAAGAAATCTTTCCGTGAAATCTTTCCATGGGATGGTGTTGTTATCCCTGTCAGGGGAAACACGAATCCCTACCATTCACCCTCTCGATTGAACTTCTCTCGCGTCGCTTCCCCAAAAGCTTTGGCAGCCTGATCAAGGCGTTGGAGTGCTGATTCAGAATCGAGTCCAGCACAACTGCGAGCCGCAGCGATCACCGTATTGCATTCGTTCTCATCCATAAATAACGACGCATCGAGTAATGCCTTCCTGTCCTCGTCTGGAACCGCTAAAAAGCCGTGCTTATCCGCATGGATGAGTTGACCGGGTTGAATCTTTCTGCCGAACACTTCGACTTCACAGTTCCAATCCACAGGAACCACATGAGCATGGCCGACACATAGTCGACGCGCAATCGCTTTGAATCCAGCGTTGGTCATCTCATCAACATCACGGATCGCACCATCCGTAATCGTTCCGACACAACCCAAAGCTCGATGTGTGTTACTGTTCACTTCTCCCCAAAGTGAACCGATGACCCGAGGTTTGTCACGATCCTGAACCACGACGATCTTCGGCCCGGGTACGCTCGCCACGTACTTGCGGTAATCCGAGCCCGCATTTGCATTCTCTTTGTGCGATCCGTTGGAGGGTTCAATCACCACGGTAACCGCGTAACCCACCATCGGTCCCATCTGTGGCATAAAATCGTGTGTTTCTTCGAGGTTAAATGCATCCGCTGCGACATCTGATTTCGTAATTTGCTCCCAACCGTTGTAGATCGTGGGTGTGTTCCAACGTTTCAACTTCAACAGATCAGAATGAGTCAATGACATTTTTAGCCATCCCTATGTAACGGTAAGTTTGAGGCCTAATGCTCCTGAATCCCTTCAGATGGAGGAATTCCCGAGGGCCTTAGTCGAGTGACCAAGCTGGTCCATGTCAAGCAAACACAAAGAAAAATAGCTGAAGAACGATCAAGCAGACGATCACTTCAAACGATAAGCATTACGCAGCACTTGCAGGGTATGCAGCACGGGAACGTTGGAGGGCCGGGAATCCAGGTGATTCTTCAATTGGGTCATACAGCCGATATTCCCCGTGGCAATCAAATCGGGATTCGTCGCGAGCAATGAAGAGGTCTTCTGTTTCCCCAATGCCTCTGCAACCTCTGGTTGATCCACGTTATAAGTTCCCGCGGACCCACAACAGAGATGCGAATCTGCCACCTCGGCAATTCTCAGCCCAGGTATCTTATTCAAGAGTTGTCGAGGCTGACTTTTTACACCCTGCGCATTAGCAAGATGGCAAGCGTCGTGATAAGCAACCACTTGGGCCTTTCCAGGACCTGAAACTTCAGGTAGTTCACCAAGCTGTTCGAGAAACACCGTGACGTCACAGACTTTTTCTGCAAAGGATTTTGCCAAATCTTCCTCGGACGTTCCTTTCAGTATTAAAGGGTATTCATCCATCCCGGATCCACAGCCGGCAGCATTCGTCACAATCGCATCAAGATCTTTCGGAAATGCCTCGAGGTTTTGACGTGCAAACTTCTGTGCCTGCTTAAGATTCCCCACGTGCCAACTGAGTGCTCCGCAGCATCCTTGTTGCGGTGGGAGCAACACATCTACGCCACAATGGTTCAGCACTTGGATCGTTGCTGTGTGGATATCGGGATCCCGCACTCTTTGTGCACAACCGACCAGCAACGCCACTTTCGCTCTCGCAGGTTCACCGGTCTTCTCTGACGCGGGATAAAATTCCTTCCAACTCTCTTGCTTGGGCAGCTGATCGGGTAGCAGATCCACCATCACGCGTAGTGAACGTGGCAGGATCCCCGCAAACCGCTTCGCCAATCGTCCCGTCCGCGCTGCCAACCGAAAGCGTTTCGGATAAGGAAGCGTTTGCTGGGTGAGAAAACGCTGGAACTGACTGAGTAATGATCGCTTTCGCTTCGATTCGACCTGTGCACGGAAAGGGCTAATCAGATCTCGGTAAGGAACACCCGAAGGACAAGCAGGCTCACACGCTAAACAACCAAGGCACGCGTCGACATGGGGTAACGCATCCTCGACGTTCATTTTGCCTTCGAGAACTTCTTTCATGAGAACGATGCGTCCACGCGGAGAATCTACCTCTTGCCCTAGCTCTTTGTATGTTGGGCAGGCCGCCAAACAGAAACCACAATGAACGCAAGTGCTCACCGCATCTGCCATTTCATGACCGTGGGGTCCATGTTCGTTGGGTTCGATACTGTGCAACATCGATCATACTCCAGGAAATTTTGCCAGTGGATCCATGGCATGCTTGACGGCTTGCATCATTTTCGACTGAGGCCAAGCACCAATTTGATATCGGCGATCCGATACGGATGCTTCCTCATTGCCTGTCGATACTTGATCAATATCACCCAAGACGATAAGTCCCGGTAGCTGATACTGCATCAGGAGATTGGATAGCCATGCCACATCATTGACATCGGAGAGGGATATCCACGCCACATTTGCAGGAGTCCTCGGCTGACAACTCCTTTTCAATCTTCAAAAAGGCAGTCAACTTGAGTGGGACTTACACGATCACTGGATCATTGAATGGGCTCCAGTCCATTGCGTTGACCGATTGCCAATAACTTGAGGATTCTTCACCAGATAATTGTTTACCCTCGGACCATTGCTCGCGAATCTCAGTGAGCAACTTGGGTAGAACTTCAGTGGGCCCCGCTAATCGAATCGCTAGCTGACGAAGGTCAGGTCGGTAATCAATCGCGTCCACTTCGTATCGCGACGCAGCCAAGGTCGACATGGATTCGGCCGCTGCTCGATGATCCGAACATGACACCATCCAGGTCAGATAATCACGAGGTTGCGGGAATACTTTGAAGGTGACATCAACCAGAATTCCATACCGTCCCAAGCTACCGACCATGAATTTAGGAAAATCAAAGCCCGCAGCATTCTTAACAACCTTACCCCCACCTTGAATGAGTCGGCCCTTTCCATCCATCCAATGAATGCCGATACAGAAATCACGCAAGCCGCCATACCGGAACCGGCCAGGCCCCGATAATCCCGACGCGATAGTCCCTCCCAACGTCGCGCCAACACCACTGAGGACAGGATCAAACGGCAGGTACTGACCTCGCGCACTTAATTCGGATTCAATTTCGGAGAGCTTGGTGCCCGCCCAAGCCGTGAAGGTGAACTCAGAAGGTTCGTACTCAATCATTCCCGACAATGCTGACAAGCTCACCAACGCACACTCTTCAAATCGGCTGAGTGGAGGCTTGGTTTGGTTGCCAACCGCAAGGATTCGATCCTGTGATTTCACATGATCCGCAAGTTCTTCAACAGACTTTGGTATCAGTACATCGCTATTCACGGCTAATCACCCCCGCTTTTTCCAAGGGATGCAAGCCAACATTCGACAGGGCCGGCGGCTCATTTCCGGGGAACATTTTACCGGGATTTGCGATCCAATCTGGATCCATGGCACGGCGGACCTCTGCCATCATTTCCATTGAAGTAGCATCATACATCTCTGGCATGAAATCTCTTTTTTCCATACCAACGCCATGCTCCCCAGTGATGGACCCTCCCATCTCAATACAGATTCGTGAAAGCTGTCCCGCAACTTGCTCGGCGCGATGAAGAGCACCATCCTGTGTGCCGTCAAACATGATCAGAGGATGTAGATTCCCATCACCGGCGTGAAAGACATTTGCGATCCTCATACCCGATTCCTTTGAAAGCTGCTCAATCTTTACCAAAGCCTCACCAAGACGTTTTCTCGGTACGACTCCATCTTGAACAAGGAAGTCGGGACTCAGTCTTCCCACCGCTGAGAAAGCAGATTTCCTACCGCGCCAGATCGACAAACGATCCTCTTCATCCTTAGCGATTCGGTGAGAGAAAGCACCAGTTTTCGATAGAACAGCCTCCAAGCAACCTTTCTGAATCGAGAGTGACTCCTCGGGAC
>JAAXIK010000509.1 GCA_012270385.1 Rubripirellula sp. | reverse complement strand
CCCAGGGGGTCTCAGCGCCCCGTTATGCGGTGACGCGCTGCAGCCGCTCCTGTGCCGACATAACTAACGGTAACTTTTGGCCCGGCTGATGCGTTAACTCATCAGCCGGGCCTCTTTTTATTCCATGCCTTTCTTTTCTTGTGGTATGGGTAGTCACCATTCTTCACGACAAGTTTGTGGACTGGATCCATTTGGTTCATTGCTGGTCTGGTGAAGTCATCAAAAGTGCGTCGTCATAACCGGCATAATCGTTACGATCCATGCAATCGATTGAGAACGATGGTCAAGTTGTGTGAACTGCGCTGATTCTTTTGACAGCAACAATGCTGTAGGTAGTTTGGGTAGCGATGCCGGTGGGGAATATTTCGGTAACGCTTGGTTTCAAGCGGAAATCAGAGGAGCTTGTTGCACAGTCTCTCTGATGTCCGTTTGGATGCTGTTATCCAGCGTTTCAAGGTACCCATGAACTAGAAACTGCGTTTATGAATGAGGATCAGGCGTCACAGTTCGGCATGCAATATGTTGATCTGCACGAAACCAAGATCGATGAGAGTCTGTTCGGGGTATTCTCCGCGCAGGATCTTAGCGAGCGCGGTGCTGTTCCCTATGCCGAGTCAGGTGACTCCATCTTGGTTGCAGTCGGCGACCCCTATGATCTTGATCTCGCGGCGGAGCTTTCGCTGGCGGCAGGACGCAGTGTTCAGCCTGTTCTGGCGGATCCTCAGGAAATTTCCAAGGTGTTAAAGCACCGTTTTGGCGTGGGTTCTGTCGCCTTGAATGATGAACTGGACGAATCCGAATCTGCGGTGGATGACTTCGCTGATGGGGCCGAACTTGATGATCTGGGTGAACAGAGAACGGTTTCGAAACTGGTGAGTGAGTTGCTGGAGGATGCTCTACAGCAAGGGGCAAGTGATGTCCATCTGGAGAACGAAGAAGGGGTATTCCAAGTACGTTATCGCGTGGATGGATTACTCAGAGCAGTTCATTTTCCACCCAAAATGTCACAGTTTCGCTCCGCAATCATCAGTCGGATTAAGATCCTGGCAAAACTCAATATCGCGGAACGCCGCCTACCACAGGATGGTCGATTTAAAACCAGATTATTGAATCGGGAAACCGATATTCGTGTGTCCGTGATCCCCATGCTGCACGGAGAGAATGTCGTTCTCCGTTTGTTGGATCGGGGGCGTGAAGTGCTATCCATCAGCGATCTTGAGATCCCAGATTCGCAGGAAAAGCAGTTCCTCAATATGATCAAACGGCCCAATGGGATGATTCTTATCACCGGGCCAACGGGTAGCGGGAAAACTACCACGCTCTACAGCGCGTTGAACGCCATCCGAGACCAGACGATCAAGATTGTGACGATTGAGGATCCTGTTGAATACAGTCTTCCTGGAATTCACCAAATCCAAGTCCATGAGAAAATCGGTCGAACGTTTGCCAATGGTTTGAGAAGCATCTTGCGGCACGACCCTGATGTGGTGTTGGTGGGTGAGATTCGTGATCGAGAAACCGCACAGAGCGCGGTTCAGGCTTCCCTGACCGGACACCTCGTACTCAGCACACTACACACCAATGATGCCTGCGGTGCCGTCTCCCGATTGGTGGATATGGGAGTAGAGCCGTTTCTGGTTGCCAGTACACTCCGAGGCGTGATGGCACAAAGGCTGGTTCGTAGGCTATGCCCACATTGCAAAGAAGAAGTGAGCGCAGAGACTCTGACACTACCGGAGGATTATCCGGATCCATCAGGTACCGTCTGTATCCCTAAGGGTTGTCGCCACTGCCACCAATTGGGTTACCGAGGTCGATTACCCATCTTTGAGCTGTTGACCTTTGATGAATCTGTCAGGCAGATGGCTGCTCAGGGTTCGGACACAACGACCCTCCGGCAGTATGCAACCTCACTGGGTATGCGATCTCTGCGTGACTGTGGCTGGCAGGCAGTCATGGAGGGGAAGACGACCGTGGATGAAATCCTTCGCCTAACCGGTATCGCCTCCGATACGACGGGAGGGTAAGAGATGGATTTTCAATACGTTGCTAAAGCTAGATCAGGAACGGTAGTCCGCGGACAGGTCAGTGCGGATACGCGGGCGGAGGCCCGGCGCGTCTTGGTTCAGAAATCTCTCGTTCCGACCAAAGTGCACGAGGTTCGAGTGGCCGCTCGAGCACAGAGAATTAAATCTCGAGACCTCTCCAGTTGTTTCACTAATCTGGCAGATCTATTGGAAGCAGGTGTGCCGCTGGTTCGAGCACTAGATCTGTTGGCGGAGAGAGGAAAACAAACAGGCTTGACCCCTGTGCTACGTGATCTGAAAGTTCGTGTAGCCAACGGGGAGAGTATTTCTTCCGCGTTCGCTCAGCATCAAAAAGTCTTCAATTCATTTTCGGTGAACATCCTTCGGGCAGGCGAGGAGGGCGGCTTCCTTGAGGAGTCGCTCCGAAGTCTTTCGAGATTTACGGAACGCAGTGAAGATCTGCGGAGCCGGATCGTCGGAGCCATTGCTTATCCGGCATTTCTTGTTGGCATGGGAACCTTGCAACTGGTTGCGATGCTGGTTTTCTTCGTGCCCCGATTCGAAGTCATCTTTGAGCGATTGGAAAAACGCGGTGAATTACCGCTTCCCACGGTGGTCTTATTGGGTGGGAGTGAGATTGTGCAGGAACACGCTTTGATGGTTTTCCTGGTCATCTCCATCACAGCCTTTGGTATTTGGTCCTGGCTCAAGACCGAGACGGGCCAGCAAGTCAGAGATCAAATGCAGTTGCGGATCTGGGGATTCGGCGAGATTGTCCGTCAGTATGCAACATCGAGATTTTGTCGAGTTTTGGGAACGATGTTGCAGAATGGAGTACCCATTTTGACCTCACTCGAGGTATCTCGACATGTCACGGGGAATCGAATGATGAGCCAAGCCATTCGATCCGCGTCTGACAGCATCGCATCTGGTCAATCCCTTGCTCAGCCTCTACAACGGAGTGGGCAGTTTTCGGATGAATTGATCGAACTGGTGCGCGTGGGGGAAAGCACGAACCGTCTCGACAAAATCCTTCAGAACACTGCAGAAACTTTGGAGCGTCAGGCCAATCGCACACTTGACCTCTACATCCGCATGCTGGAGCCAATCCTGCTGCTGGTGATGGCTGTTGCCATTCTATTTTTACTACTCGCTTTATTACTGCCGATCCTTCAATCGGCGGAAAGTTTAACTTGATTTTGGTGTCATTATGAATTCCCCCACATCTGGTAACTCGAAACGCTTGCAGCGATCTGCAATGACGCTCATTGAAGTCCTTCTCGTTGTCACCATTTTGCTGGTGATTGCCAGCGCCGTAGTTCCCCGATTGGTGAATCGCCAGGAGAAAGCCAACGCGGATACCACGAGAATTAGTTTGAAGGGATTAGAGCAAGCTCTGAAGCTGTACGCGATCGATCACGATGGTCGTTACCCATCTGGTGGTCAAGGGATTGCTGCATTGATGGAATGTCCAGACGCTAATGAAGCAGATCTGTGGCAAGGTCCCTACTTGGAAGATCTACCGAAGGATGCGTGGCGAAGGGACTTCCGATATGTCTATCCCGCCTCCAAATCGACCAAGCCTTTTGACCTGTCCTCGGGCGGTCCCGATGGTATCCACGGAAATGACGATGACATTGTGAATTGGGATTCCAGCGAAGCCTGATTAGGGGATCTCCCTGACCGGAATCGCTAAGGCACTCCACTGAATGGAGGATTTGTTATGACCATCAATGATCGTATTTTCTCGAGAGGTTGCGTCAGTTCAAGCTGCAACGCATCGGGTCAATACTGGAATTCTGGCATGACACTCATGGAAGTTTTGATCGTGCTTGCCCTGATTTCAGTATCGATGGCAGCTGTCGTTCCAAACCTCATGAACTTATATCAAAGAGACTCTTTGAACCGTGTGAATCAGAGAGTGACCTCTACGATGGGGAAAGCGAGGACCCTTGCTGGTGAATCCGGCAAGAGCCATCTGTTTCGATGCGAAGCTGGAGGTTCCCGCTACGAAATATTTGAACTTGGAGAGCCGGCGCGTCAGGAAGCTAATCGGTCAAACCGTTGGGCCTCCGGCAACTCTTCGAGCAACAAGTTATGTGTTCTACAAGCTGAATTACCGAGAGGATTTCAGTTCCGTGCGGGTGAAAAAATGAGTCCTTCGTCTAAGGAGATTCAGATCCGCTGGCTACCTGATGGAACTTGTAGTGGTCAGTCGTTTGGTGTGGGAGAGCGTGGAGGAGTCACTCATTGGGTTAAGGTGGATGCATTGACCGGCGAAATTTCCCGAATTGACACAAGAGGTCAGAATAGGGGCAGTCAGAAATGAGAATGCAGAGATCCAATTCCCTACCGAATGGCTTTACGTTGATTGAAGTGCTGCTCTCCATCACGCTGATGACCATCTCACTGACCGGCGTCAATCTCTTAATCACCACCGGATTGCGGAGTTCCGTGGATTGTCGGGATAGAACGAAGGGGTTGTGTCTCGCGCAGTCGGTGGTGGAGGCTTTAGTCGCTGGTGAGAAGATGAGTGCGCGACCGGGAGTGGAGGTGAACTGCAATGCTCCCGATGAAAATTGGCTTTATCGTTGGAGTGCTCTCCCATC
>JAAXIK010000311.1:1559-4669 GCA_012270385.1 Rubripirellula sp. | reverse complement strand
CGTCCACCTTCACCTTTCTCCTCCAGATCGCTACTCCGAGGCTGGAAACCCGCTGCGACCCATCTACGGGGTCATCCGTTGTCATCTTTCAAAGCATGCAGAAGCACCGTCGCTTGCCACCCTCCCTTAGCGGCGGTGCTTCTGTTTTATCAAGCGACCTTCTTTCCACACGGTGCCCGAAGGTCAAAGAGCCCAAATATTTCATCTCGGGTCAAGCCACCACCGGCAGCGGGTCCGCCCTGTTCGGAAAATAGGGCATCAAACATTTCACGTTTTTGATCCAGAACCGATGCGATTCTCTGTTCGATGGTATTCATCGCTAACATGCGGGTGACGGTAACAGCACCTTTCGCTCCAATCCGATGAGCTCGATTGATCGCCGGATCCTCAATTGCAGGATTCCACCAGCGGTCAAACAGAAAAACATACTCACAGAATTGCAGGTTAAGTCCCACGCTGCCCGCCCCGTAGCTCATCAGGATGACGCTGCAGTTCGGATCGTTTTTGAATTGGTCAATGATTGGATCCCGTTTCTTATGGGGGATCTTGCCATGGTATTCCAAGGGTCCAAACCGTTTGAGAGCAGGGACCATCTTTTGGATGCTATGAACCCACTGGCTGAAAACAATGGCTTTCTTCCCACTCGCTGCAACTTCCTCCATGTCTGCCACCAAGCGGTCTAGCTTGATGCTGGAGCCGGTGGCAGGATCAAAGTTACAGATCTGTTTCAGTCGAAGTACAAGCTCAAAGACATGGTGGATCGTTAATTCCTGAGCCAATGCTTCAAGCTGGATCACACCTTCACTCTCGGCCGATTGGTAGGTGGCCCACTGTTCCGGAGTAAGATCCAATTCCGCATCTCGGTAGAGTTTCGGTGGCATATCATCCATCACCATGTCTTTGGTTCGCCGAATGATATAGTCCCGTGATGCGTTGGCCATTTCGGCCATTGGCATACCCGTCTTCAGGTAACCAGGCGACAGGTAGTCAAAAATACCCACGAGGTCATCTGGAGAATTCTCTACTGGGGTGCCGGTAAGTGCCCACGATCGAGTTCGGGGGATCGCTCGAATAATTTCACTCGTGGTGCTATTTCGATTCTTGATCCTCTGAGCCTCATCCAAGGCGACCAAATCAAAATGAAGTCCACTTTCGAGAACGATTTCTTTGTCCCGCATGAGAAGCTCATAGTTCGCAACTTTCACCGGGATTTCCGCGGATCTCCACTGGAATTCGCGTTTCGCGGCATTCCCTTCGATCGCAGCGATAGGAATTTCTGGAGCCCATACGCTGAATTCTCTTAACCAGTTGGTCACGAGAGGCTTGGGGCAAACGAGTAGCACACTGCGTACTTCACCACTGCAAAGGAGTAGGCGAATCGTGCTGATGGCCTGCATGGTTTTGCCAAGACCCATTTCGTCGGCAAGCACCGCAGCGTAGCGTGGGAACAGAAATGCAATTCCATCGAGTTGGTAAGGAAAAGGTTCAAACGGAAAATTGAGTTGACCGCTACCCACCAATAAATCGAGGGGAGGTTGCAATAGGTAGTACAAGCGGTCTTGCAGCTTGACGATATCTTTCGGAGGCTGAATCCGATGACGCTTCGATGAGCGGACTCGACGCGATTTCTTCGAGGGAGCTTCCGAGCTGGGTATCCGAGGTGGAAGGGTTTGCTTGGATTCTGGGAATAGGAATCCGCTCGCGGTCGCCTTGATGGGAGACACACGTATCGGAATGGATTTCGCTTCAAGCTTTCCACAGTCAAGCGTGATCGTTTCCAAAGGAGACAGGTCATCTGCCTGCGTATCGAATCCAGCTAGTGGATTCAACTCCGCTCGCAGCGTTGGTTCCGCCGCGTTAAGCACGTTGCGATTGGACGCAAGGCTCAAATGGCGGTTCCACATGAGTTTATCCTGACGAGAGAGGTACGAGCTGTGATGATGTGTCGACGCTTTATGCAGCGTTCGGGCTGCGAGTCTGGGTAGCTGGCGAAATCTGAGATTGTGCTTCTCTGATGGCCTCTCGGATTCGCTCGAAGGGTTCCGCTCCATCAGGGAGGTCAGATAATCCCGAGATGATTGTCTGTACTCTCTCGCAATCCGCCATGGATACTCGTACGGAAGCCCCGGAGAGTTCTAGTTTCCTGGAAAGCATGGATATCTCAGCGGGTTCCTTCTGCTCTGCACGAAGTCTTTCCAAAATCGATGTGGGTTTCGTCGATGCTGAGTCGGATGTTCGTCGCTGAGATGATCTCGCTCTTGAGTATTGCTCAAAAATCTCATCATGTTCCTGATCCGACTCGTCAAGGTAAATGACTGGAAAGGAGCAAAATTCAGATAGAGCAATACCTTCGTGAAGGTCGCAACAGAGCACGGATATGGGATTCCGGCATTTATCCACCAAGAGCTTACCGATGACTTCGGTGATTAAGTGCTCTCGAAGTGTTGCTCCAAAAAGGATTTCGTGTGCCCTTGTGGGGCGAACTGGGAGAGTGCACTGAAATTCTAAAGGTCGACCTGCTTGATTGAGAAGCAGCAGGCCCCCTGTCCACCCGGTGTCCCGATCTTCCATCACCGTGTAGTAACCAATCGTTTCAGCAACTCTTGCCATGAATCAGCAGATATCCATTTTTCGAAAGAAGAGTTCTCTTGCAGGCTATCCCAGCACGTTTAGACATCATGATCATCGCCAGGTGGTATTAGCTGAGCGTTAGAGCAAATGTTTCACGCCGTGAAACATTTGCTCCGAGATGACCGTTTTGCCGCACTCTGCGTTCCAGTTTTTTCGGCGATCGGTCTCGGAAAACTTTAGCGGTCGTATCGCTAATTGATGGAACGGGGAAGACAATAGAAAAAAGCTTGAATGTGCCGGTTTTTTTGACGAGTGCATCCAGAAAAAACGGTCATAGTGACTAATTTGTCAACAACAGGAGATCAATCGAGTTATACTGACAGGCCAGTTGCCGACCCAATGATTTGGGGGGGGGCTTGTTTACTACTATGACCAATCTTGGGTTTCTGACATGTCCTACGAACACGAGCCAGTCTCACCGATGTTCCGAATTGATGTTTCCGCAGATGCAAAAGCGGGTAAGGCATCTCAAGAGGCAA
>JAAXIK010000311.1:0-1529 GCA_012270385.1 Rubripirellula sp. | reverse complement strand
CGAGGTTAAGCGGCAACAAAACATTTTGCTCGAAGAACTGCTCCATCAGCAAGTTGCTGCCAATAAACAACGTGCGACGGAATTGAAACAATGGAAGAACGCAAATCCTGAGTTGGCGAGGTCCTGTCGGCGTGCTGCAGAGACTTTGAGTCGTGTGCAGACTGAATTCCTCGATACGATGACTGACGAGATCGAGGACAGCAAAGAGTACCTGCTTGAGGGTGAATACATGCTCAACGAGTTCGTTGATCGCTTCGGTCCTCGACTTGCACACCTAAACGGTGTTCTGCAGGTTTTAGCTCAGTTGGGTGGCGGAGAGTCCTCCGAGGACTAAGAAGTCCGCCTTTGAGCGTGTGAAAAGTCTCAGCCTCACTTCAGCGGTGATTCATAAATCCCGCAAGAAACGGATTGCCTGAGCGATCTCTTCAGGTCGCGAGTCGGGTCGGCCGACAACAAAACGACCGCGATATTGCTGATCTTCAAGTTTACAAATTAATTAATGGAAGTAGGATGAAACTAATCATAAGACAAAGGACAATCATCTTACATAAGCAAGATCTAACACGCCATCCACGGCGTAGACAAGCTGGATTCTCCCTTTCAACGCTTCGATCGCTTCCGATGCAGAAAAGCGATTAATGATCAGTTGGCCCGGATTGAATGCTACCCCAACAAAAGCATCCTGTTGACTGTCTAATAAACGAGACAGGCTTTCGCCAGACTCGGAGCCGGTTTCCGCGCAAAGAAAAGATCCAACCTTAGCTCCATGACGACCAAGGTCTTCCATGACTTGCTGTAAGGTGACCCATCTTGGATCCGTCTCCTCTTCAGGGACTTGACCAATGGAATTGACGACCACGGGAGCTCCGAGGCGGTAAGCAAGCTTCATGGTGTCCTTTGTCGCATCAATGCGCCGATCTAGATCATCCAGTGAGTCGTATCCTCGACGTGTCTGAAATCTCAAGGCGGCAACCTTGAGATTGAGATCGTCAAGCATTTTACGTAATTGCCTGAGCCCCGTTTCAGACATCTGTGACGGTTGAATTTCGGATCGAGCATCAATTTCGACAGAAGTTGCACCTAACTGAGCGGCTGATTCCAGCGCGCGACGAAAGGGTAGATGAAGAGCACTGAGGCGAACCGCCAGATTGAATTCCGACAAGGGTTTAGCCTTTGATGGGTGTGAAATCTTGATTTCTGTTGCTCGAGGAATCTTAAGTGCCAAATCACAAAACTCAAAGGCCCGAATTCACTTTCTGACGCTCAGTCGTCTTGCTAACCGTCTTGTGGGATGCCCAGGCTCGCCAGCCATATCCCTGGATAGGTCGACCCTCCAGGTTGAGTCAAGTGAGGGGACCACTCGCAATCGCCACATGAGTTTCTTCGGGAGGGAGATGACCTGCCGAGGAGGCTGAAAGCTGAGTAGCCAGTTCCGAGGATGGATTTGTCGCATCGGTGTCAGGAGTTTTGTTTGCTTCGCGATCGAGCTCCCCCCGGCGAATTCGCACTTGCCGTGGAGCTTCAATTCC
>JAAXIK010000011.1 GCA_012270385.1 Rubripirellula sp. | reverse complement strand
CTCTATCGGTTGCCAAGGAACAGCCCTCAACCGAGGAGACGGAGCAATCAGGAGAGGGACAAAAGGAGAAAAAATCTGACCACCAAAATATCCTGGACCTAGGGGCTTTCAGTCAACTATTGACCTCAGCCCAAAGAAGTGGTTTGGTGCCGAATGCCGATCAAATCGGCTACGTCCGGGATAAAGAGTTTAGGCAGGGCAAATATGATAAGGCATTCCAATCGATCGACATGATGCATAATCGGTTCCTCGCCAACGCAGGGCAAAGACAAGCAAGACTGAGCAGGGAAGATGTCGATATTGCCGCTGGCCGGATCAAGATCTCGCCGCGAGAGTTACAGGCGAAACGCTCGCGAGATCGACTGCAAACCCAGGAAGTTGATCGAGCAAAACGCCGATTTCAGGTTGTTTTGGAGGGATTACGGATTCTGATGAACCACGAGCAGGCAGAGTGATCCACCAAAACAGACGATGGAATAGAAAATTGAAGAAAACAACGCGGTGACTCAGTTCTAAACGGGGGAATTCCTGAGGCGAGCACTGTTCGGCCAAAAGTGGGAAAAATCAGCATCTCGACGCAAATCTCCCGTTCAACCGTCCGATAAACGTTCCATCTCTGCGTTGATCCGGGTCGATGCTGGTCTATTTTGTTAAAAAGTGGTCGGACCGAGAGTGATTGGCGTTGACGATTCCGGGTTCGTCCGCCAAATTCTGCCTCTTCGCGGAGTTTCCGTGTAAGTGGGAGAATTTGCCGCCGGCTCGCCAATGGTGACCGGGACAGGTGTTTTCGCCGAACCACCCGACCAACGAAAGTCGTGACCCAATGGGTAAAAAATCAAAAAGATATCGCGCTGCGCTTTCCAAGCAGCCACAAGACGTACTTCCACTGGACGAAGCGGTGGAAGTCTTAAAGACATACGATTCGACCAAATTCGACCAGACTGTCGAAGTACACATGCGTCTCGGAGTGGATCCCAATCAGGCGGATCAGATCATTCGAGGAAGCTTGGTACTACCTAATGGTATTGGCAAGACTCAGCGAGTAGTTGTATTCGCGAAAGGCGATGCTGCCAAAGCCGCAGAGGAAGCGGGCGCTGATGAGGTCGGACAAGAGGATCTAGCCAAAAAAATCAAAGATGGTTGGACCGACTTTGACGTCTGTATTGCAGCACCAGACATGATGGGTCTGGTAGGCCCCCTTGGTCGCGTCCTTGGCCCCCGTGGTTTGATGCCAAGTCCCCGTGCGGGCACAGTCACTGCGGATGTAGCCAAAGTCGTCGGAGAGTACAAAGCAGGTAAAGTTGAGTTCCGCAACGACAAAGGCGGAAATGTACACTCGGTTGTCGGCAAGATGAGTTTCGATACGCCTAAGCTGATCGAGAACATCAAAGCTTTCATTGACTTCATCGAGTCAATGAAGCCCTCAACCATCAAAGGTACTTACGTTCGCGGCATCGCAATTTGCTCAACCATGAGCCCTAGCGTTCGTATCGCCTCCTAAGTAAACGGGATTGCAGGCGGAAACGTTTGCCAAAATACAGGTCAAATTAGTCGTCTAAGTGAATCGATCCGATGAGTAAATACGTTAAAGAACTCGTAACGCGGGATATTCGCCGCCGTCTCGACGGGGTGGATGATGCGGTGTTAGTCAATTGCGTGGGCATGGACGCTAACACCACTAACGAATTGCGTGGTGAGTTAGACAAACGAGATATCAAACTCCTTGTAGTGAAAAACTCTCTGGCGCGTCGCGCCACAGAGGGCACACAACTTTCCGCGGCTTTCGAGGGAGCTAGTGGACAAGTGGGAGTCTGCTGGGGCTCTTCCGATTTTGTCTCCTTGGTTAAGGAGATTGTTGAGCTCGATAAAGACAAGGAAAAGTTCGACGCTTTTCATGCCAGCGGTGGCGTGATGGATGGCGCAAAACTTGACGCAGACGGCTGGCAGGCGGGCAGCAAGTGGCCAAGCCGAGCTGAGCAAAGTTCAATGCTCGTTGGTCAAATTCTATCGCCATGTGCTGATCTATCCGCTGCCTTGCTTGGTCCAGGCAAGAAGCTCAACAGCCAAATCAAACAAATCAGCGAAGGCGACGAGGATTAATCTCGCTTTCATAACCGTAAACCTTTCGTATACCAAGTCACCAAACTGTTTTTGAGGTATTTAGATATGTCTGAAGAAACCGCAGTCGCTGAATTCAGCGCAGAAACCAAGGAAATGGGCGATAAGATCGCCGATTTGACTCTCAAGCAAGCCAAAGAACTGAGCGACTACCTAAAAGAAGCACACGGCATTGAGCCTGCTGCTGGTGGTGGTGCAGTCATGGTTGCTGCTGGCCCTGCCGACGCAGGTCCTGCTGAAGAAGAGAAGACCGAATTCGACGGCGTATTGACTGGCTTCGGCGACAAGAAACTCAATGTCGTCAAAGTCGTCAAGAACCTGACGGGCGCTTCGTTGATGGAAGCCAAGAAAATGGTCGAAGGCGTTCCTGCAACCCTCAAGGAAGGTGTTGCCAAGGAAGAAGCCGACAAGATCAAAGGCGAAATCGAAGAAGCTGGCGGAGCCGTCGAGCTCAAGTAATTTGAGCTTTGTCAAGCTGTTTGCTGATTGAGTGTTATTGTTACCTCGAGACGCTGTTAGGTTCGTCTCGGGGCTGAAACAATCAATCGTGTGAAGGTTAATGCATTAGTAACCTTTGCCAGACAAAACGGTTTCGGTGACACATCGTGCGCTAATTGCTGTGAGTGATTCCAGCAATTAGTTCGCACGAACTCATCATCTTCGGTTTCAAGCACCGCACCGCACCGTGTTCCCCTGCGCTATGCTTCGAGCACCATGTTATGCGCTCCTACATCCACCGCTTCTCTGGCGTGTAGTACTTTGGGAGGAGATTGGTTGGCAGCTCATGGAGATGCGTCACTGCTCCGCAATCGATTCTTGCGGCAAGACTCTAACTCCGGAGAGTTTTTGGTTTTGACTTCAAAAAGTCTCGCCTCAGCCCCATAATTCACGTGGGCATTCGAAATGTCCGTAAGTGAACTAGATGAGCAAAATCGAAGTCCGCCAGGATGCCGAAACTCTATGCGTTCAGAAGCTTACGTCAATTAGAAGTGAACACCTATTGGAACCCTGCGGATGATTTCCAACGAGCTACTTTCCATTCTGAAGTGCCCCGTGACCGGCAGTCCACTCCAGCTCGCTGAGGATCAACTGGTCAGTAAAGTGAATTCGGCGATCGATGAAGAAAGAGCTCGAGATCGGTTAGAGCAAAAAGTACAGGAGCAAGTGGAGGGTGGGTTGACGACGGACGAGCAAACTTGGATGTATCCAATTCGCGATGGAATCCCCACGCTTGTTTTAGAAGAAGCAATTGATTTGAACTCCATCTAAAACCATTTCCCCTGAGCTAAGCTTTTGGGTTCTCGAATGGAGGCTTAAGGCAGCTTGGTGACACCTTCATTGCCAGTCTCCTTTTTCAGGCTCGCTGTTATCGCCATACCAGCCGTTAAGTGCGTGGATCACATGATCCCTTTCTGAACGATTGGCCCATACGGAATCATCAATGTCGAGCCTAACTTCATACTCACCTTCATGCAGGCAATCTTCTTCACCGCAAAAATGCGGCACATCACTAACCCACACGATCCGGTAGAGTGGGAGGTGCTTATCATCGATTTTAATGAGTGGAGAATTCATCTCGCTTTGCCAACGTGCTTGGCTAACCTCTCGAATGCAATTTGCAGACCCGTGTCGGGTTATGAAACCTTTATTCAACTGCGTTGAGCCTATTTACCCATCTGCTGACTACGCTCCGCCGAGGCCTGAACCGCTTGCATCAAAGCCCCACGGATCGCATTCTTCTCCAACTCAGCAATGGCTGCAATCGTAGTTCCTCCCGGGCTCGCAACCGCATCCTTCAATTCACCAGGGTGACGACCGGTTGAGTCAATCATCTTTGCGGTCCCAAGCACAGTTTGCGTAGCCAGTTTCATCGCCAGAGGCCGGGGCAATCCCGCTTGAACACCTCCATCAGCAAGCGCCTCAATGATCAAGCATACATAGGCAGGACCAGAACCACTGAGTCCCGTCACCGCATCCATTTGAGTCTCCGCTACCTCCACAGCGAGTCCAACACAGGATAGAACAGACTGGATCCAATCTCGAGTTGTAGCATCGACTTGAGTGTCACAGCAGAATCCACTGGCACCTTCTCGGACAAGGCTTGGTGTATTCGGCATGACGCGAACCACTCGGTGGTGACCGATCCAGGAGGCTAATTGACCAAGAGAGATACCCGCGGCTACAGAGATAACAAGCTTGCCATCAAAATCAACGTTCTGATCGGTGGTAACCACGGGGACCAAGTTCGGTTTGACCGCCAGGAGAACAACGTCGCTAGAATCCACTCCGCTTTTTAAATCCTCACAAGCCACCTCCGGATAATGCTCGCCCCACCACTGCTGTGTCTCTTTGCTTGGGTCCACAAAACAAACTTGGCTGGGCTCAAGAATGGATGAGGAGAGAATACCGCTCATCAGTGCTCGGCCCATCTGGCCACCACCTATCAATACTAAACGCTTTGGCTTCATATTATGTCTCGATCTTCATCCATTTCCTGTCCAGCCCCCCCAGTTTAACCAAAAGGCATGAATTTCACAGAAAGGAACGGGGTGGGTGCCAGCGTCACAA
>JAAXIK010000530.1 GCA_012270385.1 Rubripirellula sp. | reverse complement strand
ACTATCCACCATCGCTAGCAGCGTGGTAGGCACCTGAACAAATCGAATACCCCGAGCGAAGGAAGCCGCAACGAAACCAGCAAGGTCACCAATCACCCCCCCGCCAATCGCTATCATCACGCTTTTACGATCGCCACCTTGGCTGAGTGTCCAGTTCAGCAACCGATCATATTCATGAATGGACTTACTCACTTCCCCGGAAGGAACGGAAACCTGGCTAACCCTAATTGCGTCGCTATGGCTGTGAAGAACAGATGTGAAATGTTCGGCCCACGGTTTATCGACGGCCTGATCAAAAATCACCAATGCGTGACTGAGATCAGGAATGGCTTCCAAGACACCCGCTGCAAATTGATCCATCTCACCGCTTGAGATCTTGATATCGTAGCTGCGATCCTCAAGAGGAACACGGACACGAGTACGCTGCAATGGAGCAGGATTGTTTTCTGGATCTTGAGCATTCACGGCAGATTGCCTCGCCATCTGAATCAAACAAATCGATTTTCTCTTCCGGGATAGAGTATGCCGTAACCCTAGGTGACGTCCATTACCCCAATCTTGTTTAGGTAATTAATTTCAGCTGCACGATTTCTGATCGCGCCTCAAATTCAACCCCCTACGGTCCTTATTAGATCGATGGCAAACGATCACTATCATGGCGTGCAGGCCAATGGGTAGGAAAAGAACGATTCAATTTCAAATGAGGGAGTGCTCATTGAAGGGATTCACTTGCTGGTAGAATCTTGGCGGAGCGAGACGTCTTCATCTTTAAGACGTCGAGCGACTCCACTCACAAGAGACATCCCCTTCGATTCAGATATCATGACCGCTGAAGATCCTCATGCCGACAAATACAATGATCCTCGTGTGCAGATCACTCGGAGAGGGATTGCGATTGCGATCGGCGTCGGCCTCTTTGGTATCGCTGGCGCGGCAGTGAGTATTGTGGGAAGGAGCACCCAATTAGAAAAAACTAGTCAATTCTGGGGTGAGAAGACAATCTTAGCCTTGCAACTGGGAGAACGATTGGAGCTAAGACCTCGAGGCAACGAAACATTCGCTCCGCTGGATTTATCTGGCAGTTCTGGACTGGGACATCTACGGCGTCTGCTTTTGGATGAGAGGAATTTTGACTGGACTTCTCAGAGTGAGGGAAAAGCCTTGGGCCAATGCGGTGAACCTGTACCTCGCAAGCCGCGTTGCATCCAGATTCATCTCACAGACCCTACCGCGAATCGCTTTGATGTAATCCAGATCGATCTTGATCTCCAGACGGGCTGGACCGGACCCAGCACAGGCCAAAACCGGGTGAAACTCCTTGAACGCACGCTTCCAAAGCTGCGAAAGTACTTTGAGACGAAAATTACGATGCGCGAGCTACGGCAAGCCGCGCAGAAGGACTGAGCATCGGTAAATCGCTAAATTGAATACCGATCTTCTGTTTGTTTCAGAGTGATACAAAGAGCAGAGACAAGCTTTCGCTAAAGAGATGGCAGTCCAATATCGGCTCTGCCCCTTCGAAGACGACGCCCCCCCAAACAGGACTAGCTGCGGGCGATCTACGATTAAAGGCAGAAAGTTCTGCTTTCACGAGCAGAGTGAAGCCATCGATTAGAGCAGGGCCGGGAACAAATTATCGCCTGAGTGTCTCTAATCGGGTATACTTTTTCGTGGACGACAAGCGTTTACACAGGTGCCGACTCAAGCCTCATCTGTCGGCCGGGCTCGCTCTTTCCCTCGTCCATGGAGTGGCCCACATTGTCTCATCAATCATTAGACACTCATGTCCGATCACGCCCATCCAGAATCTGACGAATTGATCCCCCAACTCAATGACGATACTACTGCTCAAGAAGAAGCAGAGAGTGAGACTTTTGAGGACGCGGATCTCTCGAAACATTTTTTATGGTTTCAGGCCGCACCCGCTTGGCTTGTGAGCATGGTGGTACACGTCTTAATACTTCTTGTTCTCGGATTGGTGACGATCGCAGATCCGATCAAAATAGTGAATGTACTTTCTGCGAATTACTCAGGAGAAGAAGGTCCGGAGGTTGAGGAATTCACCATTGAAGAAATGGATCCCGGGGATATCAGCGAGTTAGAAGAAGAGATCGTGGAACCCGTCGATGTGGCTGAAGCCATGGAGATGGTGGAGCCTACGCCAATGGATCCGATGGAAATCGCAACGGTCGATTTCGATGTTGCTGACTTTGCCTCGGAGATGGCACCAGCAGCGATGTCACTGCAAACCGTTTCTTCTCTAAATATGCAGCCGATGAGCAGTCGCACAGCGGATATGAAGAAGAAACTACTTCGTGACTATGGTGGAAATGAATCGAGTGAAGCCGCTGTCACCGAAGCCTTGAAATGGCTGTCCCGACATCAAATGCCAAATGGTGCTTGGACCTATCAACACAACTTGGTCTGCAATGGCAGATGTGGTAATCCCGGGGAACCCAACCGAGCCAAAGCCTTCAACGCAGCCACCGCTATGGGTCTGCTCCCTTTCATGGGAGCCGGCCAGACTCACAAGTCGGGTGAGTTTCGTGAAGTCGTATTTCGTGGTTTACGCTTTCTTGTCCAAAACGGAAAGCCGGGCACTCAGGGCGGACTACCTGTCTTAGATCTCAGTGAAGGTGCGGGGAATCTTTATTCACACGGCCTCGCAGCCATCGCGCTTTGCGAAGCCTACGCAATGACCGAAGACCCCGAATTACTTGGACCGGCTCAAGCTGCCATCAACTACATCGTTTACGCTCAATGCCGTGACGGAGGATGGCGTTACCGACCGCAACAAGCCGATGGCGGAGACACCTCCGTGACCGGATGGCAGGTCATGGCTCTGAAGAGCGGTTACATGGGGCACTTGATTATTCCTCCGAGAACGATTCAGGGAACTCTGCTTTTCCTTGATAAAGTCCAATCGAATAACGGCGCGATCTACGGCTATGCAGGACCAAGCACCCGCATGCGGCCATCAACGACGGCGATCGGTCTCCTGTGTCGAATGTACACTGGCTGGGATAAGAAGCATCCCGGTATTATCGCGGGCGTTGAAGGGCTGGCTAAAGTAGGGGTACTGAAAAATGATATCTACTACGACTACTACGCGGCGCAAGTCCTACGCCATTATGGTGGCGAAAAATGGGATAAATTCAATGTGGAGCTACGCGATTGGTTGGTCTCAACCCAGTCACAGGATCCCGGAGCAAAAGGGAGCTGGCATTTCCCCAACAGTGCATCGCACCGAGGTCCAAAAGAGGGCGGCCGTCTGGCAAGTACCTCTTTTGCAACTATGATCTTGGAAGTCTATTATCGCCATATGCCGCTCTACGCGGATGCCGCCGCCGAGGATGAGTTCCCTCTCTAATTCAGGTGTAACGCAAAGTCAGTAACCCAAGCGAGACACTCACTAGCGAGTGTTCCAGATGTTTTCGTAGCAAGATCACGAAAACGTTAGCCAACTGATGATTGTCACAGCGATAGCACCGATCACATTCAGAACGAATCCCTCTCTCGCCATCTCTCGAATTGTCAGTTGCTCACTGCCGAATACAATTGCATTGGGTGGTGTGGCAACGGGTAGCATGAAGGCGAAGCTGGCGCTAATCGCAGCCGGAATCATGATCAACTTGGGATCAATTTGAGCGGCAAGAGCGGTGGCTGCCAAAATGGGCAGGATTAGCGTAGCCGTGGCAGTATTGCTGGTCACTTCTGTGAGAAAGGTGACCGCGAAACAGATCGCTGCAATCATGAGAATAGTCGGGATACTGGAGAGTCCTGTCAGGGAAGACGCAATCAATTCATCGAGTCCTGATTCACCAAACGCTTTAGCAATCGCGATACCTCCGCCGAAAAGAATCAGTACACCCCAAGGGATTTTCTTGCAATCTTCCCATGATAAAAGGGCTCCACCTCTCCGGTTTGGAATCAGATGCATCACCATCACAGCCAGAAGAGCGACACTCGCATCGGCGGCTTGGGTGAGTCCCAATGCACCCGACCAGCCTCCCATCGGTCCTTTTCTCGTCCCCCACAATAGTGCGGTTACGCCAAAGCCCGCCAAGGTTGCAATTTCTTCAAATCTCCATTTGCCAACCCCAGGAAGCTGAAGGGGTTCGGATTCTGATAAACCTCGGGTAAGCCAAAAACCCATCACCGGCAACATCACAAGCACAATCGGAAAGGCCCATTGCATCCAGGTGAAAAACGAAGGTTCAATCCCATTATTGACGTCGGTATACAGACGCATGAATACCAAATTAGGTGGTGTCCCGATTGGCGTTCCGATTCCTCCGATACTAGCCGCGTAAGCAACGGCAAGTAACAAACATTTCTTCAACGCGGCATCGCTACTGTGAGCAGTTACCGCCAAAACGATAGGTAATAACATCAGCACGGTAGCAGCATTGGAAATCCACATACTAAGAAATGCGGATGCCGCTATAAATCCAAACACAAGTCGCCTGCCACCGTACTGACCTCCGAAGCCATGAACCATCATGACAGCAAGACGTCGGTGCGCCCCACTTTTCTCCATCGCCATGGAGAGCATGAATCCACCCATCATCAGCAGCACAAGTGGGTCACCATACGCGGCCCCCACTTCCTTTGGCTTCAAAACCACGGTCAGCGGCAGGATGGCGATCGGCAAGAGGCTGGTAACAGGAATGGGGACAGGTTCAATCATCCACAAGGTTG
>JAAXIK010000177.1 GCA_012270385.1 Rubripirellula sp. | reverse complement strand
GAATTGTACGAAGTGCGAATAACTTCGGAGATCTCGGGACGCCTCCAACCCATCCAGAATTAATCGATTGGCTAGCCTTGCGATTCATTGAGACCGGTTGGTCTTTCAAAGAAATGCACCGCTTGATCATGTCGAGCCGCACTTATCAGATGTCTTCCAATATCCAAGAAGCCGCAGCAGCGGTGGATCCTAACAATGATCTGTTCTGGAAGTTTGACTCGCGCCGGCTGAGCGCAGAGGAAATTCGAGATTCCATTCTTTTGACCAATGGTTCTCTGAACAGTAACCCCTATGGTCCAAGCTTTTACCCACAACTGAGTCGAGAAGTTTTGGCAGGTCAGTCGAGACCTGGTAGTGGTTGGGGGCAATCGAACGAGGCCGACCAGAATCGCCGTAGCGTTTATATCCATGTGAAGAGATCTTTACTTACCCCGCTCCTAACCGCTTTTGATTTCCCAGATCCCGATTTGACTTGCGAAGATAGATTTATCACGCTTCAGCCTGCTCAGTCCTTGGCTCTCCTTAACAGTGAGTTCGTTCATCAGCAGGCTGCACGGCTTGCAAAGTCGATTGAGCCTCAAGCCATCGGAGATGAGGAAGTCGTTAGGAAGGCGATCCTGGCTGTTTTATCTCGGAGAGCCTCAGAAGAAGAAATAGAAAATGGTACTGCTCTGATTGCACGTTTGCAGTCTGATTTTTCAGTCAACCGAGATCGAGCTGTTGAACTGTATTGCCTATCCGTCCTGAATTGGAACGAATTCCTGTTCCTCGATTAGACTGGGTTTGTGGTGCACATCATTTTGGTGCTTGCCTTGTGATGAGGTAGGGGCCGGTCAACTGAGAATAACTAAGATTGCTGATAGATTTTTCGCGGTAGAAGAAAGAACATTTAGAGATGAAGATGAACCGAAAACGATCCGATTTCTGTGGGCGAACACGCCGAGAATTTATCTGGCAAACCGGTGGGGGATTTGGGGCGGCCGCACTGAGTTCGATGTTGGGCCAAGATGGTTTTTTTTCGGGTGCGAACGCATCCGATGCTCTGAGTGTTAACCCACTAGCGCCCAAGCCACCACACTTTGCACCCAAAGCCAAGTCCGTCATTTTTCTGTTTATGTATGGGGGGCCCAGCCATATCGATACGTTCGATTACAAACCCAATATGACAGGGATGGATGGAAAGACGGTAGATGTAAAGACTTTCGGGCGCGGTGGTCACCGGAAAGGCGGGCGGATTGTCGAGCCCCGGTGGAAGTTCAAGCAGTATGGTGAGTGTGGTAAGTGGGTAAGCTCGCTGTTTCCAAACGTTGCTAAACATGTGGATGATATCGCATTCCTCAATTCCATGACTGCGGATTCGCCGATCCATGGATCCGCAATGCTCATGATGAATAGCGGAAAGGTGCTCTCGGGAAGTCCCGCACTCGGTTCTTGGGTCAATTATGGACTTGGTAGCGAGAACGAAAACCTGCCCGGCTTTGTTGTCATGTTGGATCCTGCCGGTGGACCGATTAGCGGTGCAAAGAATTGGAGTAGTGGTTATATGCCTGCCACGTATCAGGGCACCGTTTTTCGAACGAATGGTGCTCCGATTCTGAATCTCGCTCCGCCTGAAGGAATTAGCTTGGAGATGCAAAGGACGATTCTTGACTCCATTCAACAAGCGAATGAGACACATCTGAACCAAAGAATCGGCAATGATGATCTCGCGTCTCGAATTGCCAGCTACGAACTTGCTTACAAAATGCAATCGACAGCGCCCGAGGCCGTAGACTTGTCAACCGAGGATCAGCGAACCCTCAGCCTCTACGGTATCGATCGGGAAGAGACAAAGGATTTCGGGACGCGATGCTTGATGGCACGACGTTTAGTTCAACGAGGTGTTCGTTTTATTCAGCTTTACAGCGGTGGCGCCCATAACGACGACAACTGGGATGCACATGGTGATCTTGAACTCAACCACAATCGGCATGCGGGAAGAACCGACTTGCCCATTGCAGCACTTCTCAGTGACCTAAAGCAACGCGGTATGCTGGATGAGACTCTAGTGGTTTGGGGCGGTGAATTTGGACGGCAACCAACTGCTGAGTACGCGAAAGGCTCAGGGCGTGACCATAATTCTTACGGCTTTACCATGTGGATGGCTGGTGGGGGTATCAAGGGCGGTATTAGTTACGGTACGACGGATGAGCTCGGATCCACCGCAGTGGAAAAGCCACTGCATGTGAAGCATCTGCACGCAACGGTGCTCAATCAACTGGGTATGGATCCAAATAAGTTGTCGTATTTCTTTGGCGGACTTGATCAGAAATTGGTCGGCGTAGAAGAGGTGGAGCCAATCCACGAAATCATTGCCTAATTGACTCCCAAAACGGGAGTTCAGTGCGAGCTCAATAAAGCCAAGGTCCAACCGATCAGGATTGAGAAGAGCGTGATCGCCGCGCACAAAAGTTGTCTTCGTCGAAGGAAGTTTGGCCAGAGATAAAAATCAGCACACAGCAGGACACCAATCAACATACCTGAGGTAAAGCCGGTGAGATGTGCGATCACATCCGTCCTCGGTCCACCCGTACCGGTCCAAGCAAGTAGAACACTCGCAGAGATGATGGGAAGCCACTTTCTAAATCTCGATTCGTGATTTGTGAAGCGATGAAGCGTGGCATCAGCTGCAAGAATTCCCAAAGCGGAAAACACGGCGGTCGATGCGCCTAAAGAGGTATGACCAGGTGAATGAAGCAGCCCGCTTACGCAGTTCCCAAGGCTACCTGCTGTAATGATGCTTAACCATCCAAGGCCAGCGCCAAGACGTTGACTCACCATCCATCCGTACATTGCACCCATTGCTAGATTACCAGCAAGATGTGCTGCGTCCTGATGTAAAGTAAGAGCAGTGATAGACCGCCACCATTGACCCTCACGTAGACTTGCAGTTTGCATTTCACCTTGAGTGCGTATCCACTCGCCGAAGTGTGTGGCTTGCTGCAGATACATCATCAAGAGCAGGGTGATCAAATACAAGAGCACGCCCAGTTTTGCGTGGCTTGTGGTAACCGGAGTCTTCGCAGCGATTTTTAAAGCGGCCTCTTGCTCTTGGAGATATGTTTGTATTTCTAAACTGGCTTGTTCAAAATATAGAGGTGGGATAACGAGCAAATACCTACCCCCTTCGTGTCGAATGCTCGACTCAATTGAAGCTGCAGTAAGCACTAGATGCAAGTGCTGGATCCGCCGACGGTCTTCTGAGCCCTCGAGCGTGATTTCTGGATTCAGGTCTTCTCGCTGATCCACGTCCTCACTCATTTGCTAAAGGAACCGCCAGTGTATTCATGTATCCAAGTTTAGGGATCGAGTAATCTCGATCTAGGTCACTGCCATTCGTGCTGATTCCCAATCATGACAAATACCGCATGAGCGGAGCGAAGCCAATCTAGGCAAGTAGAGCTCGCCATCAGGCAGCAGGCGACCGCTCAAAAAAAACCACCAGTTGGGATACTGGTGGTTTTGAAAATACGATTTGGAGTGGAGGATAACGGACTTGAACCGATGACCTCTACAATGCCATTGTAGCGCTCTCCCAACTGAGCTAATCCCCCAAAATAAACTTTCGGAAAGTGAGCTTTCTCGATCCGACGTAGAAATTTATCAGCAAGCATTCCGCATCGTCAAGAGCCACAGCGGTTCCATCGGTGATCTGATCATGGTCGCTGAAGGAAAAATGGTATTTTTCATTGCTCAGTCGATAGATTGTTCCTCCAACTGATGGAGAACGTCGGGAAACGCAATTTCGTTACAGATCCCAAAAGCAGGGTGCCGTGTAAGCCGTTTTCGTATCATCTGGGGACTTGATAGTCCGCAGAGGAATTTTGCACGATCTCGATGGAATCGCATTTCGTTTGGATATTCTTCAATCACATCCTCTAATTGTCTCTCCGCGGCACTGCCAATCAGCCTTGGTTTGCGGTTGATGGCCACCATCGGTAATTGCCCGAGGCAGGTGGAGCAGTTCCCACAGGGTTCTTTGAGTGATTCGCCGAAGTGTTCAGACAATAGAGCCGCGTAACATTCAGTCGTCTCGCACAGCTTAAATATTTGGTCAGTTCGCTCGATCTCCATCGATTCTCGTTCGAGTAATTGCTGATAGATTTGATTCGCAATTTTGGGGAGACTCCGAAACCGTTTCTTCCAATGATACCCAAATGTTAGATCCGAAACTTTTGTCTCCACCCAGTCATGTTCACTGAGTTGATTGAGAAGTTCTACGATTTCCTCCCTTGCCATATTCAATCGCTGTTTCGCAATGGTGAGGTTGAGCGAAAACCAGATGCGTCCTTTCGTTAAGCAACTCAAGAGATCTGCAATCTGTTGCTTCTTCTTATTTTTGAAGTGTTCGAGTATGACTGTTGAGCTGACTAGAGGTTTCAGTTTGTAAGTCTCATATCTTGGTGACGTGGCCAGTATCCAGCCTTCCAGTTCCAAGTAGGTCATCACTGTCCGAAGTACCGTAAGCCTAATGTTGGTTTCCGTTGCCAATCGATGATGTGAAAGATGAAATGAGTCAGCTTGTCCGTGGACGACTTCAATCAGATGATTGAGGCTCTCCCTGGTCGGAGTGTCACCATAGTTAAAATTATTGAGTACCGTTTTATCCTCGGGTGCTAAGAAAATCTCACAGGTCGATGATCGACCATCTCTCCCTGCTCGACCGATCTCCTGAGCATAGCTCTCAAGGGACTTCGGCGCATTGAAGTGGTAAACGTAGCGAATATCAGGTTTGTCGATACCCATCCCAAAAGCGATGGTTGCAACGACGACTTTGGTGGATGAGGAAAGGAATTCCCTTTGGATCTTAGACCGTTCTTCGGTGTCCATGCCGGCGTGATAGGCGACAGCATCAATGCCATCTTGTTGTAACTGTGATGCAATTTCCTCAGCCGTTCGCTGCAGCGTCACATAAACAAGTGTGGCTCCCGGATCTTGATTGGTGATGCGATGAAGAAGATGAGTGTACTGCTCTTCTCTATTGATTGAGATAGCTCGCAAGCTCAGATTTGGTCGATGGAACGTTGTACGTATCGCATCAGTTTTTCGAATTTTGAAAGCCTTGCGAATATCGTCCAAAACGGTGGGTGTCGCGGTTGCGGTGAGTGCCAATACCTGCTTGACTTCAAGATCTTTTGTCAGCTGTGCTAGTTTTAGGTAGTCAGGGCGGAAGTGATGGCCCCACTGGCTGATGCAATGTGCCTCGTCGATCGCAAAAAGTGAGATGTTGATTTGTTTAATGGAGGCTAGGAATCTTTCATTGAAAAACTTTTCTGGTGCCAGATAGAGAAGCTTTGTTTCACCCGCCAGAAGTTTACGGAAGGTCGATCGAATTTCTTCGGCGGTTTGCGATGAATCTAATCTTGAAGCGGCAATTCCTTTCCTCGCTAAGGAATCACACTGATCTTTCATCAATGCAATCAGTGGAGATACCACCACGGTTGTCCCGGGTAATAACAAGCTAGGTAGCTGGTAGCAAAGACTCTTACCGCCCCCGGTTGGAAAGACCGCCGCCGTATTCTTTCCTTCTAAAATCCTGTAGATCACGGACTTTTGTCCACGTCGAAATCTCTTAAGACCAAATTGATCCAACAGAATGCTTTGTGCTCTTTCTCGTAGGATTTTCTGGTCTCGCATGACTCGCACTGTTTCGATGATCAATCAGGTTATTATCCAACTTTAATAGCCCGCATGCTGTCCAAGGAATCTCCCGTTTGGTAGATCAAAGCTTCGGGAAAATGTTGGTACGCATGGAAATACTCAAACGTAAGGTAGCCTTCGTACTGGATCTGATCGAAAGCTTCCAAAACAGCCGGCCAGTTTGTGGTTCCATCTAACAGAGGGCGAAAGGTTTCCAGCGAATGATCGGAACCTTTCTTGGTGTATTCCTTCAGATGTACATTCTTGATCCGATTACCAAGGATGGGAATCCAGTGTTCAGGAAACTGATATTCCATAATATTACCTGTGTCAAAGTGGACATTGACAAAAGGGCTGTCGAAGCTGTCAACAAAATCCACCATCTCCATGGGAGACATCAGAAAGCCGTTGAAAAAAATATTCTCCATATTGAGGTGAACGCCAAGTTTTTCCGCGAGTGGTAGGAGTTGCCTCACGGAATCCTTGGCGCGTGCAAGGCAAATGTCATTGGGTGTGGGGTCATGATCTTCTCTCCACGGCATATGGACTGCGCCGGGGACCACCAATAGATTTTCCGTGCCGAGGTCGTGCGCGGCTTGAGTCATTTTCCCAGCAAGTTCCAGGCCTTGTTTTCGCTCCTGAGGGTCATTGCTGGTTAGGGGGTAGGGCCAAAATAGGAATGAACAGCCTCCACTTATCTCGATACCAATCTGATCGGCCATGCGACGAATATTTTCAAAATCTTTCGTGCCAGCATCAGGTGAAAGATCGCCTTCGAGGTCGTAGTTGAGCTCGATTCCGTCAAAGCCAGCTCTCTTTGCCAATTCCATGGATTGCTGCAGTGACATTTTTTCTGGGTAAGGAAATGCCCAGAGATTGATGGATTTCTTCATCTGATAACGCCGTTCAGGTTTGTCTTCCATCACGATTGGGCCCGCATTGGCGACGGTGGACGCAACCGCAGAGCTGCTGAACGCAGCGTACGCTAATAAATCGCGGCGTTTAAGTGTCCGAATGGGTTTCATGATTTTTGTTCCTTAATTGCTTTTCAAATATTCCTGAAGTGAATGAGGGATCTCTCATCAGCCATTACTCTCTAGATCATCGTGATCGACTGAGGGAGTTCCCTGTTCTCTTCTGCTCAAAAACCTTCCATTGATTTGCTCAATAGGTGTGCCCAAAGGTAATTGAATCATCGATGTAAATGTTGTTTACAGAAATGAGCGACATAAGTCGCACCGCTTCTACCGTCATCGAAGATGCCGGAGAAATGGATGAAGCCGTGCAGGTTTCCCTCGTACCTTCTGCAAGTTACGGGAATTCCAGCAGTAATTAGCTTTTGCGCGAAGGATTCTCCTTCACTACGTAGAACATCGTACTCTGCTGTGATCAGTAGCGTTTCCGGTAGAGCATGGAGGTGCGTTGCGTGACCAGGGGCGGCGTAGCAATCCAATGGCTGCGATCCAAGATACTGTTTCCAAAACCATTGCATTCGTTCGCGAGAAAGCCCGAATCCTTCTGCGTACTCAAGGTAGGACGGTTGGTTGAAATCATGCTCCAAGACAGGATAAACGAGAACCTGTAGGTCTATGTATGGACCTCCTGCATCCCGTGACCGGAGTGCGACTGCTGCTGCAAGATTCCCCCCTGCGCTATCTCCGGCGACCGCAACGCGATTCGGCATGATATTGAAATCCGTTGCGTGATCGACCACATGAGTTATCGCGTCATAGCACTGATCCAGTGCTACGGGATATCTGGATTCAGGAGATAATGCATAGTCGATCGCGATCACCGTGCAGCTTGACTCGATAGCCAGCCGCCGACAAAGTGCGTCGTGTGTTTCAAGGTCGCCGAGCACCCATCCACCGCCATGAAAATAGATGATGACTGGTTGTGGTTTACCTGACTCACTTTCTCTCCCCAGTGAACGATAGATACGACCGCCAAAACCAGTGGGAAAAGTGTACTGTTGTACCGAATCGATTTCGGGCTTCTCACCAAACCATCGGTTGAGTGCTGCAAAGAGTCGGCGACCTTGCTTCGGTGGTAGGGTTTCAATAGGTGGTGCATTTTGATCCGCCAAATCTTGCAGAAATGCCTTTGCTTGTTCATTTAACGGCATGGGTA
Organism: Rubripirellula sp.; assembly: GCA_012270385.1. Lineage (GTDB taxonomy): Bacteria > Planctomycetota > Planctomycetia > Pirellulales > Pirellulaceae > Rubripirellula. Next base: position 15,457 of record JAAXIK010000177.1, on the reverse strand, counting down.
TTCCGTATGAGAATGGATAGCGGGTGCTGGTTGATGATGGGAACTAGCCACCCAGAAAACGACTCACAAGGCTACGCGCTTCGGAGATCTGATCGGTTCCGTTAACCACTACTCGACCATCCCGGAATAGGGTCAAGTTCTGTTGATCACTTAAATATAAACGCACAAAAAAACGCGTCACCTGTACCCGGCCCACAGACTGCCATCGATTTGAAATCTGTTCAAAATCAATATTGGATTCATTGGTTTGGATTTGGACTGCTTCTCGTCCGCATAACACTGCGGTCGTTTCAGATTGAATGGCGCGATCACCATCCAGAAATTCAAACTGTTCTTTTCCACACGCGAGACAATGTTCTTGCAGTTGCTTGGGGATCTTTAATTCGCGAATACGATTATTCCATAGATCCAATGAAATCAGTTTGGCGCGAGTCTGCTCGTGATTTCCGGAGAGCCATTTTATCGCTTCCGTCGCTTGGAGACTCGCGATGGTATGGGTCGCGCTGCCGATCACTCCTGCCGTGTCACAGGTATCGACTGAGGCTGAAGGGGGTGGCTCTGGCACTAAACAGCGGAAACATGGGCCTCCGTCGCCTGTGAGCAAAAGCACTTGACCTGTTGCACCAACGCAGCCTCCATGTACCCATGGTCTACGATATTTCAAAGACCAATCGTTTAGTAGGAAGCGAAGCGAAAAGTTGTCTGCAGCATCAATTACAAGATCCATCGATTCCAGTATTTGCACGATATTTTCCGATGTAATATCAGCAACAATCGGCTCCAAAGTCACTTCTGAGTTGATCTTGGCCAGATGTAGACTTGCTGCTTCTGCTTTGCTCCTTCCTTGTTCAGCGTCCTCTTCGTCAAATAGCGATTGCCGTTGAAGATTTGACCATTCGACCACATCGCGATCAATAATCCGCAAGCGTTGAACGCCGGCTCTCGCGAGGATTTCAGCCGCAACGGTCCCCAACGCACCACATCCAAGAATTGCAACGGATGAACCCCTAATACGTGCCTGTCCCTCTTGGCCGACTGGGCCAAATTGGATCTGCCGAGCATATCGATGGATTTTCTGATTACTTGTCATGAGATGGAGATTGCTACTTGAAAGTACTCGACCAAGGTCGCTCCTAGTCTAGCTGTTGCAGCAGCCTTTTGATAATGGCAACACATGATTTAAAATTCCATACGCTGAGGAAAGTGTGAAGATCAAGTGACGGGATCGTGACTTGATCTTCTCCATTCGGAGTGTTGTCTATTCAGTGAGATTAAAAATCGTTCCGGTAAGGACTAGGTGGTTTTGTGGATCGTATTGCGATGATCAGGGATCGAGCTCATTTGCTGAAAGATTTGAGACGGTGGTTTGATGACAGGGGTTATCTGGAGGTGCAGCCGCCTTGCCTGTCTAAGCACGCTATTGTAGATCCATACATTGATCCTATTGAGGTGGGGCTGCGATTGCATGGGGATCAGGAGCAGGTACTCAGGACAGGCTATTTGCAAACTTCACCTGAGCTCTACATGAAGCAACTCCTTTCGTTGGGAGCGCCATCACTTTACGGTATTGTGCCAGCCTTTCGCGAGGATGAGGTGGGTGATCTACATCGTGTTGAGTTCACGATGTTAGAGTGGTATCAGGTGAACGAGAGTGAAGCCGATGGTATTGCAGTACTAGGTGACCTGGCTTGTTGCATCCTCGAGTATGATTCCTATGAGGTTTTACAATACCGCAAAGTATTTCAAGACTTTCTAGAGATAGACCCCATTCAATCGGGTCTTTCAGAGTTAGTGCACTTGGCTGAAAAGTGTGACCCTTCACTTGCTCATTCGATGCAAAACGATCGAGACGGTTTATTGGATCTTCTATTATCAGAATTCATCCAACCAAGATTGGGACAAGACAAACCAGTAATCCTACGCAATTACCCCCTCAGTCAAGCTGCCTTGGCCGCAGTATCGAAGGATGATCCACAGTGTGCAGCGAGATTCGAGTTATTTGTCAAAGGAATCGAGATTGCAAATGGTTACGATGAGTTGCGAGATGAGCAAATCTTACAAACTCGCATTACCGAGGTTGCTAGGAAAAGACAAGAGCTTGGTCGGAGAACGATCAACGCGATGCCACAGAGTCTGGTGGAAGCGATGAGTTGTAGATTGCCGCAATGTACGGGGGTCGCTCTTGGTGTCGATCGTCTTCACTTACTGCGATCTTCTGCGGATAGCTTGGATGAGGTGACACCTTATCCGAGCTGAGTTTGTAGCAGAATGTTTTCCAAAAGCGAACTAGGTGGTGGCACGTCTGCCCCGCATCGCGACAAAACTAGGGACGAGAATAGTCCTGACATAAAAGGTGTCAATGAGCACACCTAATCCCAGTGCAAATCCTAATTCGATGATCCCTTTTAATGTCCGGCCACTGGAATTGTGGCTGATCGAAAGCGTATCGAGAACACTGGGTAGCCAAGCTGAAGAGGTCATGCTGAGGAAGGTAGCGGCCATTACCAATCCGCATGCGGTAATGATCCCTCCAGTGCGAGTTACTGCTCGGCGTAGAGCGGAAAGCCATCCTAGACGTCGCTGTTCTTCGACAATCCTGGTTACCAGGTACACATTGTAGTCCTGCCCAACAGCTACCAGGATGACAAACAGGAATAGCGGTAGTTTCCAATCCAAACCAATGAAATCGGCGCCATAAAGCGATTCAAAGAACAATGAAGTCAATCCGAGTGTGGCATAGTAACTGATCAAAACAGTCGCGATCAGATAGATGCACAGTTCCAATCTCCGTATCACTACCCAAAGAATCAAGAAGACGGCTGAAATGACTGCGATTTTGATGCGTTGATTGTCTTGAAGCGTCACCGTGCGTAAGTCAATGATGGACGGGGTTGTGCCGGTAAGAAGCACACTTGCTCCCTTCCAAGCTGATGCTTCAGTAGTGACCTTATCTTTGAGGCTATCGCGCAAACTATTGACAACACGAGCTGTTTCCACAGAGAAAGGATCGCCATTGATGGTGATATCTAAGCGTGCGAGTCGATTGGTGTAAGCAGGTATTTCTGAAAAGAAGTGGCTCTGCGAAATTCTGTGATTCCTTAGGGCGCGTCGCCGCCAAGCATCTTTGCTGAGTAAGCTCATGTTTCGATCGGGTGGGAAATCTCCCAAGGGATCATCAGCGGATCTGACCGTCGCCACGCCTTCGACAGCGTATAAAGATTCACCAAGGTCGCGGATTTCTTCTTCGAATACCTTTGGATCTTCTTCCTCCGGTCGCAGGAGTAATATGGTCACGGGGTTGATTTTCCCAATGTCAAAATGCTTGGATAAGAGAGACTGACCACGTCGACTCTCTGAAGCTTTGTCTAACTGACTGCTTAGATCGTAAGTAACGTTCTGTTCATTCTGGATACCGTGCCATGCCGGGACAATCAGCAGCCCGATCCCGATTCCAAGGGTAGTGATAGGATGTCTCGTAAGAGTGAGCGCGATCCAACTCCAGAATCCATTTGCAGGAGATACGGATCCCGTGGGTGATCGAAAGAAACCCACACGAGGTTGAAGTGATTCCGGGGAAACTTTTGCAGGCCAAAAGACTTTCGGGCCAATGACGTAAATCAATGCTGGCGTTAGGGTGGTGCAAATCAGCAATCCAACCAATAAACAAATCGCAATAATTGGACCCGTGTAGTGGAATTTTCCATAGCTGGCGATCCATAGCATCCCCAGCCCAACGATAGTGGTGAGAGCGCTACCTGTCAGGGCGCTCATCACTTCGCGAAGCGAGGTACGACATGCTTCATTCCAAGGCAATCGCATGGCCTCTTCCCTCAGGCGGGCAATCAAGAAGAGACAATAGTCGGTGCCCGCGCCGAACAGGATAACGACTACAAAGATTCGGCTCGTCGTAAAAATTCTCAGATCAAGCCCGGGAATGATTTCGTTTACGGACCATTGAGTAAGAAGTGCCACCAAGGAGGTGGAAAAAATAACAGCGAAAGCAATCGATATCATCGGGATAGCGACGAGGAGAGGTGCACGGTATACCGACGTCAGGATGATCAGGATCATTGTCACTGTGATCCACTCGGTATAACGAATCGCATCACGGGATGCGAGGAGTGTTTCACCACCAATCGCAGCAGAGCCTGTCATGCGAAGTTGAAGGCCTGGAGTGGTGTACTGCATGCTGTAGGCTCGGACATTCTCGAGCATTTCTTCCATTGCTTCGATGATCGCAATGTTGCTTGTAGCTGCAAGTTCACTGGATAGCTGTAAAACCAACAGCCGGGCATTTGGGTGGCTCAGGCTCGTTCCTATTAATGAGTCATCATACGAGACCAATTCGAGCGCAGATTCCCAAACATCGAGGCTGCGTTCCTCAATCTTGGGAGCAACCGCTGCAATGTCAGGATACAGAACCAATGCGGATTCGAAATCACTGCCAACCAAGTCATCGGCATCCCCCATGCTTTCGAGCAAGCTACCTCGATCGTAATAGGCAATTGCCATTCTGGGTTCTTGAATATTTGGGGAAGCTTCAGGAAGGAGTTCCCCCACTCGAGCATAGAAATTCTCGTCCGCATCAATTGCTCGGTCAAATGATTCCTTCGCGAGTGATATCCACTTTTCCGTATGATTATCCTCGGTTGAGCCACCTTGGTAACCAAGATCAATTGCTCGTTGCCAACAGATTTCACCGAAGCGATGGTGAAGCCTTCTGAGTAAATCAAGGGAGACAATTTCATCTTCCTTTGTTAGCTTTTCATTTTCTCGACCCAGAACAATTACCAATTGGCTGCGGCTGCGGACTTCTGGAAAAGCTTCATCGAGTAGTTTCCCACCTGCAACACTATTCATCTCCGCGGGTAAGTATTCAAAATCGCCATCGAAGGCGATTTCGTTCCACGTGGGTGCCAACATCCGAATCGCAATGGTGGCGGCTAACCATCCAAGTAGGATGAAAACCCGTCTCTTCAGTACGGTCGCCGCCCAACGTTCTGATAGAGATGGATTCATGATTCAGAGCGGCTTGAAGATAAAAAACGCAGATGGAATATGAATTCGGACCTGGAACTCAATCATGGGTAATCCATTTCCCAGTCCCTGCCACGGATGAACGCTTGCCAGAACAACTTGGGCCGAGAGTCTCAGCGTATCCCAATCGATTGGATTCTCAACACCTTGATGTAGCAAAATTAGCAATATCAGGACTCAATTCGCTAACCTTCGGAAGTACATTGGCGACCAATGGGAGTCTGGATCTACTCAGTGCGGATTGATAAATCTAGCGATTTCGCGTTCAAAGAGCACGTTAACGTGATCGTACGCGTCCTGATTTCGACTGAACGATTGCCTGTACCTCAGCTTGAACCGCTTCGAGATCTATTTTGTCCACGTCGTAGACTAGAGTGTGCAAAACTCGACTGTCTTTGGCGACCACAATCGTCACCTCGGCACCCTCGGGAAGTTCATACTGATTCGCTCGAACACCCATCTCCGTAGCGATTGCCAGCGGGATGTCTTTTGCTCGAGTATCTTCGAGCAGTTGAGTTGCAGATTGCTTAAGAATCTCTTGGTCATCCCCAAGTAAAGTCACTAATCCTTTGACTTTTGCACTCTTGTTCTCAGAGATCGTTTGATCAAGATAACGAACCAAATCCCCTAAAGGTTGACCCATTTTGCGGGCGAAAACCATCACCATCGGCCGCGAGCCATAGCGGCATCGATAACACAGTCTTTGCCCTGGTTTGACGCCGTCTGTCTCTGCTCCAGCGATTTTTGTCACGTAAAAAATACCGACGGAATCACCTTTCTTGATGATCTTCATTGCCGAAGTGGTCATCGGTGCGAAAGCAGCGGATGCGATGCAAAGCGTGAAAAGGAATGTATGTCTAGGAATGTTCATCTGACCGAGCGGAAGTTTTCATCTAGATCGAAAAATAAGAGCAGATTGATTCGACTGCTCTCTGAGAGGACCGGCAGCACTTCCTTGTTAATCACAGAGGTACCATCGAGATCTCGTACCACGTAGTTCTTCTCGAATCCGGCCAATGATTATGTGCTTTCGTTTTGACCTGACAATCACCTTTCTAATTGTGGTGTGAAAATCACCTTTAACCTGCTGCTTGGGTTAAAAATGTTCGCCCCTTCCCCTCTGTGATGAATCGTTCGAGTTGCTCTGCAGGGGGGTGTCTTGTTTTCCACCGACTCAGGCCGCGTGCGGGCCGACTGCAACCCAAGTCAGTCAGCAACCAATGAATCGATTTCCACACGAGTCTTAGGGTCCGCTCGGAGCTGAAGTTCCAATCCAACCAATGGGCTTGCTGTTTGATCCAAGGGTGAGCAAGCGATAGTAATTGGCTTTTGATTGCCTGCTTCAATGAGAGTGGATGCCATGGGCAACTTGGTGCCATCTAAAAGTAAGGCATCAATTTGCACATTTGTTTTCTGGGAGACTTTGGCACGAATCGTCCAAGCTTTGGGATAGTGATCTCCGCTGATATTGAGGTTCTCACGACGAAGAATGCCTTCTCCATCAGCTAATTCAAACTCCAAAGATCCAAGGTAACCACAGATATTTCCAAGTTTTGTCTCGCCAGTCCAGCCATCGGTCTGCCACCCACCACAGTTAAACAAGAACATCAAGCGCCTGTCTTGGGGATCTCGAGAGTTGATACGTTCCCAATCATCTGAAAGCCCATCACCATCGGAATCCTTTCTGACGATCTCATACTCTGGATTTACTCCTTCTCCCCATTTATGTCCGTTCGCTTGATATCGCAGCTCATCCAGAGGTTCTTCGGTAATTCCTGCGTCACCTTTTGCGATCCACTCATCAAGTAGCTGTCGATGACGTTCAAGTTCTTTGTGATGAGCTGGATCGGTTGCAAGATTATTCAGCTGACTAGGATCTGCCTGAACATCGTAGAATTCTTCAGCTGGTCGCTCTCCAAAATAAATATCTTTCAGCGGTTCTGATAATTTTCCACTGGAGTACAGTTGCCGGAGGTTGATCACGTAGTCCTTGGAATCGCGATACTGGGGCTGTAATAGAATCCGATCCGTTTTGAAGTTACGGGTATAGCGATACCGACTGCTGCGAACGCTTCGAACACGATCAATCGTATGGTCGAGTCGATCCTTGGCGGCGAAAACCTCATTACGTGGAACGAGTTTTTCGGCAAACAGATTTTGTCCTTCGTGCCATCTTGGAATTTCTATGCCAGCCCAATGAAGAGTGGTCGCTGACAGATCTAGTAGATTAACGAGGTCGTCTCTCACCGAGGATGCAGGTACATGAGGATCAGGTCCGCAAATAATAAATGGGACATGTAAACCGCCTTCCGTTGGCATTTGCTTATGCCTAACCAGATTATTGGCGCCGTGGTCAGAGAAGTAGACAACGATGGTGTTTTTTGCCAATCCGTTCTTTTCTAGGTTGTTGAGTATTGTCCCGATAAAGTCGTCATCTTTGCGAATGGCATCATAATGCTGAGCTACTACTTCTCGATACAGTGGGTTCTGAGGGTACTCTGGCGGGACGGTAACGCTTGAGGGGTCTGTTTTTCTATCCGAAGGAAATTTAACCGTATTATTCTTTCCGCCGGCGGTTTGAATCTGACCAAAGAAAGGCTGATGATTCTTGATTTCCGACCATGGAACATCTTGGCGCGAGTTCCTGAGCAACGAATAGACTTCGTCCTGATTCCATTGGAAGTTGTAATCCGTCTTGCCGGCATTGAAGGTGAAATAGCCAGACTTCTTTAGCAATTGCGGCAGGAGTTCAATGTGATCTGGTAAATGAATCTGTACAGGGCCACGGGAGGATCGGTGTTCGTGCGCATTAATACGAATTTGATTTTGGCCAGCCATCAAGGCCGATCTGCAAGCCGAACAAACTGGTGCGGGGAGAAACGCTCTTGAAAAACGGATGCCCTTATTGGCTAAGGAGTCAATGTTGGGGGTTTTTCCCGAATTGATTGGATCTCCATAACAGCCCATCCAAGGGGAAGTGTCTTCGGCGAAGATCCAGAGAATGTTTGGACGTTCCTTCTCCTGTGCTTCAAGTTGGCAACTAACAGAAATATTGAACAAGGCCATCAGAGTTAGAGCAGCGAAGAAGCGGATGGGGTAATCGACCCTTCGAGTGTGCTCGATCCTGTTCAATAAATGGAAAAACATCGGTCTCTCAATTTCGCTCAGAAGTTCCATGCTGATTGCCTTGGTATTGAAATTAGAGTTCAGCTGCAAAATATTTTTCGCGGTTGACTGAAATGAGGTCGTTGAGGACGTGCATTTATCCCAAGTACCTCACTATTGATGGGAGAAATTTAGAATTCTTAACGAGGTGTTGGAATAGAATATAGAACAGGACAGGACATAGTGAATAAGAGGTTTTCCTAGGTTCAGTGAATTTGTAAATCCACCGAATACAAAATCTGTTAGTGTCGGTTTGTGTTTTCCCGTGATCATCGCGCAAAGCTCTGCACCCTGATCCACATTTTATTTGAATTAGAGGATTAAAACAAACATGTTGGCAAACGTTAAAGACTTGATCAACCAACCAAAGCGACCGGTTATCTTTCTATTGTTTTTTTGTTTGCTATCCTCAACCTCGCGTTGCCAAGAACCGGTGCTGGATCTAACAGCGAAAGTGAATCAGTACGTGCCAGTCAAACTGACTGCGGATCTTTCCAAGCTATCCACTAATCAGAAGAAGATGCTGCCTTTTCTTTTTCAGGCCGCTGAGATAATGGATCGGTGTTTCTGGTATCAAGCATACGGTGACCGAGATGCGTTGCTGGCGAGTGTGTCGAATCCCGACGCAACGCAATTCACGATTATTAACTACGGTCCATGGGACAGGTTAGATGGGAACCGACCTTTTCTCAAATCGTTTGGGGATAAGCCGCTGGGCGCAAATTTTTATCCCTCCAATATGACCCGCAAAGAATTTGAATCTGCTGACCTGGCTGGAAAAGCCGATCTCTATACCTTTCTGCGTCGCGATGAGGATGGCAAGCTCAAATCTGTGCCTTACCGACTCCAGTTTAAGGATGAAATGCAAAAAGCATCTGAACTCCTTTTGAGTGCAGCGGAGCTTGCTGAAGATACGGGATTAGCTCGATATCTGAGACTTCGAGCTGACGCCTTGCTTACGGATGATTATCAACCTAGTGATCTTGCCTGGTTGGATATGAAAAATAATACGATCGATGTGGTGATAGGACCCATAGAAACTTATGAAGATAAGTTATTTGGTTACAAAGCTGCACATACGTGTTACATCCTATTGAAAGATAAGGCATGGAGTCAGAAGCTAGCTCGATACTCAAAGTTTTTACCCGTACTGCAGTCTTCCCTTCCAGTCCCTGAAGCGTATCGCTCTGAAAAGCCAGGAACGGATACAGATTTGAACGCTTACGATGTGATCTATTATGCGGGAGACTGTAATTCTGGGTCCAAGACGATTGCAATCAACCTTCCCAATGATGAGGAAGTGCAATTACAGAAAGGAACGCGACGATTGCAGTTGAAGAATGCAATGCAGGCTAAGTTTGAAAAAATTCTACTACCCATTGCAGATGAATTGATCGCGGACGATCAGCGTCAGCACGTCACTTTTGACGCATTTTTCAGCAACACAATGTTCCACGAAGTTGCCCATGGTCTGGGTATCAAAAATACAATTAATGGTCGGGGGAGTGTTCGGAAAGCGCTGAAAGAACATTCGGGAGCGATTGAGGAAGGTAAGGCAGATATTCTTGGTCTGTTTATGATTCAGCAATTGCATGATCGTGGAGAAATTGATGCCGATCTTGCTGATTTCTATGTGACCTTCATGGCAGGAATCTTCAGAAGTGTCAGGTTCGGTGCTTCCAGTGCTCACGGTAAAGCAAACATGATTCGCTTCAATTTCTTCAGTGAATTTGGTGCTTTCGAGAGGCAGACTGATGGGAAGTACCGCGTCAATATGGAACGCTTTGGAGAAGCCACCGAGGCACTATCCAGAAAGCTTTTGACCATTCAGGGGGATGGTGATTATTCGGAAGCTGCGAGCCTCGTTAAAGATAAAGGGGTCATAGGCGAGCAGTTGGCCAATGAGCTTAATTTATTGGAGCAAAAGAAGATTCCTGTGGATGTGATTTTCGAGCAAGGTATGAAGACGTTAGGGTTGGAGTGAAGTCCAACCGCCTCGATTTACGCTGCAGTGAACAGATCTGATCGTCGCACGTCATTGGAATTAAGTTTCGGGTAATTTTTAATCGTTGCAAAAACCAATATGCGCATGATCAGTCATACTGATAACAGGATAGAAAAACTATTTTGATGGCTTGTATTTGAGTTGTTACTCAGGATGGATCATACTGTCCGCTTCAACAAAGCATCCAAAGTGAAAAATAATTTTAATTAGGAGTGTGCTACATGATTCGAACATTGACAATCGCCTCACTTACTCTGGTCGCGGGCTTTGGCTTTGCTGAAGAGTTATCACTGAAAGCCCCCGCGGAGTCATCAGAATCCAAGGTTATTTTCAATGGAAAGAATTTAAAGGGTTGGGATGGAGATCCAACCATGTGGTCAGTGAAAGATGGGGTAATTCACGGCGAAACAACACCTGACAATCCTGCCAAAGGGAACACGTTTCTGATTTGGAAGGGTGGAAAACTAACCGATTTTGAATTGCGTCTTTCCTTCCGTTGTAGTGCAACGAATAACTCTGGTATTCAATATCGTTCCAAGCATATCACTGAAGGCAAGAAAGCCTCGAACCCTTGGGTTGTTGGAGGCTACCAGCACGAAATCAGGAATGAGGAAGATTTTCCAAATGTTCCATCATTCATTTATGACGAGAAAGGAACCCGTGGTCGGATTTGTCTCGTGGGAGAGCAAGCCGTTTGGAAGGCCGATGGCAAGAAGGTGCTTCGTAATGACTTGATTAGTGCAGAGGATTTCAAAGAGTTGATGAAGGTAGATGAGTGGAATGATGTGATCATCATCGCAAAGGGTTCCCACATTCAGCACTATCTCAATGGTAAACTTGTGTTAGATTTTGACGATCAGCATCCCGAGAAAGCTTTCAGCGAAGGGATTCTTGCACTTCAATTACACGCGGGTAAGCCAATGTGGACAGAATTTAAAGATATTCGTCTTCTTTCGCACTAACACTCCCATGAAATAAAGGAGCACGCGAATGGATTTCGCGTGCTCTTGATTTTGGAAGTCGTGTTAGAAATCTTGTTCCAGCCGATAATCAGTGCATGGGAAGACTACGGACGACTTCTGCCTGCGGCGATAAGATCCTGAAGTTGTTGCTTTAGCTGATTTGCAATTTCTTCATTTTCTGCAATCACATCATGCTGTTCACTTGGATCAGTTGCGAGGTTGAACAGCATGTATCTGCTAACCGGACGACCCTGCAGCCTTAAACCCGTATTTTTTGTTTTCTTGGAATCGTGCCGGAGCAATTTCCAGTCGCCCACACGCAGTCCGTAGTTTCCACCCTGCCCATTGTCTTGCTGAACCAGGTGGTCGCGTCCTGAGGCCTTTTCTTTACCACATAGGGCATCCGAAACATCGAAACTGTCTAGGCAAGCATTGTTTGGAAGTGATGCTCCTGCTAACGTTGCACAGCTGGCTGCTAAGTCGATGGTGCATACCATTTCATCGGAGACACCCGGGGCGATCTTTCCAGTCCAACGTGTGATAAAGGGGGTGCGAGTTCCTCCCTCGTAGACATTGTATTTTCCACCTTGATAAGGTCCGGCAGGTTGATGCTTTCCCTGTTTCTCGATGGCGTCATCTTTGTAGCCATCGTCCATGACGGGGCCATTATCACTGCAAAATACAACCAAGGTATTTTCTGAAAGTTTTAGGCGATCAAGTGTTTTGGTGAGTTCACCAACGCACCAATCTAATTCAACGATCGCATCACCCCTTGGACCTAGTTTCGTGGCACCCTGAAATCGCTCGTGGACGATACGTGGTACATGCAGATCATGTGAGGAGAAGAAAAGAAAAAATGGATGATCACGATTGGATTCAATCCACTTGATGGACTCCTCCACCCACCTATCCGACAAGTCTTCATCTCGGAATCTCGCGGCGTGACCCCCGGTGTAGAATCCAATTCGGCTTATTCCGTTGTGAATGGTTGAGTTATGGCCGTGTGACCAGTCCATTTTCAAGGTGTCACGATGAGTAAGTCCGGTGGGGTGATCCGGACTAGGTTTCTTCTTACCCACCCAGAGTGGATCCGCAGGATCTAGGTTCAAGACACGATGGTTTTCTACATAGACTTGCGGAACTCGGTCATTAGTAGTTGGCAACAACAGGCATCGATCAAACCCAATTTCAAGAGGACCAGGTTTCAATAGGCCGTTCCAGTCAGGCATCTCAGATCCAAGACCGAGATGCCATTTTCCGATGACTGCAGTCTTGTATCCTGACGTCCGCAGAATGGATGCGATGGTGGGGGTTCCCGGCTGAATGAGAGCGGGGCTATTCGGTGGGGCAATACCAGTACCTTTCTTGCGAAAGGCATAGGTGCCGGTGAGGAATGAATAACGGGTTGGGGTACAGGTCGAGGCACTGCAATAACCACTGGTGAACTTTTGACCCTCTGCGGCGAGGCGATCTATGTTAGGTGTCTCGAGTGCTGTGGCACCGTAGCAGGATAAATCGCCGTAGCCGAGGTCATCGGCCATGATCACAACAATGTTTGGAGGGCGAGTCTCTGCTTGAATGTTTCCGTTGAGGATTCCACCGATAGAAAAAATCGCGACAAGTGCGATGAGATTGAATGATCGTTGTTTCATTTTAGAAATTTTAACTCAATTGGATTGGGGATTACTGATGCACCGGCTGGGCCGATATTCTTTCGGGTACTGGAAGGGTCGTCAAATCAAATTCGGAAAAGCTTAAACTGACTCAAGGGTTGTTCAATGTTTCGGAGTGGTTGTGAGGTTGATACCTCCAAGGGAGTGTTACCCAAAAAGAACTACCTCTGCCCAGTTCGCTCTCAAAGTTAACGGTTCCACCAAGAAGGATGGCGATTTCTTTTACAATGGATAGTCCCAGACCCGTGCCAGCGAATTCTCTTGTTAGGCCTTCTCCGTCCAGAACCTTTCGGCTTTGCCGAAATTTTTGGAAGATAATGGGCTGATCTTCTTCTGCGATACCTACACCAGTATCACGTACAAGCAGTTGAAAACGACCATCTCTTAGGTCAGATACTTCAACGGTGATCATTCCACCTTCAGGTGTAAACTTAATGGCATTACTTAATAGGTTATTGACGATCTGGCCCAGCTTATTGGGATCTTGAGAGGCCATCGGCAGATCCTTGGCCATTTCAAAAGAAAGAGAAATATTCTTATCTTCAGATAATGAATGGAGCATGTCACATTGAGCAGAGACAAGTCGCCTCAGATCAAACTCCGTGCATTTGATCTCCATCTTACCTGCTTCTACTTTAGCTAGATCAAGAATGTCATTGATCATTTCTAACAGTAATCGTCCACTCTTTTGAATATTTGACGCATAACGTCGCTGCTTGCCCGTTAGAGCGTCAATGCCTTGCAAGACTTCAGAAAATCCGATGATACTGTTGAGGGGAGTACGAAGTTCATGGCTCATGTTTGCCAAGAAATCACTTTTTAATCTGTTCGCCTCATAAAGCTGGAGATTGAGTTGCGCGAGCTGATCGACTCTCGCATCCAATTCAGTATTTACATGCTCAATCTCTGTTTGTGTTTCAGTCAGATGCCTCAGCATTCGATTAAATGCATCCGCTAACTCCCGAAATTCATCTTCGGTTTCGATAGCGGCACGAAGATTTGTGTTTCCATGAGTGATGGCATCACTCACATCACGAAGATGGTACATCGGATACAGGACGAGGTACCGGACGATCGCGTGAAGAACAAATAGTGTGACAGCTACAATCAGCATACCCAGTGCCACCACGATCGCGCGAATCGCGGTGGTTTGATCATGGGTCTGTTTGTAGGGCATCGTGACCTTAAAGACCCTGAATGGAAATTGAGATGCTAACTGAAATGGGTCTGCACTGGAGTCAATGGTTAGGGTTTCAGAGGAGGTGTGACACGCCATGCATTCCAGAGTGAAGAAAATGGGAGTGTAGTAAATGTAGCGACCATCAATCGGGCCTTCCTCTGAGTAAAGTGGAGAGGCCAGGCTTGGCCCAATTTGACTCATGGGCTCATTTTCTGCGAGATCGAGAGGGCGACTAACATCTGGGCGATCCACCTCGATTCGATCCGCGAGTCGCGATCGATAGTCCTTCTGTAGCTTTTCAAGCAGTGCAACTTCAGTGGGTTCTTCTGTAAAATTCGCTGGAAGCTGTTGAAATCGCTTTCCATCATCCAACGCCAGAATCTCGTACTCGGTAGCTATTTCGAGATTGTCATCCAGCAGTACTTCTCTTAACGCGCCTAGTGTTTCTCGCTTCGAAGTCACCTCTTCATCTTGCTGTCCGCTCGACCATGTTGCATCGGAGTGAATTCGCAGTACCTCCGCAGCACTGAAGTCACGAGCTCGGGTGCGTGTCGTATTCGTCCCCAATTAGAGTCCCAGCTTTTCCACAACTAGGAAAGCACCAAACATAAGGACCATCAATGCTGAGCCAAAAAAGAGCAGGCATTTCCGCTCTAGACTCATCGAGGCGAATAGACTTGGGATGAACCGCAGCATTGAGGTGTTTTAGAGGGTGGTTACAAAAAAGTATGTTAGGGCAGCGGTCTGTGAACGATTCTCTCCCGTGAATCATAGCGTCTTGAGCGGTTCACGGGAACATTTTTTGCCTTCAGGTCATTTTACGCGATGGAAACCGATGGTGATTCTCGTACGGTTGACGGAGGTTAATCATGCTAGCGTCCTGTAAACACGAGGGTTCTGAAGGTATTCATGCGTTGGTTTACCTGGGGTGAAGCGTTTGAACGCCCAGAGTGACGGTCTTGTCATGATCGAAATCAATTTTAAGGGCTATCTAAAATGCAAATCGAAGGCAGATTGATTTGCTCCCGATCATACCCACCCGTACTCTTCCATTAAGACTTGGTCTCATCGCAAAGCGAGGGTTTTTAGTGTCGAACCTTGATAGATCTCCTGTAAGACTGATGCATTATGATCCTTCTTGGCGACAAGAGTATGCGCAGACAAGGAGTAGTTTGTTGTATGCTTGTGAAGGATGGTTGGCTGAAATTGAGCATATCGGTAGTACGGCAATTCCAGGGTTGATTGCACAGCCTACGATTGATGTGATTGCCGCGGTATCCGATGAGCAGGATATTGATCAAGCGGCGTTTCGAATAGAAGGCTTGAACTTCAAGTCCAGTGAGTTGGATACGAGCATTCTGCTAACCAAACCAAGGCATCTACTTGAAGGGCAGTCCGAACCCACCCACCGTGTTAATCTAACCGTTTTAGGTTC